>CBIGPF010000004.1:0-72331 GCA_966191535.1 uncultured Pseudomonas sp. | reverse complement strand
ACGCTTGGGATAAACGCCAGGGAAATAAACGCCGCGGCCATGCATGGCCGCGGCTCAGGGGAATCAGCCGCCTTCGTTGCAGTCGGTGGCGAACTTGCGATAGGCCAGGCTGTGCGGCTGGCCGCTGGAATCCAGGTAGTCCATGCGGGCGTTGACGATGCCGCAGTCGAACGGCGAGGCGGCCTCTTCGTGGATGGCCAGGACACGCTTCACGTCCAGTTTCTGGCCGTAGTGGTAAGTCTCGGCGGGCTGGGTGTCGGCGGCCTGGGTGCTGAAGCTGGCGAAGGCGGCGACGGCAGCGAAGAGGCAAGCGTTGGCGAGTTGGATGGCTTTCATGGGGGTTCTCCTGTCCGGTGTCGGGTTTGGCCGGCGGGGGCTGTGTGCCTCGCCGTTGGTGCCCATTTCACGTTCAGGAGGTATCGGGCTTGTGTCGCGCAGGACCCGGGTTTGCCGCGCCGGGTATCGGCGGCGGCTGTAGATACAGTGGAATACAAAGCACGCAAGGCAAGCGCGGCGCGGCGCTATAAACTCGCCTCAACCCACTACGAACGAGGAACCGGCATGGACCATGTCGATCACGTACTGATCGTCGACGACGACCGCGAGATCCGCGAGCTGGTCGGCAATTACCTGAAGAAGAACGGCCTGCGCGTGAGCCTGGCGGGAGACGGCCGGCAGATGCGCGCCTTCCTCGACGCCAACAGCGTCGACCTGATCGTCCTCGACATCATGATGCCCGGCGACGACGGCCTGAAGCTGTGCCGTGAGCTGCGCGTGGGCAAGCACAAGTCCACCCCGGTGCTGATGCTCACCGCGCGCAACGACGAGACGGACCGCATCATCGGCCTGGAAATGGGCGCCGACGACTACCTCACCAAGCCCTTCTCCGCCCGCGAACTGCTGGCGCGAATCAACGCCGTGCTGCGCCGCACCCGCATGCTGCCGCCGAACCTGCAGGTCAGCGAGGCCAGCCGGCTGATCGGTTTCGGCCGCTGGAAGCTGGACACCACTGCGCGCCACCTGCTCGATGAAGACGGCACCCTGGTCGCCCTGAGCGGCGCCGAGTACCGCCTGCTGCGCGTGTTCGTCGATCACCCGCAGCGCGTGCTCAGCCGCGAACAACTGCTCAACCTCACCCAGGGCCGCGAGGCGGACATCTTCGACCGCTCCATCGACCTGCTGGTCAGCCGCCTGCGCCAGCGCCTGCTGGATGACGCCCGCGAGCCGGCCTACATCAAGACGGTGCGCAGCGAAGGCTACGTCTTCGCCCTCGCCGTCGAGCTGCTCGAGCCCCACGCATGAAATCCGTCCTGCACTGGCCACGCACGCTGGCTGCGCGCCTGGCGCTGATCTTCTTCGCCGGGCTGGTATTCGCCTACAGCCTGTCGTTCTGCTCGCAGTTCTACGAGCGCTACCAGAGCGCGCGCAGCATGATGCTGGGCAACCTCGAGACCGACGTCAGCACCGCAGTCGCCCTGCTCGACCGGCTGCCCAGGGATGAGCGGGAAAGCTGGCTGCCGATGGTGCAGCGCCCCAACTACCGCTACCGGCTGGATGACGGCGAGCCCGGCGAACCGATGAACATGGCTCAGGCGCCGATGGCCGCGACCTCCATCGCCGACTCCATCGGCCCGCGCTACGCGCTGCGCTTCGAAACCATTCCCGGCTCCATCCCGCACTTCCAGGCGCACTTGAAGCTCGCCGACGGCAGTCCGCTGACCATCGACGTGACGCCCAAGGGCATCCCCGTCGCGCAATGGTTGCCCTGGGTACTGATCGTGCAACTGGCGCTGCTGCTGTTCTGCACCTGGGTTGCCGTGCGCCTGGTGATCCGCCCGCTCACCCGACTGGCCCAGGCCGTGGATCACCTCGATCCGGACACCCCGGCGCCGGACCTGGACGAACGCGGTCCCAGCGAAGTCGCCTACGCCGCCCGCGCCTTCAACGCGCTGCAGGGGCGTATCGGCTCCTACCTCAAGGAACGCATGCAGTTGCTCGCCGCCATCTCCCACGACCTGCAGACGCCCATCACGCGGATGAAGCTGCGCGTCGAGCAGATGGACGACTCGCCCGAGCGCGAGCGCCTGTGGAGCGACCTGGAAGAAATGCAGCACCTGGTCCGCGAAGGTGTGGCCTACGCGCGCAGCATGGACGGCGCCAGCGAGGCGGCGGTGAAGGTCAACCTCGACGCCTTCCTCGACAGCCTCGTCCTCGACTACCAGGACAGCGGCCAGGCCGTGGTACTGCAGGGCACCAGCAACGCCGTGCTGGAGACCCGTCCCCACGCGCTGCGCCGGGTGCTCACCAACCTGGTGGATAACGCGCTGAAGTTCGGCGGCGCAGCCCAGGTGGAAGTCGAGCGCGATACCCAGGGCATCGTCTGTGTTCGTGTGCTGGACGATGGCCCAGGCATTCCCGAGGAAGAACTCGCCGAGGTGGTGAAGCCCTTCTACCGCGTGGAAAGCTCACGCAACCGCAGTACCGGCGGCACCGGCCTGGGGCTGGCGATCGCCCAGCAGTTGAGCCAGGCGCTGGGCGGCACGCTGACGCTGTCCAACCGCGCCAGCGGCGGCCTGTGCGTGCAACTGGAGCTGCGTCCCGCCAGCTGAGACGGCTTCTGAGAGACCTGTACACAGAGATACAAGACGGCCTTCCCCGGACACATCCGGGATAAGGCTCGTCGCCAAGATGGCTCCACGAACAGCGGCGGCACCCTGCCCGCCGCGTTCCCCCAAAGGAGCCCGCCATGAACCGTCCCGCCGAACCTGCCCGCCTGCATGGCTGGCGCCTGTTTTCCCTGCTGTCGCTGCTGGTGCTGATCGTCACCGCGCTGGCCCTGTGGTCCCAGCCGCAATGGGTGGAAGCGCTGCGCAGTTCGATCCGCGTTACCGCCCGCACGTCCTTCGCGCTGTTCCTCGCCACCTTCCTCGCCTCGTCCCTGGCGGCGCTGGTGCCGAGCGACTTCACCCGTGGCCTGCTGCGCGAGCGACGCTTCCTGGGCCTGGCCTTCGCCTTTTCCCATGCCGTGCACGCGGTGCTGATCATTCTCTACGTGAAGTTCTTCCCCGAGACCTTCTGGAACGGCCGCAGCGTCGCCGCGAACATTCCCGGCTCGGTCGGCTACCTGTTCATCACCCTGCTGGCCATCACCTCCTTCCCCTACGCGGTGAAGCTGCTCGGCGCCCGCGTCTGGAAGGGCCTGCACAGCACCGGCACCTGGGTGATCGCCGGGGTGTTCTTCCTGTCCTTCTGCAAGCGCCTGCCGATGGGCTCCTGGTACCCGCTGGGCTTCGGCCTGATCTTCAGCGCCATCGCCTTCAAGCTGATCGCCAAACTGGCCGGGCGCCTGCGCCGTAGCGCCCGCCCTGCGCTGCCGAACGCCTGATACCGACTTCTTCCACGACCG
This sequence comes from uncultured Pseudomonas sp., assembly GCA_966191535.1. Lineage (GTDB taxonomy): Bacteria > Pseudomonadota > Gammaproteobacteria > Pseudomonadales > Pseudomonadaceae > Pseudomonas. The sequence goes on along the minus strand of CBIGPF010000004.1, from coordinate 68,925 downwards.
GACGAAACCCTCATCCGGCCGATTGAGCCTTGCCCACACCATTGCCCACGAGGTGCACCATGACCCTGCTGACCCTGAATCCGCTCAAGACCGCTTTCGACCAACTCGACCGCCTCGCCGCCTGGGGCTGGGATATCCCACTGCGACTGTTCCTGGCCTGGGAATTCTTCGAGTCGGGCCTGGAGAAATGGCACGGCGACAACTGGTTCGAACAGATCCACGCCAGCTTCCCCTTCCCCTTCAACCACTTCTCCGCCGTCTTCGACTGGCAGGTGTCGATGTGGGCCGAACTGATCGCGCCGGTGTTGCTGCTCCTGGGGCTGGCGACCCGATTCGCCTCGGCCTCGCTGATCGTCGTGACCGTCGTCGCCATCGCTGCGGTGCACTGGCCGGCGCAGTGGTCGAGCCTCGCGGAACTGGCCCAGGGTTACTCGATCACTGACCATGGTTTTGGCAACTACAAGCTGCCGCTGATCTACCTGGTGGCGTTGGTGCCGCTGGTACTCAAGGGCTCGGGCGCGCTGAGTATCGATGGCGCGGTGCGGCGGGTCCTGGGGGCTTCCCGGACGGTCTGAGCGGCTGCAGATTCTTCGGTTCTTCGTGAAACGCCCTCTCCTCTGGAGAGGGCGTTTTCTTTTGTCTGCGGGAAAGTCGTGCGCGCCTGCGCCATGCGAACTGCCACGGAGCGCGCCTGATACAACGTAGCCCGTCGTGCAGGTTTCGCGGACAAGGTCCGCTCCTACGAAAAGCCGAGCTACGCTGCTCGGGCGCTGGACTGTAGGACGCATAACGCGTCAGCGTTATCCGCCATCGTGGTATCGGCGGATAACCCATCCCGGGTTATTCGCCCTACGCAAATCGATGGGTATCGCTGCGCTCCACAGCATCCTACGCACGCGTTTTCCGGGGAAAACGGCAGGGCTCGGTTCGCGAGCAAGCTCGCTCCTACGAAAAGCCAATTCCTCAACCCGCTCTAGCTCTAGCTCTAGCTCTGGCTCTGGCTCTGGCTCTAGCTCTGGCTCTAAAGACTTCCAGAGAAATATCCGCGCACTCCGAATGCCCCGTTCAGGAGGCCTCGTTGAAACTTCGCTTCAACGAGGGAATTTTTCCCCTAGGCGAAAAACCGGATGTCCGGGGCGAGACCTTTGCCCACTTTGGGTGGGGCGGCCATCCGTCGTTTGCCAAAGTGGGTCGCCCGAGGGGGCGAAGCAGGAAGCCTGCGCGCGCCGATGCGACGCAGTAACTCCCGCCCAGAAGCAGGAGCATCGCGGACAAAGTCCGCTCCTGCGTAGCCGGGAATACGGGAGTCAGCCTGCAGGAGCGCCCCATGGGCGCGATCGCGGGCATGGCCCGCTCCTACAGGTAAGCACCTCGCACGCCGATGAGACACAAAAAAGCCCGCACACCTATATCGGTGCGCGGGCTGCGCTGTGGATAAAGGAACGATCAGGGGATGACGAAACCGACCTCGATGTTGCCGCGCGACGCCTTGGAGTACGGGCAGATCTGATGCGCCTCGTCGACCAGCTTCGCCTTGTCCTCGGCCTCCAGCCCCGGCAGGTGCACGGTAAGTTGGGCCGCCAGGGCGAAACCGCCGTCGGCGGTGTTGCCCAGAGAGACTTCGGCGTCCACCGCCACATCGGCCGGCAGACGCACGTTCAGCTTCTGCCCGGCGCGGCGCAGGGCGCCGATGAAGCAGGCCGACCAACCGATGGCGAACAACTGCTCGGGGTTGGTGCCAGGGCGGCCGGAACCGGGCGGGCTCAGAGGCAGGTCCAGCTCGCCATCGGTGGTCTGACCACGGCCATCGCGGCCTCCCGTGGTATGGGTGTGGGCGGTGTAGATCACGGTTGCCAGGGTATCGGTCATGACGTATCTCCTTCAGGGACGAACCAGGGGTGGACGACGTGGGGTGGTGCAGTTCGGGCGGGTACCAAGCACCACGCCTTGTTCCTTCAGGCTGCGCAGCAGGGCAATGCCCGGCCCTTCGATGGCAGCCAGTTCGACGCCGGCGATCTCCGCCAGCGCCTTGAGGTGTTGGCGACCGGTGAGCTGCCACTGTTGCAGCGACACCAGCAGAGCATGGGCCAGCGGTGCCAGGCGCGAGAAGTACACCTTCAGGTCACTGCCCCGACGAGCCAACAGCAGGGTCGGCTCGGCCGGCGTTTCCAGCGGAATGTGCTCTGGACCGATGTGGCTGACCGGCCAGGCATAGGCCAGCGGCGCGGCGAGAACGGACAGCAGCGGTACTCCTTCGAGCAGATCACCCTGCGGATCATGGGCCGGCTCGGCGCTGTCGCTGAGCAGCAGTGCGGTCTCGATGAACTCGTAGTGCGCCAGTTCGGCAACCCAGCCAGGCTGCTCGGTGCGCCCCTCCAGGTACTCGACGAACTCGCCGGCGACCTCGGTGAACAACGGCGTCTGGCAGCGAAAGCCGGCATAGAAGCCCTCGGTCAGTCCCTGCCACTGTTCGCCCGGCAGGCTGGCGTGGAGCACCGGGAAGTTGCCGGCCAGCAGCGATTGCAGGTTGCCGAAGAACAGTTGCCGGTACACCGCCAGGCGTCGCGTCTCGATGCCGGGCGGTGGCTCGTTGGCCTGCGGGTCGCGGATGTAACGGGTCATGCGCAGCTGCTGTTCGCGCAGGGACTCAGCCATGACGCACCTCCGGCTGGCGCGCCGCCGTTTGCAGCCCGCGGATGGAATCCACCTCGCCAAGCAGCTCGGCCAGCGGCGGCAGGTTGAAGTCGCGCTCCAGCAGGGTCGGGACCGTGCCCAGGTGCTGGTAGGCGCTGGCCAGCAGGCTCCAGACATCGTCCGTCACGGCGGCGCCGTGGGTGTCGATCTTCAGGTCCGGCGCCTCGTCGTAATGGCCGGCGACGTGCAGGCAGACGACGCGCTCGGCCGGAACGCGGGCCAGGAAGCCGGCAGCGTCGTAGCCGTGGTTGTGGGCGTTGACGTAGAGGTTGTTGACGTCCAGCAGCAGGTCGCAGTCGGCCTCGCCGAGCACGGCGCGCAGGAAGTCGATCTCGCTCAGCGCCTGGTAGGGTGCGGCGTAGTAAGAGATGTTTTCCACGGCGATGCGGCGGCCGAGGACGTCCTGCACTTCACGGATGCGGCTGGCGATGTGGCGCACGGCCTCGTCGGTGAAGGGCATGGGAATCAGGTCGTAGAGGTGGCCCTCGTCGGAGCAGTAGCTCAGGTGCTCGCTGAACAGCGGGACCCTGTGCTGGTCGAGGAACGCGCGGACGCGACCGAGGAACACGTGGTCCAGCGGCTCCGGGCCGCCCAGCGACAGCGACAGGCCGTGGCAGGACAACGGGAAGCGCTCGGCCAGACGGGCCAACCCCTCGCCGTAGGTGCCGCCAACGCCGATCCAGTTGTCCGGCGCGACTTCGAGGAAGTCCACGGCGCGGTCATCCATGGTCAGCAGTTCAGGCAACATCGCGCGGCGCAAGCCGAGGCCGGCTCCTTGCAGGGATAGGGAAGAGGTCATGGCGGTCTCCTTGGACGAGTTGCCCTCCCCGGCCCATGGCACGGGGAGGGATCGGCGTGGCTCAGTTCCTGGCCTGGCTCAGCTTGCTGTACAGGTCGGACGGGAACGGCTTGCCGTTGGAGTCGAACTGGTTCTTGCGGAACTGGTAGACCTCGGCCTCGGAGAGGTAGCCGTCGTGGTTGGCGTCGATGGCGTCGAACTCGGCGCCCGCCTTGGGTGCCACGGCCAGCAGTTCGGCGCGGGAAACGCGGCCGTCGTGGTCGGTATCGGTACGGGCGAAGGAGGCATCGCCGCACTTGCCCTCACCGCACTTGCCCTCGGCACCGGTCGCCTTGGCCTGGGCGCCATCGGCACCGCATTTGCCTTCGCCGCACTTGCCTTCGCCCTGGGTCGCCTTGGCCTTGGTCTTCGCCTCGTTGGCACCGCACTTGCCCTCGCCACACTTGCCCTCGCCGGCCTTGGCGGCGGAGGCCAGCTGGTAGCCCTGCGGCAGCGCTTCGACGGCAAAGGCGGAAGACGCCAGGTTCAGGCCGCCAGCCAGGGCGACAGCGATCAGGCCCAGTTGAGTCTTCGAGATACGAGTCATGGTGCTTCTCCAGATGCTGTGGCGCTCGGTGCGCCGGGTCATGCCGCAAGGGCGAATCCCTGGAACGATGCGCTGGAGGGGGTTCCCTGCCGAAGCGCTGTGTCGTTCGGGTAGGGCTATTTCGCCGCAGCGATGTATCGCGGACGTATCGGCGGCTGGAGGCTTTTGTATGCGTGTGTCCGCTCAGGGAGCGGCAGATACAAAGGAATACATTCGGGAGGGCTGGAGCGGGGGGTGTTCGCGAGCAAGCTCGCTCTTACGCAGAGCGGCTTGGCCTGGACCAGTAGGAGCGAGCTCGCGAACCAAACACATAAAGAAAGGGCCGCAAAGCGGCCCGATCCTGCAAGACCGGACGATCAGCTCGCGCGCTTGGCGGCGATGGCCGTGACTTCCACTTTCATGCCGTCAACGGCCAGCTCGGAGATACCGACGGCAGCGCGCACCGGGTAAGGCTTGGCGAAGAAGCGGCAGTACACCTCGTTGAACGCGGCGCGGTCGGCCATGCTGGTGAGGTAGATGGTCAGGTGCAGTACGTGGTCCAGACCGCTGCCGGCCTTTTCCAGGGCCAGTTGCAGGCTGCGCAGGGTGGCTTCGCTCTGAGCCTTGATGTCGCCCAGTTCCAGGCTGCCATCCTCAAGGGTCGGGATCTGCGTGGAAACCAGCAGGCCGCCGAAGCCGGCGACGTCGGAGGAGATGGATTCGGGGTCCGCGTCGGGGGTGAAGGTAGGCGTCATGGGACAAATCTCTGCTGTCGGTGAATGGGGCACGTCGCCGCACGGGGTGCAGCGGCCGGGTCGCGCAGCTTAGCCGCATCGCCCCGGCGAACGCCATGTCACCGTGCCCGCAGCCCCCGGAAACACTGACATTATCTATATCCGGGAAACTTCCCGAGCACTCGTGTCAACTGGACAAAAGTCCGGATTATTACAGTTTAGGATATAGACCTTTTCATAATCCGATATTTAATCAGCGAACTCTTTCGGCATTATGACGTCGGCTTTCCGTGTCTGGAGCAATTCGCGGAGAGTGCTATACCAAGATCATCGCAACAATGCCAACGCAACTTCCTGCGACTTTCCGCCGTGGTTAATCCATGTTCGGATTCATTGTGCCTGCCTATAAAAACGTCCGGTTCTCACGCTATAGATCGAGCCGGTCCTCCAAGACTCTAGGGGCAATATCCATGAAGCACCTCAAACGCAGCGCCATCGTGCTCGCTGTTTCCGCCGCCGCCAGCCAGTTCGCCAGCGCCGAGCCCTTCGTCACCGCCCAGGCCGATGCCAAGGGCTTTGTCGAAGACGCCAAGCTCGACGTCCTGCTGCGCAACCAGTACTACGATCACGACGGCAAGAACGGCGGAGCCGACAACCGCGACTGGACCCAGGGCTTCCTGGCGAACTTCTCCTCCGGCTACACCCAGGGCACCGTCGGCTTCGGCGTGGACGCCTTCGGCTACCTGGGCATCAAGCTCGACGCCGGCCGCGGCCGCGCGGGCACCGGCAACCTGCCGGTAGGCAACGACGGCAAGCCGGATGACGACTACGGCAAGGCCGGTGGCGCGCTGAAGGTGCGTATCTCCAAGACCGAGCTGAAATTCGGTGACATGCAGCCGACCGCCCCGGTATTCGCCGCCGGCGGCACCCGCCTGATCCCGCAGACCGCCTCGGGCTTCAACCTGCTGAGCAGCGAGATCGAGGGCCTGGACCTGGAAGCCGGCCACTTCACCTCCGGCACCAGCCCGATCACCACCGCTCGCGATGGCGGCATCTATGCCACTTACGCGAATGTCGAGGCCAACAGCGCTGACTTCGTCGGCGGCAAGTACGCGATCAACGACAACCTGAGCGTGTCTCTGTACGGCTCGGAACTCGAAGACATCTGGCGCCAGTACTACGGCAACGTGAACTGGCTGCTGCCGGTGGCCGATGACCAGTCGCTGGGCTTCGACTTCAACATCTACCGCACCAACGACTACGGCCAGGCCAAGGCCGGCCAGATCAGCAACACCACCTGGTCGCTGGCTGCCGCCTACTCCTTCCTGCAGGCGCACACCGTCACCCTGGCCTACCAGAAGGTGCACGGCGATACCCCGTTCGACTACGTCGGCTTCGGCGACAACGGCGCTGGCGCTGGCGGCGACTCGATCTTCCTCGCCAACTCCGTGCAGTACTCCGACTTCAACGGCCCGGGCGAGCGTTCCTGGCAGGTCCGCTACGACCTGGCGATGGACACCTACGGCGTACCGGGCCTGAGCTTCATGGCCCGCTACATCAACGGTACCGGCATCGACGGCGGCCACATGGAAGCCGGCAGCCACTACCTGGACTACGGCTACGGCGACGATGGCAGCCACCACGAGACCGACCTGGAAGCCAAGTACGTCATCCAGGAAGGCCCTGCCAAGGACCTGTCCTTCCGCCTTCGCCAGGCGTTCCACCGCTCCAACGGTGACCAGGCTGAAGACGACAACAACGAGATGCGCCTGATCGTCGAATACCCGCTGTCGATCCTGTAATTCAGCGCTGCTATCCACCTGGATAGTTCCGCCTGAATTATCACGCGGGGCAACTTTCGGATTCGTCTGAATGTTTGCCCCGCGCTCGAGCGAGATTATTACGCTCGTGCAGAAAGTCTCTTCCCGGAATAGCCGTTTATCCCTTCAGAGCAACTTTCTAGAATTACCCCCATCTTCCCGCTTCCGCACTTTCCCTGCGGAAGACAACTCCTGACGTTGATATGTGATTGCTCCTTCGACGTCCTTTCGAGCCGCTCCATTGGAGCGGCTTTTTTTATGCCCTGAATTCGCCACTGAACAAAAAATGAGCGAATGGTTTGACCGAGCGGTCCAACCCTCCAAGAACGCGGTAATTCCCACGCGCCCCCAGGAGGCACGTCACCATGAGCGCAATGACCCTCGAAGGCTGGTGCAAGACCACTGCCGAACAGAAGCCCACACCACTGGAAGACATCCGCTTCAACATCACCGACGAAGATCGACTGCACCTGGAACAGGCCGAGGTCTACCTGCAGGAAAACGACCAGAAGGAAATGATGGTCGACGCCGACCTCACTACCCTCGATGTGCACATGCCCGACGGCGTCGGGCCGCTGGCCGACTGCATGTTCCGCGTGTACCTGGGCGGCGCCGAGCACCGTGGGCAGTTCCACCTGGTCGGGCATACCGCCAGGGACGGCAGCCTGATCTACACCAACGCCGTGCTGATCGACCAGTTGATCAGCTGAACCACGCCTTGCCTGCCCGCCAGAAAACGGCGGGCAGACGTGCGTTCGTCGCTCTTGTCGCAGGCGGAGATTGTGGCCGCTCACCTGCCCGTGATTTCATAAAGCCACCTGCGTCCGCCTGCCGCATGTCCGGCGCGGCGCGCATTCCAGAATCACGCCCATCCTCCGTTGAAGAAGCTGCTATCGGATGCGAACTTCCAGTAATCCTGGGGTAAAGGAGTACGGGCAATACGACGGCCTGCTGCGTCTCGCCCGCCATGCGGGTGGCGATTGCGCCGTCCTGCTCATCGACCTGCGCGGCCAGTTGCTCAGCCAACTGGGCATCGATGGTTCAGGCGCCCTGTCCCTGGCCACCCTGCTGTCCCTCAATGCCGCCACCAGCCCGATCAGCCATCAGGGGCAACGCCTGAACCTGCTGGCCAGCAGGACGCTGCGCGACCAGGAGGGCTTCCCCCAGGCCCGCCTGCTGCTGCTCGGTGACAGCGACAGAACGCTCAGCGAGGAACAGCAATCCCTGCTGGCGGACGTGCTGGAGCTGGGAGAAGCCCTGCTGGACCGCGCCCGGGCGCCGCAGAAGGAAAGCGAACGACGCATGGCCCTGGCAGTGGACGGCAGCGGCACCGGCATCTGGGACCGCCATGTGCCCACCGGCGAGATCCACTACTCCAGTGCCTGGAAATCCCTGCTGGGCTACACCGAGGACGAGATCGGCAGCCGCATCGAGGACGCTTACACCCGCGTGCACCCGGAAGACCTGGAATACGTGCAGAACACCATGCGCGAGCACTTCGACGGCCGTACCGAGGCGTATGAGGTGGAGCACCGCCTGCAGCACAAGGATGGCCATTACATCTGGGTCTGCAGCCGCGGCCGGGTGGTCGAGCGCGACGCCGCCGGCAACGCGCTGCGCATGCTCGGCACCACCACCGACATCACCGCCCTGCGCGGCATGGCCGAACAGCTGCGCGAGAGCGTGGAGCTGCTCACCGACCTGACCAACGAAATCCCCGGCATGGTCTTCCAGTTCCGTCGCCTGCCCGACGGCAGCGGCACCTTCCCCTACGTCAGCGCAGGGGTGATGGACATCTACGGCGTGCCGGCCGAGCAGATGCGCCACGACTCCGTGTTCCTGCGCGACCTGATCCACCCCGAAGACCTGCCGGCCTGCCTCGCCTCGCTGGAAACCTCCGCCATCCAGCTGCAACCCTGGCGACACGAATACCGCGTGCAGATCGCCGGGCGCGGGACGCTCTGGCGCCAGGGCAACGCGCACCCCAAGCGCCTGGCCGACGGCAGCCTGATCTGGCACGGCTTCATCACCGACATCACCGAGCGCAAGCGCATCGAAGCCGAGCTGCAGGTACTGGCAACCACCGACTTCCTCACGCAGTTGCCCAATCGCGGCCACTTCATGCGCCTGATCGAGGCGGAGCTGGGCCGCGTGCAACGCTCGACGGCCCACCACGCGGCGATCCTGATGTGCGACATCGACCACTTCAAAGCGATCAACGACCGCTGGGGCCACGCCGTCGGCGACGAGGCCCTGCGCCACTTCGCCAGCATCCTCGGCCGCGATATCCGTCGCGTCGACTTCGCCGGGCGCATGGGCGGCGAGGAGTTCGCCGTGGTGCTGGGCGATGCCGACGTCGCCGCAGCCCAGGTCTTCGCCCAGCGTCTGCAGCAGCAGTTGCTGGAGCAGCCGTTGATGCAGGGCGGGCAGCGCATCCCGCTGAGCATCAGTATCGGCATCGCCGCGCTGGAGGCCTCCGACGCATCCGCCGAAGCCGCACTCTCACGCAGCGACAGCGCGCTCTACCGGGCCAAGCAGAACGGTCGCAACCGCATCGAGCGGCACTGATCTCCCCCCGAAGGCAAACCCGCCAGGCAGAGCGTCCGGCCTGCGCGGGCGTTGCCGATCCTGAACGGCCACCGTGAAAAAGCGTGCAGAATTTTTCACCATTATGAACTCGCGTTTTAAATAATGGACTTTTCAGCACGTCCGGATATTTAAAAAATCACTTTAAAAACAATTAGATACCAGAATTGTAAGACAGGATTTCGGCCATTATTTTTGACGCCCCCTGTCGAATTTGTTTGACATATTTAACGGCTCTGGCAGGCTGGTAGGCAGGTTTCGACCGGGAAACTTCGCCTTCTGTGCGCTCCCGGCAGTGCTCGAGGCCTCAGGTAGCGCGCCTTCCCGCTGCGCGCCTGCACAAAAACGATGGGCTGCAGCCCGTCCAAAGGTGACATATGTCCAACAGCAACATTGGCAACAAGAAACAGACCCTCCGTAAACCCGTCGTACTGATGTCCATGGGCAGCCAAGAGCGCAAAGGCCACGACTATCAGGTAATGACCCACAAATACATCGTGCCCCTGGTTGAACAGTCCGATTGCGTGCCGGTACTGGTACCGACCTGCTGTGGCATCGAAGACCTCGAGCAATACCTGGACATGGCCGACGGCGTGTACCTGACCGGCGCCGGCAGCAACATCGACCCGAGCCTGTACGGCCAGGAGAACGAGACTCCCGGCAAGGGCCAGGACAAGGACCGCGACAACTTCGACATCCCGCTGATCAAGGCCGCCATTGCGCGTGGCCTGCCGATCTTCGGCGTGTGCCGCGGCATGCAGGAAATCAACGTGGCCCTGGGCGGCGATATCTACCAGAAGGTCTACGCCGAGCCCGGCTTCAACGACCATCGCGAGAATCCCGAAGACCCGGTCGACGTGCAGTACAGCCAGGTCCACGGCGTTCGCCCGATTGCGGGCAGCTGGCTGCAGCAGCTGCTGGGTGACGAGATCCGCGTCAACTCGCTGCATGGCCAGGGCCTGAAGAACCTCGGCAAGGGCATCGAAGCCATCGCCCATGCCGAAGACGGCCTGGTCGAAGCCATCCACGCCCCGACGCTTTCGCCCTTCCTCTTCGCAGTGCAATGGCACCCGGAGTGGCAAGCCGCGAAGAACCCCGACTCGGTGAAGATCTTCAAGGCGTTCGGCGATGCTTGCCGCGCGCAGGTGAAGAAGAAGCAGGCGCGCGCACTCGCTGCCTGATTCGCTTCCCGCGTCATGAAAGAGCCCGGCCTTCGCGCCGGGCTTTTTTTGCTTCTCTGCCAGCAGGCACGAAATTGCTCGCTCCTACGAAAAGCGCTTCGTCATCAGTCGTGCGAATGGCGCACCGTGCACGCCCTTGAGGGCGCCTCGGGCTAACCTTGGCGGTCAGCGATTTCGCTTCGTCGACAAAGGTGCAGCCATGAGCAACGACCTCTTCTCCCTCGCCGGCAAGACCGTGCTGGTCACCGGCGCCTCCAGCGGCATCGGCGCACACCTGGCGCGCGTGGCCGCCCGTGCAGGCGCCCGCGTGGTGCTCGCGGCACGCCGCACCGAGCGACTGGCGCAACTGGCCGACGCCATCCGTGGTGATGGCGGCCAGGCGCATGCCGTGGCCCTGGACGTGACCGACCGTGCCAGTGTGGAAGCTGCCTTCGACAGCGCCGAGGCGCAGTTCGGTGTGGTCGATGTGGTGCTCAATAACGCCGGCATCGGCAACGGCCAGCGCGCACTGGAGGTCAGCGAAGAAGACTGGCGCACCATGCTTTCCACCAACCTCGACGGTGTCTGGCGCGTCGCCCAGTGCGCGGCGCAGCGCCTGGCCAAGGCGGGGCGCGGTGGCAGCATCGTCAACATCGCCTCGATCCTCGGCCTGCGCGTGGGCGGCGGCTACAGCCACTACTGCGCAGCGAAGGCCGGCGTGGTGCAGCTGAGCAAATCCCTGGCGCTGGAACTGGCGCGCTTCAATGTACGGGTCAACGCCATCGCGCCGGGTTACTTCAAGACCGAGATGAACGATGCCTACTTCGACAGCGACAAGGGTCAGGCCTACATCCGCGACACGGTGCCGATGCGCCGACTGGGCCAGTTGCAGGAGTTGGAAGGCCCCTTCCTGCTCCTGGCCAGCGATGCCGGTGCCTTCATGACCGGCGCAGTGCTCGCCGTCGACGGCGGGCACCTGGTGAGCAGCCTCTAGAACGCACCGACCAGGCCGCCGCCCAGTGCGCCCAGCAATACCAGCGCCCAGGGCGGAACCCGGCCACTGCGCAGCACCAGGAAGGCCAGCGCGACCAGCGCAATATCGAGCAGGCCGACGATGGTCTCGCTGCCAATGGGGTGGATCAGCGCCGCCAGCAGCAGGCCGACCACGGCGGCGTTCACTCCCGCCAACGCTGCACGCAGACGACGCTGCCGGCGCAGACTCTCCCAGAAGGGCAAGGCGCCGAGCACCAGCAGGAACGACGGCAGGAAGATCGCCACCAGGCAGAGCAGCGCACCGAGCATGCCGCCCGGTTCCGCCATGGCCGCGCCAAGGAAGGCGGCAAAGGTGAACAGCGGCCCCGGCAGCGCCTGCGCTGCGCCGTAGCCGGCGAGGAACATCTGCGCATCGACCCAGCCGGGCTCGACCACCGCGCTCTGCAACAGCGGCAGCACCACGTGCCCGCCACCAAAGACCAGGCTGCCGACGCGGTAGAAGGCGTCGAACTGCGCCAGCCATGGCACATGCCACGCCGCCGCCAGCAACGGCAGTAGCGCCAGCAGCGCGAGGAACAGCAGCAGGTAGACGCTGCCGAGACGACGGGACGTCGAACGCCCCGGGCCCACCGAATCGCTCGCCGAGGCAGGTCGCAGCCACGCCATGCCGATCAGCGCGGCACCAGGGATCACCAGCAACTGCACGGCCACGCCCGGCCAGCGCAACGCCACGGCGGTCGCCAGGATCATCATGGCCTGGCGCGGCAAGTCCGGGCACAGCGACTTCGCCATGCCCCACACCGCGTGTGCCACCACCGCGACCGACACCAGCATCAGCCCGTGCAGCGCACCGGCCGGCAACCACTGGCCATGCCGCGACAGACCCAGGGCAACCAGCAGCATCAGCACCGCCGATGGCAGGGTGAACCCGATCCACGCCACCAGCGCCCCCCATTGCCCCGCGCGCAAGGCGCCCAGGGCCATGCCCAGCTGGCTGCTGGCGGGACCGGGAAGGAATTGGCAGAGGGCGATCAGGTCAGCGTAATGCGGCTCGTCGAGCCAGCGACGGCGGCGCACGAACTCGTCGCGGAAATACCCCAGGTGCGCCACCGGTCCACCGAAGGATGTCAGCCCCAGGCGCAGGAAGATCAGGAAGACGGTCCAGAGAGAATCGCGCGGCGTCGGTTCGGTCATGGGGAGGGTCGGCTGGAGTCGGCCATACAGTCTGGCAGTTGGATATGACAGCGCAACTCAGCGATCCAGCTCGCGAATCCGCTGCTCCAGGAAGCGCCGTTCCGGCTCCAGCTTCGCCAGCGCCAGTGCGCGCTCGTAGGCTTCGCGGGCGAGCTCGCGGCGCTCCAGACGCCGGCAGAAATCGGCTCGGGCGGCGTGGGCCAGGTGGTAATCCTGCAAATCGCCACGGGCAAGGATGGCGTCCACCTGCGCCAGACCTGCCTCGGGACCGTCACGCATGGACAGGGCCACCGCGCGATTGAGCTCGATCACCGGCGACGGCTGCATCGCCAGCAGCAGGTCATAGAGGCCGACGATCTCTCCCCAGTCCGTGCTAGCCATGTCGGGGGCGGCGGCATGCACGGCGGAGATCGCCGCCTGCAGCGTATAGGGCCCGACGCGGCGGGTACCCAGTGAAGCGGTGATCAGTTGCTGGCCCTCGTCGATCAGCGTGCGATTCCAGCGCGAGCGGTCCTGGTTTTCCAGCAGCACCAACTCGCCATCCTCGGCGGTGCGCGCCTCGCGCCGTGACTCATGCAGCAGCATCAGCGCCAGCAGGCCCATCACTTCGGATTCGGGCAACAGTTCCAGCAGTTGCCGGCCGAGGCGAATGGCTTCGGCGGAAAGGTCCGTACGGGTCAGGGAGTCGCCGGCCGACGCAGAGTAACCCTCGTTGAACACCAGGTAGATGACCCGCAGCACGCTGGCCAGGCGCTCGGGCAACTCCGCCGCCTCGGGAACCTGGTAGGGAATCTGCGCATCGCGAATCTTCGCCTTGGCGCGGACGATGCGCTGGGCGATGGTCGACGGCGTGGCGAGGTAGGCGCGGGCGATTTCCTCGGTCTTCAGGTCGCAGACTTCGCGCAGGGTCAGCGGCACCTGCGCGTCGGCCGGCAGCGCCGGGTGGCAGCAGGTGAAGATCAGCCGCAGGCGGTCGTCCTCGACGCTTTCGTCGGCCAGCTCCTCCACCGATTGCGCGTCGATTTCCAGCTGCTCGGCGATCTGCGTCAGCGAGGCGTCAAAGCGCGAACGCCGACGCAGGCCGTCAATGGCCTTGAAGCGTCCGGCAGAGACCAGCCAGGCGCGGGGATTGGCCGGCACCCCATCGCGCCGCCACTGGTCCACCGCGGCGACGAAGGCTTCATGCAGGGCCTCCTCGGCCAGGTCGAAATCGCCCAGCAGGCGGATCAGCGTGGCCAGCACCCGGCGCGATTCACGGCGGTAGACCTCGTCCACCACATCGCGCAGCGGCTGGGGGGCGTAGTCATGCATGGGCCGACGGTCCTTGGCGTGGGAAAGGTCTGCTTATCCTGCACGGTTTTTCGCCAGTCGACTCAAGGTTCGGACAGGCAGATCGTTGCATGGCGTGTCGCCAGACGCGCCCTCGCTCCGCTCGCTGGCCTTGCTCGAGAGCCAGCACGCGCAACGCCTGCACGCCTCCGTTATTTCAGAATCGTCTTAGGGTGCCCGCAGGTGGATCGCAGCTCTAATAGCGCAAAGGCTCCACCTTGAGAGCTGTTTCAGATCCAGCGAGAACCCTTGCCGTGGCCATCTTCGGAAAACTTGCAGACTTCTCCGTCAAGGAGATCCTCTCCGTCATCGGTGGGCGCTCCGGCAATCTTCTGATCGAAAACGACGGAGGCCACCGTCTGCGCGTACACCTGTCCGGTGGGCGCATCACCCATGTCAGCTTCGAACGCGCACTGGACTCTTCCCAGGAAATATCGCTGCTGCTCAAGCGGGTGGGCGCAGCCCAGGGCTCTCCCCACTACTCCCTTGCGCGCGCGCGCGCCCCCCCGCCCGGCTCGCTCGCGCTGAATTGGGAAGAACTGCTGCTCTCCAGCGACAACGACGCACAGGCTGACGCCCTGGCAGACGCCCTGCCGCACCCGCAAACGCGCTTCATGCTGATCAAGGGACGCAACGTACAGCTGCCGACGCCGCTGAACGATTTCCTGCTGCGCAGCAGCCACTTCCTGGAGCGCGGCACCAGCGCCGAGCAGTTGAGCAGGAAGCTCGGCATCCCCCTGGAAAGCGTGCAACTGCAGCTCCGGCAACTGCGCGAGGTGAAGAAGATCTGGCCAGTGCGCGCCTACACCGAGCCATCGAATGCCTCGCGCACCCACACCAACAATTCCCTCGCCAAACGCCTGCTGGGACTCTTCCTGAAATGAAATCGATCGTGAAAATCCTGGTCTCCGGCCCTGTTGGCGCAGGGAAAACCACACTGATCCGAACGCTGTCGATGATCCCGGTGGTGAACACCGACGAACTCAGCAGTGAGGAGATCGGCAAGGAGCAGACCACCGTCGCCCTGGATTTCGGCCAGATGGACCTCGGCGAATTCAGCCTGCACCTGTTCGGCACCCCAGGGCAGAGCCGCTTCGACTTCATGTGGGAAGTCCTCGGCGAAGGCGCCTTCGGCATGTTGCTGCTGGTGGCCTGCCACCGCCCCGAGGACTTTCCCAACGCCCGGCGCATCCTCGAATTCGTTACCAGCCGCCATCCCATCCCCTTCCTGATCGCCCTGACCCATGGCGACGTCGGCGGCGCGGCCTGGCTGCCCGAAGACATCGCCGCCTACTTCGGCATCCCCGCCGAGCAGGTCGTCTCGATCAATCCCGACGTTCGGGAAAGTGCAGAGCTTGCCCTCATCCAGCTGGTCCGCCAGCTGTGCATCTAATCGACAGACAACGCTTCTCGGGAGCGGAGGTTTCACCATGAGCAAACAGAACCAGTTACTGGCGGCGCTGGATCGCCTGAACAAGGCGATCCCATCGATCAAGGGCAGCCTGCTGAGCACCCTGGACGGCATCTCCATCGTCCACGTCATCAACGACGCATCCGTCGACCCTGCACGCGTTGCCGCCATGTCCGCAACGGCCATCGGCGTGGGCAAGCGCATCAGCGAGACGCTGAAGGTCGGCCAGTCTCGCGAGATCAGCCTGCAGGCCAGCGAGGGCCGGGTGTTCATCTACCTGGTAGGCAGCAAGGCCTGCCTGTCGCTGGTCACGCTGCCCGACAGCAACACCGGCCTGATCCAGCTCGAGGTGGCCGACGCCATCGAGCAGCTGAATGCCATTCTTTGAGTAAGAGCAGACCATGAGCGAAGACCGCAAAAGCTGGGAAACCAAGAACGAAGCCATCGTCCAGGAGCTGCTGCAGCTGATCGATATCTCCGAGCAGGAATGCGCCCTGCTCGCCAGCCTGCAGCCCCAGGCCACGGCGGCGGCCGAGCAACTGGTCGTGGACTTCTACGACCGCCTGCTCAAGCACGAGGCGACCCGCGAATTCATCACCGACAGCAAGCGCCTGGGCAACACCCTGGCCGCCTGGTTCAGCGAGCTGTTCGGCGGCGTCTACGACGACGCCTACGCCCTCAAGCGCCTGAGCATCGGCATGGTTCACGTGCGGATCGGCCTGCCGGTGCGCTACCCGCTGGCGATGCTCGACGTGATCGCACAGCACGGCGAGCAGGTCGCAGCCTCCAAGGGACCGGAAGCGATCGCGGCTTTCCGCAAGATCCTCGCGCTGGACGTGGCGACCTTCAACCAGTCCTACGAAAGCAACCAGCTCAACCACCTGGCGGAGCTGACCGGCAGCGAGCGCCTGGCCCGCCGCCTGCTCGCCGGCATGTGATCCCCGGGCCGGCACTCACAAGCGCCGGCCATGCTTACCCAGGCGGGGCCGCAAAGGCCCCGCTCTCAGGCCATCAGGGCCTGGCATCGAACAGCAACTGCCCCGTCGCCGGATCGAAGGGAATCGAGAAGTGCTCATGGGCGATCTTCCACTGCCCCGCGTCCCGCCGCAGGCCGACCGTGACGCGCGCCCAGGAGGCGTTGTGCTGGCCCTTGTCGTCGGTGCCACCGCAGTAGGCGAGGTAGTGCCCGAAGGCCGTCTCGCCGCCGCTTTCGAAGCTCAGCTCATGTATCTCGAAAGTGGGTTCCTTGCACATCTGCGTGCAGTCGCGCCAATGGCTGGCGTAGGCCTCGACGCCCTTGAATTGCAGTTGCTTCACCGCATCGAAGGCGAGGATGTCGCGGGTGTAGTGGCGGGTGATGCCGTCCACGTCCGAGGCGCGCACGGACTTCAGCCAGCTCTCCAGCAGCGCATGCAGTTCACGGTGGGTGGCGTTCTTTTCAGCGGCAGTCATGAGGTTTTCCTCCGCGTCACGGGTCAGGAGCCACAGCAGCTGTGCGCCGGTGCGACGTCGTCGTATTCATCGTGGAAGCGCGTCCAGTTCATGCCCTTGCCCTGGTAATCGGGCATCCCGCCCCAGCCTTCGCCACGCCCCAGCGGGGTGAGGTCGAGCAGGTGGTAGGTGAGCAGCGGCGCCTCCAATCCACGGCCGTAGGTCGAGTAGCTATGGAAGACCTGGTCGCCATCGCGCAGGAACACGCTCATGCCCGGCTGCTCGCCGCGCACGTGGTAGTCCTGGCCAAGCCTCTCCAGCTCCGCCTTGTCCCGGTAGTTGTATTCCACCGGGGCAATGGACTCGTCGACGCTGACGTGGAAGTCGTAGTTGAAGTCGCTGCCGAACGACGAATACCAGGGGAACTGCCAGCCCATGCGTGCGCGGAACGGCGCGATCTCCTCCAGCGGCGCGCGGGACACCATGGCGAAGGTCGTACCGCGGGCATGCAGGTGCTCCAGCCGGCCAAGGTTGTCGATCAGGTAGGAGCACCCCTCGCAGCCCAGCCCGGTATCACGGTGGAACATGAAGTGGTAGACGATCAGCTGCGGCCGCCCCTCGAACAGGTCGAGCAGGCGCAGCGGACCATGCGGGCCCTCGAATCGGTAGTCCTTGTCGATGTGCACCACGGGCAGCTCGCGGCGCTGTGCGTTGAGTGTGTCGCGGGCCCTGGTCGCGGCCTTTTCCTGCTCCAGCAGGCGAAGGCGCGCCTGCTGCCAGGCGGCCCGGGACACCACGCGGGGCATCTCCGGGAAGGCGGAATGCTGGTTGGCCGGTTTCATGTCGCACGCTCCTGGGGACGCTCCCGATGCTCGTTGGGCCGGGCGTGGCGCTTGCCACGCAGGCGGGTGACGGCGAATGCGCTGACGCCGCCGGCGGAAAGGACGCTGGTCACTGCGAGCGTCAGGGTCGATACGCACAGAGGGCACATGGCTCACCTCCTTCGGATTGCGGGTTGCTTCAGCCCTTTTCGGCAAGCGTCTTGAGGTTGGCCAGGCCCGCCTCGAAGTCCTTGCCGACCATGCTGTCCACGTTGATGAACAGGTGCATGATCTTCGCCACGAAGGGCACCGGGCCGAACATCGCCCAGGTCACCTCGGTGCCACCGTCGCGCGGCACCAGGGTGAACTCGGCGGTGTTGCTGGCCTTGAACGGCTTGAGGAAGTCCAGCGCGATGGTCACGCGGCTGCCTGGGTCGCTCTCGAGGATCTCCATCCGTCCGGCCCCGGCCTTGCCGTTGCCTTCCCAGGCATACACCGCGCCCCGGCCCCTCCCGGCGCCGGAGAAGCTGCGCTGCATCTGCGGATCGAGCTTCTCGTAGGGCGACCACTGCCCCCACTGGTGGAAGTCATCGATATAGCCCTGGATCCTCTCCGGTGGCGCCTGGATGCGGGCGGTGCGCTCCACGCGGAAGGTGCCCGGGCGATTCGCCGCCAGCACCACGACCACCACCACAGCCAGTACCACCACCAACGCAATCCACTTGAGCATCACATCCTCCTGATGTCGCAGTTGAAGCCGGGCCTCAGCGCCCGGCGAAGTAACGGTCCCAGTCGCGCACCGGGCGGACTTCCACGGCGCCCAGGCGGCCGCTGGGAATTCGCTGGGCGATCTGCAGCGCCTCGTTGAGGTCGCGGGCGTCGATCAGCACGAAGCCGCCCAGGTACTCGCGGGTCTCGGCGAAAGGCCCATCGGTGATCGACAGCCCCGCCGCACCGTGGCGCAGGGTGGTGGCGGTCTCCACCGTCTCCAGCGCCTCGGACGCCAGCACCCGCCCGGCCCGCCGCTGGTACTCGTCGTTGGCGAAGCACTCGTCCATCAGGCGCCGGTACTCGACCTCTGACAGGCTCGACAGGCGCTGGTCATCCACATAGATCAGACAGAGGTACTTCATGGCCATCTCCCCACGCAGTGCGCTTGCTGTTACCTCATAGTCGAAGCGCGCAGACGGGAATCGACAACCGCCCGGAAATTTTTTCGCGCGGCGCATGACCGTGCTCCTGTGAACCCCGGCGCAGAGCTTCGCCACGGCTCGAGCACCGCTCGTCAGGCACCGAGCCCGCGGCATGCCTGCGTTTTCAGATTTGTCTCAGAGCGTTTCACGGGCCGCGACGAGAAGATGGCCATGGGAAAAAACCCCTGACCATGGAGCTCAAGAGAATGAAACTTCACGCAACCGCCCTCGCTGTCGCAGCGGCTTTCGCTGTGCCGGGCTTTGCTTTCGCCGCCAACACCATCAACTTCAGCGGTGAAGTGACCGACCAGACCTGCTCGGCCGTGGTCGACGGCAACACCGACCCGACCGTTATCCTCGACAGCGTTCCGGTCAGTGCCCTGAACGGCGCCGTTGGCCAGACCACCGGCGAGACCAGCTTCACCCTGCAACTGACCGGTTGCGCCGCTCCCAGCGGTGCCGACGAGCACTTCACCACCCTGTTCCAGGCCACCAACGCCACCGCCTCGGGCAACCTGACCAACACCGCCACCAGCGGTGCCACCGGCGTGGCCCTGCAACTGCTCGACGGCCCGGCCGGCACCCCGGTGAACCTGGCGGGCGGCGCTGCCGTGGCAGCCGGTGACATCGTCCTCGCCGACGGTGAAACCAGCGCCAGCTACGACTACGCCGTGCAGTACATCTCCGAAGACGCCACCGTGACCCCCGGTCCGGTCCTCGGCTCGGTGACCTACACCCTGCGCTACGAGTGATGTACCGCGGCACCTTCGGGTGCCGCCCTCCCGCAGTACGCCGCTTGGGGTTCGGGCCCCGAGCGGCCCGCTACACAGGTGAACCGGATGAACGCCCTCCCCCTGCGCCCGCGTCGCGCGGCCACGCTTGCGCTCGCCCTGCTGACAGCCTTCACCGCCACGCTTGCCCAGGCCAGCGTGGTGATCACCGGCACCCGCGTCATCTACCCCGGCGACGCCCGGGAGAAGACCGTGCAGCTGACCAACAAGGACGGCTTCCCCAACGTCATCCAGGCCTGGATCGACGTCAACGACCCCGCGTCCACCCCGGATACCGCCAAGGCCCCCTTCGTGGTGAACCCGTCGGTATCGCGCATGGCACCCGGTAGCGGCCAGACCCTGCGCATCCTCTACACCGGTTCCGGGCTGCCCCAGGACCGCGAATCGCTGTTCCACCTCAACGTGCTGCAGATTCCGCCACGCAATGCCGCCAAGGCCGACCAGAACCAGATGCTGCTGATGCTGCGCAACCGTCTGAAGCTGTTCTATCGCCCGTCCGGCATCGCCGGCAATCCGGAACAACTGGCAGAGAAGCTGCGCTTCTCCCTGGAGCAGAACGGCGGCAGCTGGAGCGTGAAGGTGGAGAACCCCACCGGCTACCACGCCTCCTTTGGCGGCGCGACGCTCAGCGTCGGCGAGCGCCAGTGGACGCTGCAGCCGAGCATGATCGCCCCCATGGGCCAGGCCCACTGGAAAGCCGAGAAGACCTCCGCCCTGCCCGCCGGCACCGCTCGGTTGTCCGCACTGCTGATCAACGACTACGGCGCAAGAGTGGAACTTCGCCATGATCTGCCGCGTTGATCGTGCCCAGGGACCGCTGCTGCCGTTCGCCCTGGGCGTCCTTGCCATGGCGATCGCCGGCATCGCCCTGGGCGACGCGGACTACCGCTTCGACGACAGCCTGCTGATGGGCTCAGGCCTGGCCGGCGGCAACCTGGGGCGCTTCAACCGCGCGGACCAGGTGGACCCGGGCACCTACCACGTCGACCTCTACCTGAACGGCCAGTACGCTGCCCGCGCGGAAGTGGAAATGCGCCAGCACGGCCAGCGCGCCGAGCCCTGCTTCAGCGAACGCTTCCTGCGCCAGAGCCTGGGCGCACGCCCTGACCCGCTGGCCGGCAAGGACGACCAGGGCATCTGCCACTGGCTCACCGAGCGCCTGCCGAACTCGACCTGGAACCTCGACACCGCGCGCCTGCGCCTGGACCTCTCGGTGCCCCAGGCGCTGCTCGACATCAAGCCGCGCGGCTATGTCAGCCCGGACGAATGGGACGCCGGCAGCACCATGGGCTTCGTCAACTACGACGCCAACCTCTACCGCTCCTCCTTCGAAGGTTCCGGCAGCAGCGGCGATTCGGACTACGGCTACCTGGGCCTGAGTGGCGGAGTGAACCTCGGCCTGTGGCGCCTGCGCCACCAGTCCAACTACACCTATTCCAGCTATGCGGGGACCAGCCGCAGCGACTGGAACAGCATTCGCACCTACGCCCAGCGCGCCGTCCCCGACCTGCGCAGCGAGCTGACGCTGGGCGACAGCTTCACCGAGGGCAACCTGTTCGGCAGCATGGGCTATCGCGGCGTGCGCCTGGCCACCGACGACCGCATGCTGCCCGACTCGCAGCGCCAGTACGCCCCTCAGGTTCGTGGCACCGCGAACACCAACGCGCGGGTAGTGATCAGCCAGAACGGCAAGAAGATCCACGAGAGTACCGTGGCACCCGGCCCGTTCGTCATCGACGACCTCTACGGCACTGCCTACGACGGCGACCTGGACGTGCAGGTGATCGAGGCCGACGGCAGCGTCTCGCGCTTCTCCGTGCCGTTCTCCGCCGTACCCGAATCCATGCGGCCCGGCCTGTCGCGCTACAGCGCCACGGTCGGCCAGGCGCGCCAGTACGGCGACGGCAACGACCTGTTCGGCGACCTGACCTACCAGCGCGGCCTGACCAACGCCCTCACCGCCAACCTCGGCACCCGTGTCGCCGAGGACTACCTGGCCGTGCTGGGCGGCGGCGTGCTGGCGACGCCCTACGGCGCCTTCGGCATGAACACCACCTTCTCCAGCGCCACCGTGGAGAACAACCAGCGCAAGGAGGGCTGGCGCCTCGGCCTGAACTACAGCCGGACCTTCCAGCCCACCCAGACCACCCTGACCCTGGCCGGCTACCGCTACTCCACCGAGGGCTACCGCGACCTCGGCGATGCGCTTTCCGCGCGCGACGCCAGCGACCACGGCGATAGCTGGGACTCGAGCAGCTACAAGCAGCGCAACCAGTTCACCCTGCTGGTCAACCAGGGCCTGGGGCAGTACGGCAACCTCTACCTGTCCGGCTCCACCAGCGACTACTACGACGGCAAGAGCCGCGATACCCAGTTGCAGGTCGGCTACTCCAACATCTGGCGCCAGCTCAGCTACAACCTCTCCTACTCGCGCCAGCAGACCACCTGGTACCGCAACGTGGACAGCGACTACGACCCGTCGCAACCACCGCAGTACAACCTGCAGCACGGCAGCAGCCGCAACAACACCCTGACCCTGAGCCTCTCCATGCCGCTGGGCTCCTCCAGCCGCGCACCGAACCTCAGCGCCATGGCCTCGCGGCGTAGCGGCGACACCAGCGGCAGCACCTACCAGACCGGCCTCAACGGCACACTGGGCGAAGAGCGCACCCTGAGCTACGCCCTCTCGGCCGGCCGCGACAGCGAAGGCCAGGGCACCGACTTCAACGGCAGCCTGCAGAAGCAGACCTCGGTCGCCACGTTCAACGCCGGCTACGCCGAAAGCTCCACGTACCGCCAGGTCAACGGCGGCATGCGCGGTGCGGCAGTGCTGCACAGCGGTGGCCTGACCCTCGGCCCCTACGTCGGCGACACCTTCGCCCTGGTGGAAGCCAAGGGCGCCAGCGGCGCCGGCGTGCGCGGCGGCCAGGGCGCGCGGGTGGACAGCAACGGCTATGCCGTGGTGCCGTCGCTCTCTCCCTACCGCTACAACCCCATCAGCCTCGACCCGCAAGGTATCGACGAAAACGCCGAGCTGGTGGAAACCGAACGCAAGATCGCCCCGTATGCCGGCGCCGCCGTGCGTGTGGAGTTCAAGACCCTCACCGGCCACCCGCTGCTCATCCAGGCGAAGATGCCCGATGGCGAGCCGCTGCCGCTGGGCGCCGACGTACTCGACGGCAATGGCGTGAACATCGGCATGGTCGGCCAGGGTGGGCAGGTCTATGCCCGCGCCGAAGGAGAGAAAGGCCGCCTCCGCGTACAGTGGGGCGAGCGCAAGGAAGACGCCTGCCAGCTTCCCTATGACCTCAAGGGCACCGACCTCGATCAGGTCCTGGTGCGCCTGCAGGCGACCTGCCTTCCGGAGGCCCCATGAACCCTGTCCTGCGCAGCCTGCCGCTGCTCGCCGTGCTTCTCGCGCCAAGCACCTGGGCCACCTGCTACAAGGTCACCGCTGTCGGCAGCGCGACCACCACGTCCAATACCCAGATCCGTCCCGGTGAAGGCGTGGCCGGAGCCTGGCCGGGCGACGGCGCCTGCGACACCTGCAACGGCTCGCTCGGTCTGCCCAGCGTGATCAACGTCAGCGATTCCAGTTTCCAGCCCAACGGCACCCTGATCGCCAGCGCCGTGTCACCCATCACTCAGTACGGCAACTCCGCCGGCTACGACGCCGAGCGCGTATTTTTCCGCTGTACAGCAGGAGATGCGGTCTACGAGATGTTCTCCACCAATGGCGACGACCTCTATAGCGGGTGGTACCAGGGCGGCGACAGCGTGGGCAATTCCATCGGTCTGACAGCCGCCTACCGCACCGCGTGGCCGAACGTGCTGCTGCGCCTGACCCACGTGGAAACCGGCCAGTACTTCACCGACGTCTGGCGCGAGCGCCAGCTCAGCGGGCTGGACATCGACTCGCGTGGCTTCCAACTGGTCAAGGCAAAGAACCTCAGCGCAGTGCGCGCCGAACTCTTCAGCGCGCCGCTGGAGTCCACCCAGGGCTATTCACCGAATACGAAATCGCAGCTGTATGGCCGCACCCAGCCCGCCGGCTACATCGCCATCAAGGGGCCGGGGCTGGCCTACCCCACCGTCGGCCAGTCGCATTACGGCAACTACAGTGGCTGGCATTACAACTGGCCGGGTGCCATTGGCCTGTACGGCGACGTCACGCTCAAGCGCTACCCGACCTGCGCCGTCACCAATGTCACGCCGCACGTGGTGTTCCCGTCGATTTCCATCGGCGAGATCAATGCGGGGGCCAGCCGCGAGATGCCCTTTCAGGTCGACTTCAAGTGCCAGACCGGCGTGCTCAGCAGCACCACGCCCAGCACCAGCCAATCCGGCACCAGCGGTACTGCGCTGGGCATCAAGGTCTCCGCCGGGGCGCTGGCGGCCTCCTCCGGGCTCGGACTGGTCAATGCCAACGGCGGACTGTCCTACCTGGTCTCCGACCGCTACGGCGAGCCGGGCATGGCCCAGGGCGTGGGCATCCGCCTGCTGCGCAACGGCAGCGCGATGAACCTGCTGGCCAACGAGAACTCCGCCAATGGCAGCAACGCCGAGGCCATCGGCTGGTACCCGGTGATCGGCAGCGCCTCGAACAAGACCGGCGAGGTCAGCGGTATCTCCCAGTACAGCGAGACGTTCCGGGCGCGCCTGGAAAAACTCAGCCTCGGCAGCATGCCCACCGTCACTCCCGGCCGCGTGGAAGCCACCGCGCAGGTGGTGATCCGTGTGCAGTAAGCGGCTGTTCGCCGCGCTGCTGGGCCTGGCGCTGCTGGGCACGACACTGCTGGCCAGCGCGAAGGCGCAGGCCGGCGTCACCGCCGAACGCACGCGGGTGATCTTCTCCGAAGGCAAGCGCGAGGCCTCGCTGGCGTTGGTAAACCAGAACACCTACCCGGTCATCGTGCAGACCTGGATCGACGACGGCGACCTCGACGCCGCGCCGCAGACCGCCCAGGCACCCCTCATGCCGCTGCCCCCGGTGTTCCGCCTGAACCCCGGCCAACTGCGAAGCCTGCGCCTGCTCTACACCGGCGAAGCGCTGCCCAAGGACCGCGAATCCCTGTACTGGCTGAACATCTACGAGATTCCGCCACAACCCGGTGACCCGCTGGCCGAAGGACAGTCACGCCTGACCGTCACCCTGCGCACGCAGATGAAGGTCATCTATCGCCCGCACGCCCTGGCCAAGGATGCGGAGCAAGCTCCACGCCAGCTGGTCTTCCGAAAGACCGGCAACCAGGTACAGGTGGAGAACCCCACCGCCTACTTCATCACCCTCGCCGGCGCCGAGGTTCGCCAGGGCGCGGCCGGTTCGCCCCTGCCGGCCGAACTCCTGCCACCCTTTTCGCGGCGCACGCTCTCTCCCACGCAGGCCATGCCGGCCAGCGCGAGCGAGGTGCGCTACCTGTGGATCGATGATGGCGGCAACAGCCAGCAGGAGACCGCGCCGCTGCGCTGAGCCCCCCGCGCCGGGCCGCCGCGCGAACGCTGGCAGGGCCCATACCGCAGGGTGACGGAGCTACTGGAAGAGGTTCGCCTTCACGCAGAACGTCAGCAGCGCCTGGTCGGTATCCACGTCCAGCTTGCGCATGGCGGAGATCTTCTGCGCGCTCACGGTCTTCACGCTGCGGTTCAGGAACAGCGCAATGTCGCGCACGCTCATCCCCGAAACGAAGTGGCGCAGCACCTCGTATTCCTTCACCGACAGGCTGGCGATGCGCCCTTCCACATCGTCCCCGGTCGTCAGCACGCTGTTCGAGGATTGCATCCCCGGCCCGCGGTAGATGCGGTCCTGGGACAGCGCCTTGAGCGCTACCAGGATCTCGTCGAGGTCACCATTCTTCAGGATCACTCCCGACACCCCCAGGTCGTAGAGACTGGAGAGGATCAGCGGGTTGGACAGCATGGTGAGGATCAGGATGCGCGTATCGGGGAAGTTGCGCAGCAGGTACTCGATCAGCTTGATGCCGTCGCCGTAGGTCTGGTCGCCCGGCATGTTGTAGTCGGTGATGACGATGGCCGGGCGCTGCTCGCGGTACAGCGCCACCAGCTCGCTGGAGTTGTGCGCCTCACCGATCACCTCGAAGCGATCATCCCGCTCGATCACCTCGCGAACTCCCATCAGGACGATGGGATGGTCGTCCGCTAGTGCCACTCTGACTTTTTCCATGAGTATCTTGTGTCCCAACGTTTGCGTTCGACGGCCGGCCACGGGGGCACGACCACTCTTCCAGAGTAGCCCCGGTTACCGGACAGGCTCTCAGAGGCTGGCCAGGGCCGCCTCGATTCGTCCCAACAGTGTCGTCACCGCTGCGGACAGTTCCGGCCCGGCGTGCTGCGCGATCAGCGCCTCCTCCACCGCGCCGCAGGCATCACTGAGGCCATGGGCCTGGACCACCGCGAGCGCACCGCGAAGGCGATGCACCTGCTGGCGGACAGTGGGCAGGTCGCCGACCTGCAAGGCATCGGCCACGCCCTGCATGTCCTGACGCATGGTGCGCAGGAACAGGTCACGCATCTTCTCCGAGACCTGGATGCGATCCGGCGTCGGCTCATCGGGCTCGCAGTCGCTGCCCACGTGCTCCACCGTCACATGGCCGCACACCTTGAGCAGCCCGTCATGCAGCGTGCGCAGGCTCATCGGCTTGACCAGCCAGGCATTCATGCCCACCGCCATGCACCGCTCGCCCTCCTCGCGCAGGGCGTTGGCGGTGACGCCGATGATCGGCAGCCAGCTGTCGTGCCGGCGCAGCTCACCCACCAGTTCGTAGCCGTTCATCACCGGCATGTTCACATCGGTCAGCAGCGCGTCGAAAGCGCCGGGCGCCCAGCGCTGCAGAGCTTCCCGGCCATTGCCGGTGAGGGTGACGCGGCACCCCAGCTCCTCGAGCTGTTCCTTGAGCAGCGCCTGGTTGATGGGATTGTCCTCGGCCACCAGCACCCGCAGGCCGAGCTTGCCGAGCCGGGCGACGCGGGGCGCCTGCCGCGCCTCGCTGGTCTCGCCCTGCTGCGCCAGGCGCAGGGCCTGGGCGATGCCGGCGAGGTGGAACAGACTCACCTCCCAGCCTTGCGCGGTGGCCTGAGGCTGGGCACTGGCTTCGGCCAGCGCCCAGACCCACGGGCCACTCCAGCGCGACTCGTCATCACTGGCCTCAAGCAGGTCCAGCAGCACCGCGCCGGGCGGCACATCCGTCGGCAACTCGTCCTGCACCAGTGCCGAGCCACCCCAGCAATCGATCCAGGTCCCCAGGCTCTGCGCCAGTTCCCTCACGGGTGCCCGCACATAAACCGGGTGCGGCAACAGTTGCGCGCCCTCCGCCAGCGGCTGGAGACGCTCCAGCACCGGTAGCGCCAGGGTGAAGGTGAAACTGCTGCCCAGCCCGGTTTCGCTCACCACCCGCAGCTGGCCGCCCATCAACTGGCTCAGCCGCGCGCAGATCGACAGCCCAAGACCGGTGCCGCTGACCGTGTGCTCGTGGCCGTGGGCCTGGTAGAAGGGCTCGAACAGGCGCTGCTGCTGGATGTCGGACATGCCGATGCCGGTGTCCGTCACCTGCCACTGCAGGGCCGTCTCGCCTTTCTCACCGGCGACGATGCGCAAACGCAGCACCACGCGGCCGATGTCGGTGAACTTGAGCGCGTTGCTCAGCAGGTTGGCGAGAATCTGCCGGATGCGCCCCGCATCGCCGCGCACCAGGCCGGGCACGTTCGATTCGATACAGGCATAGAGCTGCAGCTCCTTGCCTTCGGCCACGCCGGAATAGCCGGCAACCACGTCCTCGGCCAGCTCCAGCGGGTTGAACTCCACCGCCTCCAGGGCCATTTGCCCAGCCTCGATCTTGGACACGTCGAGGATGTCGCTGATCAGTTGCAGCAACGTGGAGGACGAGCGCTGGATGGTGGCGAGGTAATCGCGCTGCTGGCGGGTCAACTCGGTTAGCCCGAGCAGTTCCAGGGTGCCCAGCACGCCATACAGCGGTGTGCGGATTTCGTGGCTCATGGTAGCGAGGAAGACCGATTTCGCCTCGCTGGCGGCGTCCGCCGAGTACTTGGCGTCGGCCAGAATCTGCTGCGCCTGCTTGTGCGCGCTGATGTCGTTGAACGCGCAAAGCACCACGTTCTCGCCGCGGTAGCGGGTCGGCGCGAAGCTGGCGTGGAGGACCCGTTCGCCCACCTCGAAGACCAACTCGCCGTTGCTCCCGCCGATCTTTCCGCTCAAGTCCCAGTCGCGGCTGACCCGCATGATGGCGTCGGCGTCGCCCAGCCACTGCTCCGCCAGGCGGTTCTGCATCACCACCTGGTGGCTGCCGTGGCGCAGTACGCAGAGCGCCACCGGCGCGGTCTGGATCACCGCGCGGCTGAACGCGTCGCTCTCGACGATCTCCAGGTGCGCGCGGCGTGCCGGCTTGATCACGCGCCGCGAATACCAGCGAATGGCGAACCAGCCACCGGCGAGGCTGCCGAGGATCAGCGCCAGCCCGCCGAGGAACTGCCACTTGGCGTAGCGGAAGAAACTGCGGTAGCTGAGGCGGTAGAGCGCCGTCCAGCCGCCGTCGAACTCGCTGCGGATCTTGAATACCAGGCCACTGGTGTCGATGTTCAGGCCGTCGTGGTAATCCTGCGAGGCACCCAGCGTGTCGATCAGCACGTGACCGTGCGGCGATATCAGCTCCAGCTCGTCGAACACCGGACGCTCGAGTACCAGCTCCAGGTCATTGATGCGCTCCAGGTCCAGCAGCGACACGGCCACCACCCGGCGGTCCAGGTCGGACTCCCACCACAGGGCATCGGGCAGGTCGAGGCTGACATAGGCCAGCAGTTCGCGCCCGCTGCTACCGGTGTAGCGCTGCGCCTGCGTCCAGTGCACCTGCGTGTCGCTGCGTTGCGGCGCGCGGGCTTCAAGCGCCTTGCTCACCGCATCGATGACCGGCAGGTAGCTGAACCGGGTGAGCGGGCGGTGCTCGCGGAAGTTGCCGATCGCCGGGACCGCCAGGCTGGTGGGGCCTTGCAGGTCGAGCACGAGCACCTGTGGCGAGGGGTAGGACGAAGTGCTCCAGTAGCTGCTGTAGAAATTCGCCAGCATCACACCGAAGGAGAAGGTGCCGGGCCGACTCTGCTGGTCGACGGCGCTTGCCTGCTGAGCCAGGGTGAACGGCATGGCGAAGGAGAACTCGCGCCCCTCGTGGATCTCCATGCCGCCCTCGCGCGACACCAGACGCCGCTGCAGGGGGATCACGCTGAGGTCCTGACGCTGGGTGGACTGGTCGCTCTGTTGCGCAATGCGACTGAGGAAGGCCTCGTGCTCGTGGATGTCACCCACCAGCCGGCTGAAGTGGAAGTGCACCTTGTCACGCTCCTCCTGCACCAGGCGGCCGAGCGCCCAATAGCAGGCGCCCACCAGCATCAGGGCGAGTGAGACGGCACACAGCAGCACGACGTTCAGGCGCAGCGACGTGCTGGCCAGCTTACGAATCGAGCCGTTGTCATGTTCCTTCATGCAAAGCATCCGGTGTCGCGAAAAATGGCGGCGGAGGGCCCGCCGGATACCAGCAGACTGTAGATGTGAGTACGGCATAAGGCGACCCGGCAACCCTTGCGAGGTCGCCGAGCGCCCGTGCATCTGCGCTGATCCTGCCGTGGATCAATGAGCCATGGCGGAGCGCTCCTGGAGCAGTTGACGGGTGAACACCTCGGGCGGCACCGCCTCGGAGAACAGGAAGCCCTGGGCGCAATCGCAGCGCAACCGACGCAGCAGGGCGAGTTCGTCCGGATGCTCGACGCCTTCGGCGATCACCTCCAGGCCCAGCTGCCGGCCCAGCCTGACGATGCTTTCCAGCGCCGCCGCCAGTCCTTCGTCGTCCACGCAGCCATGTACCAGCGCGCGGTCGATCTTCAGCTCGGTGAACGGCGTCGAGACCAGGTTGTAGAGCGAGCTGTAGCCCTGGCCGAAATCATCCTGGGCCAGGCCAAAGCCCTTCATGCGCAGGCGGCAGGTGCCGGCGTAGTAATTGGCCGGGGTCGCCGTGCAGCTGCACTCGAGCAGCTCGAAGACAATCTGCGCCGGCACGCCACCCCGGGCGGCAACGAAGGCGGCAAGTCGATCCGGCAGTTCCGGGTCGTCCAGCAGGTGGGTCGGCAGGTTCACCGCCACCGACAGGTGGAAACCCAGTCGATCCCAGTCGGCCTGCGCCTGCAGCGCCTGTTCGAGCACCGTCCAGAGCAGCGCCTCGTCCAGCCCCGCCGCGGTCAGTGCCTGCATGAAACTGCCTGGCTGCAGCACGCCGTGGCGCGGGTGCTCCCAGCGCACCAGCGCTTCCGCGGCGACGATACGGCCATCGATCAGCGAGGCCTTGGGCTGGAACCAGGCGCAGAACTGCCGCTGCGCCAGGGCCTGTTCCAGCTCCTCGCGGGTCGGCACGGGAATGGCTGGCGCGCGGTGCTGCTCCTCGCGCTCCAGGCGAGCGAGGAGCTTCTCCAGCAGGCGACGGATCACCGGCGCGCGGGCGGGCTTGGCGATCTGCTCGAGCACGGTGATGCCGTGGGCGCGCGCGACCATGCAGGCGCTGCCCATCAACTGGCGCGACGCCGAACTCATGATCGCCAGCAGCGGCGGCTGCTTCAGCGAGGCCAGTCGCTGGATCAGCTGCACGCCGTCCAGGCCCGGCATCATCAGGTCGCTGACGACCAGGTCGAAGCGCTCCTGCTCCAGCCAGCGCAGGGCCTCGGCGCCGTCCTCGGCTGCACGCAACGCCACGACGCCCTGCTCGCGGAACAGGTTGAGCAGGTACTCGCGCTGGAAGGGCTGATCCTCGACGATCAGGATTCGCTGATGTCGCACGGTGGCACCTCCGCGGGCAGGCTGATCAGGCATTGGCGCAAGGTGCGCAGGTCCACCGGCTTGAGCAGGCAGAGGTTCATGCCGGCAGCGAGGCAACGTTCGTTTTCCTCGTGCATGGCGTTGGCCGTGGCGCCGATGATCGGCCCGCGGTAGCCACGCTGGCGCAAGGCGCGAGCCAGTTCGTAGCCGTTGAGATGGGGCATGTTGACGTCGGTGAGCACCACGTCGAAGGCATCCGGCTGCCAGCGCGTGAGTGCCTGCCGGCCATCGGCGGCGAGCTCGGCCGTGCAGCCGAGGGTCTCCAGCTGGTCACGCAGGATCAGTTGGTTGATCGGGTTGTCCTCCACCAGCAACACACGCAGGCCAAGCCCGATGTCGGGCAGCGTCTCGGCCAGGCGCGCCGCCTCGTCACTGGCACAGCCCTGCGCCGCCGCCAGGGCGCGGCGCAGCCCTTCGAGGTTGTAGCGGCCCACATGCCAGTCACAGCCCTCCTGGCGCGGTTGCTCCCCGCCCAGGTCGGTGATCAGGACCCGGCAGCCGCGCCAGGTCGGCAACGGCTTGCGGTCGTGGGGATTGACGCGCAGATCCACCAGCACGCTGGAGGCGTCTTCCTCGACCGGCTGGTCGGCGACCACCATCTGGGCCCGGGCGCCCCAGCGCGTGATCCAGCCGCACAGGCTTTCCGCCAGTTCGCGGTTCGGCGCATGCACCCACACCATCGAGTTGCACAGCCGGGGTTCGTTGGCGCTCTGCCGGTCCACGCATTGCAGCGGCAGGCTGAGGGAAAAGCTGCTGCCCAGGCCGACGTCGCTGACGACCCGCAACTGGCCGCCCATCAGCTCGGTGAGTCGCTTGCAGATCGACAGGCCAAGGCCCGTGCCACCGGCCATGCGGGTGTTGCCGGAGACCTGGTAGAAGGCGTCGAAGAGGTTCTCCTGCTGGTCCTCGGGAATGCCGATACCGGTGTCAGCCACCTGCCAGTGCACGGTGTCGTACCAGCCTTCGCCAGGCTCGGCGCGGACGCGCAGGACGATGCGCCCGCTGTCGGTGAATTTCACCGCATTGCTCAGCAGGTTGTTGAGGATCTGACGGATACGCGTGGCGTCGCCCAGCATCCGCTCGGGCATCTGCGGGTCGCAGCAGGCATAGACCTGCACGCCCTTGGCACGCGCGGCTGCGGCATAGGACTGGACGCTGTCGAGGGTCAGCTCCAGCGGCGAGAACTCCGCCGGGTCCAGCCCCAGCTGGCCGACCTCGATCTTCGAGACATCGAGCACGTCGCTGATCAGTTGCAGCAGCGTCGAGGAGGACCGCTGGATGGCGCGCAGGTAGCCGGACTGCTGGTGGTCGAGCACGGTTCGGCCGAGCAGTTCCAGGGTGCCGAGCACACCGTAGAGCGGCGTACGGATCTCGTGGCTCATGGTCGCCAGGAACAGCGTCTTGGCTTCGTTGGCGGCGTCCGACAGCCGTTTGGCTTCGGCCAGCGTGGCCTCGATCTGCTTGCGCGCACTGATGTCACTGAACGCGCAGCAGAGCACTTCCTCACCCTTGTAGCGGGTCGGCGTGTAGCTCAGGTACAGGTGCCGGCCGGTGTGGGTTTCCACCTCCTCGGAGCCGCCCGCCTCGCCACTGTCGAAGCCCCGCTCCAGCCAGCCATGGCTCCAGTAGCGACGCTCGTCGCCGCTGCCCAGCCACTGCTGGGCGAGGCGGTTCTCCAGCATCACCTCGGCATCGTTGCGGCGCAGGACGCAGAGCGCCACCGGCGCGGTCTGGATCATCGCGCGATGGAAGCCCTCGTTCTCCACCAGCGCATCGAAACGATGCTGTGCCGGGCCGATCAGGCGCCGGTTGATGCGCCGGCACATGCCCCAGATCAGCAGGCAGCAGGCCAGCAGGAAGGCCACGCAGGCGATCACCCGCGGCCACATCGGCATCAGCAGTTCAGAGAGGTTGAAGTAGTAGATCAGCGACCAGTTGGAGCTGCCCAGGTGCTTGAGCAGCGCGAGATGGCTGGGCAGCAGGCCGGGACCGCTGAAGGCGAAATTGTCGCCCTCCCAGAGGTCGCTGAACTGCAGGCCGAGCTGCGGCGTGACAGCGCTGCCGAGAACTGCCCGGTGATCACGATCCAGCAGCAGGAAGCGCCCTGCCTCGGGCACGCCGAGTGCCGCCGAGAGGTCGGCGCCGAACATCTCCAGCCCCAGCCAGCCGTTGTCCTGCTCCTGCGTCACGCGGGTGAACAGGTACTGGCGGGCCTGCGGATCGGTGGGATCGGCGAGCCAGCGCACCTGCTGCTCTTCCTTCGAGGTTCCGGGCTTTCCCAGTGCCTCGAGCACCGACGGCGGCACCACGGCATTGAGCGCTGGCGCCCCATACAGCCGCGTCACCGAACGATCCTGATCAGCGGCGACGTAGATCAGGTTCATTCGCTTGGCTTCCAACTCCGAGAGGTCTCGCCCGGACAGCGCCAGGCTCCAGCTCGACCCCGGCTCACCGAGGGTGACGAAGACCTGCACGTGGGGCGGTACCGGCACGCTCAGCTGGCGCCACTGCACCAGCGGCTCACGGAGCTTCCAGGTTACGCCACGGCTGACGTGCTCCAGCAGGGACTCGCGCTGGCTGAAGTAATCCTGGGCTTCGTACATGGCAGCATTCATCTGCCGACGCAGTTGTGACACTTCGCTGTTGAAGCTGGCAGCGAGGAACAGGCTCAGGGTGAAGAACAGGCAGGCGATCACCACCCAGGCCAGCAGACGAAGGAGCTTTCGGGCCGCCTTCGGGGTGGAAAAGGACGAATCCTGACGACGAAGGAACTGCTTGAGTTTCATGCCCGCCAGCCTGGCGAAAAGCAGACCAGGCGGACATCAGACAAATCTAAAAAGCATGGAAATGCGAGCAGTCGCTCAGCGATGCCGCTCTCCGGCATCAGCCGTCCAGTAATCCGCTCGCCCTCTGCACCCGTCGCTCCGTCGCCGCTTCCAGCACCTGCCAGCCGCGCCCGGCGCTGGCCAGGGTGAACCACTTCCGCGCGCGGGTGATGCCGGTGTAGACCAGTTCGCGGGTGAGGATGGGATTGAGGCTGTCGGGCAGCAGCAAGGCGGCGTGGGTGAACTCCGAGCCCTGGGATTTGTGCACGGTCATGGCGAACACCGTTTCCACCGCCTGCAGGCGGCTGGGCAGGATCCAGCGGATGGCGTCAGTACCGTCGCCCGCCGGGAAGGCCACGCGAGCGACCCAGCGGACCGAGCCGTCATCGGCCGCCTGCGGCAGGGCCAGGGTGATGCCGATGTCGCCGTTCATCAGGCCCAGGCCATAGTCGTTGCGGGTGACCAGCACCGGCCGACCGGCGAACCAGCCGTTCGCCGAGGTAATCAATCCTTCGCGCTGCAGCAGGTCGCCGATCAGCATGTTCAGTCCTTCCACGCCCCAGGGACCGCGGCGCAACGCGCAGAGCAGCTGGAACTGGCCATGGGCTTCCAGCACCTGCCTGGCCCAGGCATCCAGGGCCGCCTGGTCAGCATTGTCCGCTGGGCGCGAGCCGCTGACGACGCGCAGGTAGTGGGCATAGCCGACCGGTCCGAACAGGTCGCCACCACGCCCGCCATCGATCACCAGGTCACGCAGGCTGCGGGTATCCTGGGTATCCACGGCGATGCGGGCGAGGTCTTCGTGCTGCGCCTTCCACACCTGGCGCAAGGCCGGGATATCACCGGCGTTGACCGACTCCGCCAACTGGCCGATGCCGCTGTCGGCGCTGAAGCGGTGGCTGTGACGGAGCATGGCCACGGCCTGATCGAGGTCGCTGCCGGTGGGGTCCAGCAGTGTGCTGTCGATCTGCTCGCCGGTCACGGCCTCCAGCCAGTCGCGGGTGGTCGTGCGGTAGTGGCCTTCACGGGCGCGGCTGCACAGCTCACCGAGCACCGCGCCGGCCTCCACCGACGCCAACTGGTCCTTGTCACCCAGCAGGATCAGCCGCGCACGCGGGGGCAGTGCGGCGAGCAGCGAGGCCATCATCTCCAGGTCGACCATCGAGGCTTCATCCACCACCAGCAGCTCCAGCGCCAGCGGATTGCCGGCGTGGTGGCGGAATTGGCGGCTGTCCGGCCGGCTGCCGAGCAGGCGGTGCAGGGTGGTGACGTCGGTGGGGATTTCATCGCGCACGGCCTCGCCATTGGGCAGGCCGGCGAGGTGCAGGCGCTGCACCGCGCCAGCGATGGATTCGTTGAGTCGCGCGGCAGCCTTGCCGGTCGGCGCGGCGAGGCGGATGCGCAGCGGTCGCCCGCCCTCCTCCAGCGCCAGGCTCTGCAGCAGGGCGAGCAGCTTGACCACGGTAGTGGTCTTGCCGGTGCCGGGGCCGCCGGTGACGATGCCGAAGGCGTTGCCGGCCACCAGGGCGCAAGCGAGCTTCTGCCAGTCGGCCGGCGCGCCGGGCTTTTTCGGGAACAGCGCATCCAGCGCCTGGCGCAGCTGGGCGACGGGCAACGCGGCTCGCAATGCGTCGCCCTGTTGCAGGCGCTGGTCGATGCCGGCGCGCACGTCGCGCTCGTACTGCCAGTAGCGACGCAAGTAGAGCCGGCGGCCGGACAGCACCAGCGGGGTATCGCCGGGACCGTCGCCGACCAGACGCGGGTCGTTCAGCACGTCGCGCCAGGCATCGAGATCGAAGCCGTCCAGCAGCACGCCGGGCAGTTCCGGTGCGTCCTTCGCGGAATCACCTTCGGGCGGCAGCGACAGGGCGAAGCGACTATCGGCCAGCGTTGCTTCCAGGTCGAGGCAGACATGCCCGCGCCCGAGCTGGTGACTGGCCAGGGCGGCAGCGAGGATCAGCAGCGGATTGGCATCCGCCGCGCGCTCGACCAGGAAGACCGCAAAAGCGCGGTCCAGCTCGCGCAGCCAGCCGCGCTCGGCCCAGCGGCCGATCAGTTCGAGCATCTGGGCGGTGCTCTTCATGCCGGCACCTCCGCACGGAACAGGCGGTCCAGTTCGTCCATCAGCGCCTTGGGCGGGCGCTCCAGGTACATGCCCTGGGTCGCCGAGGAACTGCCGCGCAGGAACAGGTACATCGCGCCTCCGATGTGGCGGTCGTAGTCATAGTCGGGCAGGCGCGCCTGCAGCAGCCGGTGCAGGGCGAACAGGTAGAGCGCGTACTGCAGGTCGTAACGGTGCTCCAGCAGCGCCTCGCGCAGCGCCGCTTCGGTGTAGGCCTCGTCGTCGGCACCCAGCCAGTTGGATTTGTAGTCGGCCACGTAGTAGCGGCCCTCGTGCTCGAACACCAGGTCGATGAAGCCCTTGAGCATGCCGTTCAGCAGGTTCGCCTGCAGCGTCGGGCGCGCCACGCCGCCCAGGGTGTGGCGAATCACGGCGGCATCGAGACGCTGGGTATCGACGTGGCGGGTGGAGAACCAGAACTCCATTTCCTTCTGGAAGCTGACCAGACCGGCCAGGCTGACCGGCGTCGCACCGGGCACGCGGAAAGCCGTGCGCAGGTACTGCCCGAGCCAACCGCTGAGCGGCTCGATCCATTCGTCCCACCCGCGCACGGCGCAGCGCCGGGCAACCTGGTCGCGTAGCGATGCTTCGTCGGCATTGAAGCCTTCGTCAGCCGCCCACTCGAGCAGGCCGTGGAGGAAGCTGCCGGGATTCGCGCCGCGCGGGAAGGCATGGAGACTGAAGGGGGCGGGCACGGCTTCCAGCTCGCGGTGCTCCTCCAGGCTGCTCTCGCGCAGCAGGTCCTCGCCAGCGCTGATGGGTTCATCAGCAGCCGGGGCGGGAGCGATGTCGCCGTCGTCCTCGGTCGCCAGCGTTGCCAACGCGGAATAGCTGGCGATCCACCATTTCTCCGCTACACGGCGGCGTGGCTCGCGGGCCGCGCCCAGCTCGCCGGCCTGTACCCCGACGAACACCTCCGTGCCGATATCCGGCGCCGGCTCCAGGGCGATTTCCGCGTGGCCTGCCTGCAACTCGCCCAGGCGGGCATTCACGTCCTCGACAGTCAGCACATGGCCGCCACCGAGCAGGTAGCCCATCGCGCCCTTGTGCAGTTCGGGGTTCTTGCTGTTGCTCATCACCAGCGGCGCCATGCCCAGCCACACGGCGTGCCGCGCACGGGTCAGGGCCACGTAAAGGAGGCGCATGTCCTCGCTCAGGCGCTCGTCGTTGGCCAGCTGGAACGCCGCCTTGGCCAGCTCCTTGTCGCGTGACAGCTCGACGACCCGCGCCTCGCCGGACTGGAAGCTCGGCGGCGTACCGCTCTTGCCGTCCAGCTCGCGCCAGGTGCAGATGAAGGGCAGCAGCACCAGCGGGTATTCCAGGCCCTTGGACTTGTGGATGGTCACCACCTTGATCAGGTCGGCGTCGCTTTCCAGGCGGAGGATTTCCTCGCTGGACGGGCTCTCCAGCTGTTCGGCGAGCACGCGCAGCAGCGCATGTTCGCC
Organism: uncultured Pseudomonas sp.; assembly: GCA_966191535.1. Classification (GTDB taxonomy): domain Bacteria; phylum Pseudomonadota; class Gammaproteobacteria; order Pseudomonadales; family Pseudomonadaceae; genus Pseudomonas. Next base: position 32,124 of record CBIGPF010000004.1, on the reverse strand, counting down.
ATCCAGCTCCACGGCTTCGCGTTGCAGCCATTCAGCGAGGTGCAGGAGGTTGGTCAGGCTGCGCTCGCCATCGGTCTCGCGCAGCAGGCGCGCCGGCAGGGCAAAGTCAGCCAGCAGCCGGCGCAGCATCGGCAGCACGCCCTGTTGCTGCCAGAGCACGCGGTAATCGCGGAAGCGCAGCACCATGTCTTCCCAGAAACGCTCGTCCTGGTTCAGCCGCTCCAGGGTCGTCCAGTCCAGCGCCAGGCTGCGGGTCGCCAGGGCGATGCGCAGGGCGCCGTCGTCTCCAGGGTCGGCGCAGGCGCGCAGCCAGTGCAGCAGGTCGACGGCCTCGGGACTGTCGAACACCGAGTCGCGGTCGGACAGGTAGACGCTGGCGAGTCGGCGCCTGGCCAGTTCCGAGCGCACTGCCTCGGCTTCGCTGCGACCGCGCACGAGGATCGCGATGTCCGCCGGGCGCAACGCCCGCCACTGGCCATCGGCCTGGCGGAAGCCGCTCTGCGCGGAACTCAGCCAGCGCTGGATGGCACTGGCGCTGCGCGCGGCCATCTCCTGGCGGTACAGCGTGGAACCGCAGACCTGGCCGTCGTTGTCCAGTTGCCAGAAGGTCATGGCCGGCGCCTCGTTGCCTTCCAGCAGCAGCGCTTCATCCCGGCCACGGGCGCCCACGTCGAGGAAGGGCACCGGGTTCTCCTGCCCCTCCACGGCAAAGCGGAAGGCGCCACGCGGATGCTCTTCGGCGAACAGGAAGCAGCGATTGGCCGCGCTCACCATGGCCAGGGTGGAGCGGAAGTTGGTGCCGAGCGTGTAGTGCCGCCCGGCGGTGGCGGCACGGGCGCGCAGGTAGGTGTGGATGTCGGCGCCGCGGAAGGCGTAGATCGCCTGCTTGGGGTCGCCGATCATGAACAGACCGAGGCTGCGCGGGTTTTCACCGATGCGATAGACGCGCTCGAAGATGCCGTACTGCAGCGGGTCGGTGTCCTGGAATTCGTCGATCAGTGCGATCGGGAACTGCTCGCGGATACGTTCGGCCAGACGCTCGCCGCCGCTGCCGGCCAGGGCGCGATCGAGGCGCACCAGCAGGTCGTCGAAGCCCAGTTCGGCGCGCTTCTGCTTTTCCACTTCGAGGTTGTGCCGCACTTCGCCCAGGGCGTGCAGCAGCAGTTGCGGGGCAATCTCCGGGCGCTGCTCGGAACGTTCGACCCAGGCGTCGATGGCCAGCAGCGCAGGGTGCTCCGGCACCACAGCCTTGGCTTTCACCTTGATCCGCGTCTGGCCGAACTTCGCCAGGTTGTCCGGCGCGTCGGCACCGTCGCTCCAGGCATCCAGCGCCTCGATCCAGCCGGCGAACACGGCATCGTCATCCTTGCCGCGATAGCTGTTGCCGTTGAGGTCGCCGCGCAGGTTGCGCAGCAGTTCGGCGACGCCTTCGCGATCCGCCGCCCAGGCTTCACGGGCGCGAGTCTCGGTGGCAGCGAGTTCATCGTAGAACTGGCCGGTGTCCTCCAGCAGATCGGCCAGCGAAGCCGGTGCGGTCAGCGGCTGGTCGGCATAGCGGAATCCGGCTTCGTGCGCCGCCAGCAGCGGTTGCAGGGCGCGCGCCAGCGCCTCGGGGCCGGCGTAGCAATGGCGCACGGCGTTGGCCGCCGCCACACCCAGCGGATAGAAGTTGCGCCGCCAGTAGTCGCGCACGGCTTCGGCGAGCAGTTCGCTCTGGTCGGCGGCGAGGTCCTGGGTGAACAGGCTGCCGCTGTCGAAGGCGTGCTCGCGCAACATGCGGTAGCACCAGCTGTGGATGGTCGAGACGGCGGCTTCGTCCATCCATTCGGCGGCCAGGCGCAGCAGCCGCGCGCAACCGGGCCAGCGCTCGACGGCGTAGCTGTCGCGCAGCGTCACCAGCAGGCCGTCGTGCTTCTGTTCGGGCTCGGCGAAGCAGCGTGCTGCTTCGCCCAGGCGCGCACGGATACGCTCGCGCAGCTCCTGCGTCGCGGCTTCGGTGAAGGTCACCACGAGGATTTCCGGTGGGCTCAGCGGCCGGCCAAAGGCAGCCTGCTCGCCGCCGTGGTCGAGCACCAGGCGCACGTAGAGCAAGGCGATGGTGAAGGTCTTGCCGGTACCGGCGCTGGCCTCGATCAGCCGGCTGCCGTGCAGCGGGAAGTCGAGGGGATTCAGTTCGTGCGACGTCAAGGTGGCGGCGCTCATGCGGCGTCCTCCTTGTGCTGCAGTATCGCGAACAGCGGCCCGTACAGAGCCTGTGCCCAGGCGGCAAATTCCTCGCTGGCGTTGAGGGCGGCGAAGTCCGGGTAGACCCGTGCCAGCGCCGCCGAAGACGCCGCCTCGCCGCTCAGGTTGAAGCCGCCGTCGTAGCGCTTGGCGGCTTCGCGTGCAGCACGTTCCTCATCGTCTCCAGCAGCCAGCCAGGCGAAAGCTGCCTTGCAGGCCACTGGCAGCGGACGGCTCATGCCCTGGGACCAGGCGTCCATCAGCGCGTCCAGCTCGGCGCGCGCTTCCTGCGCCGGCAGCGGCGGGAACTCCAGGGTGCCGGTCAGGCCGACCAGCACGCTGGTCACCGGCTCGCCGCACAACTGCAGCGCGAGGTGGCGCACCCACGGCCGCACCAGTCCATGCCATTTGTAGCCCTTGCCTTCATGCAGCTTGCCGCTGACCAGTTGCAGGCTGGCGAGCTGGCCGTCGGCGTTGCGACGCAGGCCACCGAGCCAGTCGGCCAGCTCGATGCCGGCGTGCTGGTGGTTGAGCTCGCGTTGTTCGTCTTCTACCTGCGACCAGTGCTCCAGCTGCTCGCGGTAGCGCGCCAGCAAATCGTGCAGCGGCGCCACCAGGGCCTGGGCGGAGAACTCGCCGAAGGCCGCCAGGGGCAGCCGGCCTTCGCGGCGCAGGCGCTGCACCTGTTCGTTCAATTGAGTGGCCAGCAGATCACCCTGCCACTGCGCCTCGACCCAGGGACGCAGGCGCTCGCACAGCTCGAACTGCAATTGCCAGACATCCAGGCCATTCAGCTCGAAGGGCTCTTCGTCCTGGCCGGTGAGCTGTTCCTCGCCGAAGCGCACCTTGAGGCGCTGCAGGAAGAAGGCGCCGACCGGGTTGGCGAGGAAGTCCGAAAGCACACGCAGGCCAACAGGCGCATCGAGTACCGGCGGCGGCAGCGGCGCGTCGTCCGTCTGGCCGTCGTGCTCGCGGTGCACGTCGCGCCATTCGCGGGCGTAGGTGTAGAGACCGTCGATGCCGCGCTCCGATGGCGCGTCGAAGTAGGCGCGACTGAAGGGTTGCAGTGGATGCTCCAGGGTCAGCCCGTGGAGCAGGTCGCCACCGTCAGCAGCGTGCCAGCCGGCGGCAAGGTGGTCGCGCAACTGGCCGACCAGCACCGACGGCGGGCGCTCGCTGTTGTCGCGGATGCTCCGGCCGACCCAGCTGACGTAGAGCTGGCGGCGCGCCGAGAGCAGCGCTTCGAGCAAGAGATAACGGTCGTCCTCGCGGCGCGAGCGGTCGCCGGGGCGGTAGTCGTTGCGCATCAGGTCGAAATCCAGCGGCGATTGCGGACGCGGGTAGTCGCCATCGTTCATGCCCAGCAGGCAGACCAGCTGGAAGGGAATCGCGCGCATCGGCATCAGGGTGCAGAAACTCACCGCGCCGGCGAGGAAGCGCTGGTTCAGGCCGCCGGCATCCAGGCCACTGAGCCAGGCCTCGCGCACCACCGAGAGCGGCAGCGGGTCGGTGAAGCCGGCGTGGCCACAGGTTTCCAGCCAGCCTTCGAGCAGGTCCAGGAGTTGCTGGCGAAGCAGCTCGTCGTGGTCGTCGGTGACCCGGAAGAAGTCATCCAGCAAGCTGCGCAGGCGCTGCACCCAGGTGGTTGCATCGGCCTCTTCGGCGAGCAGCTCGCAGGCCTTTTCCAGCGCACCGAGCAGCCCGGCCAGCGGACCGAGGGCGGCGGCGTCCAGCCCGCCGATTTCGGCGTAGGGCTGGATGCCCTGGAAGGCGTCGCCCTCGCCCACCGCGAAGCCCAGCAGCATGCGCCGCAGGCCGAAGCGCCAGCTGTTGGCTTCGGCGGCGGCAGGCAGGCCAAGACGTTCGCGTTGCTGGCCGTCGAGTCCCCAGCGCACACCGGCGCCGTCGATCCAGCGACGCAGCAGCGGCAGGTCGGCGTCGGCGAGGCCGAAGCGCGCACGCACGGCGGCAACGTCCAGCAGGTCGAGGATCTCGCTTACCGCAAAACGGCTATCGGGGAGGCGCAGCAGGTGCTCCAGCGCTACCAACAGCGGCTCGCGGCCGCGCTGGCCCTGGTCGGCCAGGGTGTAGGGGATGAAACGCTTGTCGTCGCGCGACAGCTGGCCGAACACGGCTTCGATGTGCGGCGCGTAGGGGTTGATATCCGGCACCATGACGATCACGTCGCGCGGGCGCAGCGTGGGATCGGCGTCGAAGCGCGCGAGCAGTTGGTCATGGAGGATTTCCACTTCGCGCTGAGCGCTGTGGGCGACGTGGAAGCGCACCGAGTCGTCGGCCTGCGGGTCGACTGCCGGCCAGTGTTCGCGGGTTTCGTTGATCGGCCTCAGTTCGAGGATGTCGTCCTGCAGCTGGCCGAGCAGGCTACCTGGCTCGACCTCGCTGAACAGGTCGATGCGCCCATTGCTCACCGCGCCCAGGCGCGCACGGTAGCTTTCCGGGTCGTCGTACTGGTCGAGCAGGTTGATGTAGTCGCGGCCCTGCTTGCCCCAGGCAGCCAGCAGCGGCTGGGCGTACTGGTGCTGCTGGTCGTCGCTGAGCAGCTCCGGCGTGCCGGCGCGGCGGCGCTGGCGGCGGTACTCGTGACGCAGCAGGTCCTTGTCCGCGACGATGTCGGCCCAGTGGTGACGGCAGGGGTTGTGCACGCAGAGCAGAACCTGGGCATGGCGCGCCAGCACGGCAAGGGCTTCCACCGTCTGCGCAGGCATCGCGGAGATGCCGAACACCACCACGCGGCGCGGCAGGTTCGGCAGCGGCTGCACGGCGGCCTTGAGTTTCTCGATGAATCGCCCATGCACGCCGGCACGGCTGGTGGCCAGGCCCTCGGGGCCGACGTCGTCGAGCAGCGCGCGCCACAGTGCAGCCTGCCAGCGGTTGTCGGCATCCAGCTCGCGCACGCTGCCGTTGGCCAGGCGCAGCTGGTCGACGCTGCGGCTCCAGTCTTCCAGCCAGTCGGCGCGGTAGACCTGGTACTGGTCGAACAGGTCGGCCAGGCGCTCGGCCAATTGATGGCGCTTGCGCAGGTCGGCGTCGTCGGCGAGGAAGCGCTGCAGGGTGGCGAACTCGTCGCGCTCCAGCAGCGTCGGCAGCAGGCGCATCAGGCGCCAGGTCAGCGGGCCCTTGTCGAGCACCGAGACTTCGGGGATCTCATCGCGACCCAGCGCTCCACGGTAGGCGCGCCAGAGGAACTGCGCGGGCAGTTGCACATCGACGGCAGCGGTGATGCCGCAACCGCCCTCCTCCACATCACGCCCGAGCGCGAGCTTGAGCCATTGGGCGATGCCGTTGCTCTGCACCAGGATGACTTCGTTTTCCAGCGGCGCCAGCGGGTGCAGGCTCATCCATTGCACCAGCAGGTCGCGCAGCGCTTCCGGGTGGTTGCCGTGGATCACCATCAGGCCGGGGGTCAGTCGCTGCTCGGTCATCGTGTCTCCTGGATCAGGCGAGCAGCCGTTGCCCGCGAAGTACGACGGGCATTTCACCAAAAGAGGACCGAGCGGGATAGCTTTTTACGTGGGAGGTAGCGCCCAGCGGGTGGTCCCTGCTGCCACATCGAGCGCCCAGGCCTGGCGGATGTCCGCAAGCACGCTGTCGCGCAGGGCCTCGCGACGGCGGAACTCGCTGCGCCGCTGGCTCTTCACTTCGGCGATATCACGGGCCGGCTCGCTCTCGGGCAGGCGGAACCAGTGCTGCTCATGACTGACGCCGTGCAGCTCCTGCCAGAAGGTGTCGTAGCTGGAGCGCAGCTTGTCCGAGCAGCTGTGCGCAGCATCACTGACGCCCAGGATCAGCGAGCATGCCAGGCACCGGGACAGCTCGTACAGGGCCGACACCAGCAGGTTCTTCGGCCGCAGACCGTGCATTTCCTTGCCCAGCCATTTGACCGTGCCTGCCTCGACGCTCGGGCGTGGGCCCTGCAGGCCGCCGATCAGGATGCAGTCCTTGCCCAGGCAGAAACTCAGGGAATACAGGCGCTCGCCGGTCGCGTCACGCAGGAACAGCCCCAGCTCCCCCTCCTTGGCGAACTCCGAGGGCTCCAGGGACAGGTACAGCCACTCGCCGCCCTTCAGCTCGACGTCGCACAGGGCAATGCCCTGGTGGCCGAACAGGCGCTGCGACCAGCTCGCCGGCAACTGCTCCAGGCGCCGGTAGTGCTCATGCAGCGCACGCAGGCGACGAGCGATGCTCCAGTGCCGGCAGAGATAGGTCTTGCGGTGACGGCGAGCGGAAATCGGCAGCCCCTTGTAGGCGACATTCAGCGTCGGGTGGAGCTCCCGCTGCCGCGACCACAGCCAATGCAGGCGCGGGGCGCTGACCAAAGCCACGACCTTCTGGGCGGAATTACGCAGAGAGCGCAGATGCATGACGGGCTCGCGACAGGCGACAGGATTGCGCCATGGTGCGCACGGCACCTTGTGGAAGGCTTAAGGAGCCTCGCGCCAGGGGCTCTCCTGCCGCCTCCGCACCACGGCATTCGAACCTGCTCGATCGCCGCCAGCGACTATGCTGATTCGACGGCCGTTCCAGGCCAGCCATGGAGGAAGAGATGGGAAAGAAGAGCAAGTCGAAGAACCCGGCCCCCGAGCAGACCGGGAAGATGAAGAACAAGGAGTACGAGGAGCACCTGCGCAAGCTCTCGGTCGAACTGGTCAAGCTGCAGGAGTGGGTGGTGCACAAGGGCCTGAAGGTCTGCATCCTCTTCGAGGGCCGCGACGGCGCCGGCAAGGGCGGCACCATCAAGGCGCTGACCGAACGCGTCAGCCCGCGGGTGTTCCGCGTGGTGGCGTTGCCCACGCCCACCGAGCGTGAAAAGTCCCAGCTCTACGCCCAGCGCTACATCAAGCACCTGCCGTCTGCCGGTGAGGTGGTGATCTTTGATCGCAGCTGGTACAACCGCGCCGGCGTCGAGCGGGTGATGGGCTTCTGCACCGAGGAACAGGCCGACAAGTTCCTCGCCGTGACGCCGCTGTTCGAGCGCATGCTCACCGAGTCCGGCATCATCCTGCTGAAGTTCTGGCTGGAGGTCAGCCCCGAGGAGCAGGAGCGCCGCCTGAAAGACCGCATCACCGACGGCCGCAAGACCTGGAAGCTCTCGCCGATGGACCTGAAGTCCTTCACCCGCTGGGACGACTACACCCGTGCCCGCGACCTGATGTTCGCCGCCACCGACTCGCCCTGGGCACCCTGGATCGTGGCGCCGTCGGAAGACAAGAAGCGCGTGCGCCTGAACGTGATCAACCACATCCTCAAGCACGTGCCGTACAAGACCATCCCGCACGACGAGGTGAAACTGCCCCGGCGCGGCAAGATCGGCAAGTACAAGAGCCCCGACTACCCCATCCACTACATCGACGAGGCCTTCTGAGGCCAACCGGGGCCGGCGCCCGCCGGCCCCGGATCGATTTGCGCCAAGCACCCACCCCGCCTGAAACCTGCGTTTCCATTGCCGGCCAGAAGCCATGCCCCGCGCCTGCACGACGCAGGCCGAGTGCCTTAACCCGAGGCCGGAGCACACGCCGAACCAGGAAGAGACCGTGAGCCGGGAGGCGTACCTTCGGACGCGCCAGCGGTTGCATTCGCGAGCACGCTCAGGCGATGGCGCCGAGATAACGCTCCACCTCGGCAGAGAGCCACCCGGCAAACGCCGCGACCTTGGCCTGGGTCGCCTCGCGCTCGGGCCACACCAGCCAGTAAGGGAAGCCGTAGGGCACGCGCAGGTCGCTCAGGGCCACCAGCTCACCACTGGCCAATGCGCCGGCCACCAGGCTGCGGCGCTCGAGGCCGATCCCCTGCCCCATGCGCACCGCCTCGATGCTCAGGTTGGAATCGTTCACCACGAACTCCGCCGGCTCCTGCGGTACTGCCACGCCGGCAGCCTGGCACCAGCCCAGCCAGGACTCGAAACCGGTGACGCGCGGGCAACGGAGAATATCTTCGGGGCTGCGGGGTAGCTGGCCGCCGTTGAAATCCGGCGCGGCGACGACCACCACCTCGTCCTCGAACAGGCGTTCCTGCGCCAGCCCTTCCCAGTGCCCCTGGCCGATGCGGATGGCCACGTCGGCCAGGCCCTGGCGCAGGTCCATCACCTCCAGGCTGGCCAGCAACCGCAGGCGGTACTGTGGATAACTCTCGCGAAAGGCCGGCAGGCGCGGCAACAGCCACTTCTGGCCAAAGGACGGCGTTAGCGCCACCACCAGCTCATCCTCGCCAGGGCGCGCCTTGGCCAGCCGGGTCGCCTCGGCGATATCGCGCAGTGCACCACGGATCTGCAGGGCGTATAGCCGGCCCTCTTCGCTCAGGCGCAACCCACGCCCTTCGCGCTGCAGGAGGGTGATCCCCAGAAGACTCTCCAACTGGCGCACCTGCTGGCTGATGGCCGAATGGGTGACATGCAGTTCGCTGGCGGCGAGGGTAACGCTGCCGAGCCGGGCAACGGCCTCGAAACTGCGCAGCGCGGAGAGCGGTGGCAATGCGCTCATGTAAGTTTTCCTAACCGAATCGGTCACTAATCGTCGCTATTTCCCAGTCGGCAAAGCCGCTAGATTCATGGCCAACGCGCGGAAAGCCGCGCCAGCCACGATGCAATCTCCACTAACAGGATGTGCCCATGCAACAGAAGCTTCCGCACCTGATCGGCATGCTCGACTCGCCCTACGTGCGCCGCGTCGCCATCACCCTGCGCCTGCTCGGCATCGAGTTCAGCCACCAGTCGCTGTCGGTGTTCCGCACCTACGAGGAATTCCGCGGCATCAACCCGGTCGTCAAGGCACCGACCCTGGTGCTGGGCGACGGCCAGGTGCTGATGGACTCCACGCTGATCATCGACTGCTTCGAACACCTCGCCGGGCGCAGCCTGATGCCCGACGAGCCTGCCGCGCGGGTGCGCGCCACGCGCCAGCTGGGCCTGGCCCTGGCGGTCATGGAGAAGGCGGTGCAGCGCTACTACGAGCAGCAGCGGCCAGAGGACAAGCAACTCGGCACCTGGCAGGAACGAGTCGACCAGCAGTTGCACGCTGCCCTGGCGCAACTGGAGAGCGAATTACGCGAGATGTCGCTGGATGTGGGCGCACCGCTGGACCAGGCCGGCCTGAGCATCGCGGTGGCCTGGACGTTCGTGCAACTGCTGCATTCGGAAGATATTCCAGCCGACAGCTACCCGGCGGTGCGCGACTGGGCGGAACAGGCTGAAGCACTGGACGTGTTCAAGGCCTTCCCGCCGGTGTGAAGCGCCCGACTCAGTCGCCCTGGGGCTTGCTCAGGGTGACGTTGCCAAAGGTCATGAAGACGAACGCGCTGCCTGCCGGGCCTCGATAGGCGCCCTGCGCCCCGCAGAGCTTGCAGGCCAGGGCAGTGAACTCCCACGCCTGCTCCTGGCTGCACGCCAGTTTCTGCGTGGTGAGGCAATCGATGCCGTTCTCCTCGCCATACTGGCGCACGGCGAACGCATGCTCCTGCAGCGGCGCCACCACCGACGGGTGATCCCACCCCCACAGCCAGGTGCCATCCGCCGTGTTGTAGGTCCCCACGATCTGCACCGGGCAGGTCGCGACGAGGCCGTCGGGATGGGCGAACTCGATGACGCCGGTATCCTGATCAACGCTCCACGAGCACTCGCTGAGATGCCAGGTGGCGTCGTGCACACCTGCCTTCGCCGTCAGCTCGGCGACGCATTGCTCCAGGAAATCCTGGAACGCGGAAGCGGGGGCGCTTCGAGGGGTTTCCTTGCCCAGAAGGCGCTTGAAAAAACTCATGGTCGATCCTTCAACTGTCAGTGGGTAATCAGGGGTGATGGGAGCGCCGTCAGTCGCGCGGCAACTCCTCGTGCTGTTGCCGGGTAAAGCGCAGCAGGCCGAAGCAGATAAAGAAGCCGCACAGCGCCAGCCCGGCGGCAACCAGGAAGATCGAGGCGTAGCCATGGCGAGCGGCGACCAGGCCCATCAGCGGGCCGGCGACGCCCATCGCCAGATCGAAGAACAACGCGTAGGCGCCCAGGCCGGCACTGCGGCTGCTGGCCGGAATCCGCAGGACCGCCTCGACGCCCAGCGACGGATAGACCAGCGACAGGCCGCAGCCGGTGAGCGCCGCGCCGAGCAATGCGAAACCAGGCCCCGGTGCCTGCCAGAGCAGCAGCAGGCCGAAGACCTCGACGCCCAGGCAGACCACCGCCACAGCAAAGCCGCCGAAGCGATTGACCATGCCCGAGAAGATCAGCCGCGCGCCGACGAAGCAGACGCCGAAGGCGGTCAGGCACCAGGCCGGGTTTGCCCAGCCCTGGCTGCCGTAATAGAGGGTGATGAAGGTCGCCAGGGTGCCGAAGCCGATGGAGCCGAGCATCACGCACATCCCGTAGGGCAGCACGCGACCGAGCACGGCATGGAAGGCCATGCGTACGCCGGGAATGGTCGGGACTTCCGCCCGGCCTCGGGCCGCCAGCCAGCCCAGCGCGGTGAGCACGAGGATGCTCACGCCCAGGCTCCACAGGCCCAGCGAGGCGGACATCATCACGCCCAGCGGCGCGCCAATGGCGATACCGCCGTAGCTGACGATGCCGTTCCAGGAAATCACCCTGGCGGTGTTCTGGGTGCCGACCAGCGCGATGCCCCAGCTCGCCGTGCCGATCCCCAGCAGCCCCTGCGCCAGGCCGAACAGCAGGCGACTCGCGAGCAGCAGCGTGAGGCTCAACCAGGTCACCGGCTCGACACTGGTGGACGCCAGCACCAGCACGCCACCGATACCCAGCACGCCCAGGCCGTAGAGCACGGCGCGCTTGGCACCGTAGGTGTCGGCCACGTAACCCGCCAGCGGGCGGGACACCAGGGTGGCGATGTACTGCAGACCGATCACCACGCCGGCAACCACGGTGGAGTAGCCCAGGCCTTCGTGGACGAAGCCGGGCAGCACCGGCAGCAGCAGGCCGATGCTCAGGAACAGGACGAAAGTGAAGAAGACGGTCGCGAGGATGCGCAGGGTAACGGAGGCGGTTCGCTGCTCGGACGAGCTCATGGACGGGCCTGACGATGGATAGCGGAGCGGGTGACGGGGACGATTGAAAGCAGGCTATCTATTTCCGTCCCGATTGCCAATCCGAACCTTGCTCCTCGGCAGAGGCTCCTATAGTTGTTCCACTGCCGCGCGCCGTGGCGGCGCGCTCCACGTGCATCAAGGAGATCGTCATGGATACCAGCCAGCACAGCCTGAGCGCCCTGTTCAAGCAACTGGGCCTGCCCGACGGGCGCAAGGAGATCGATGCCTTCCTCGGCAGCCACCGCCTCGCCGACGGCCAGCAACTGCCGGACGCGCCGTTCTGGAACGCCGCCCAGTCGCAGTTCCTGCGCGAGGCGCTGCAACAGGATTCGGACTGGACCGAGGAAGCCGACGAACTGGCGGTGCGGCTGTCCAACTGAGCCGCACGGTTTGAGGCGCGCTACTTCAGATAGGAGCGCAGCACGCCCATGACCTGTTCCAGGTCTTCGTGGCGCTGCGCCGCGGTGCGGTCCTCGGCGCCCAGGTGGTCGCGCAGATGGCCTTCGAGCACCTCGGCCATCAGGCCGTTCACCGCGCCGCGGATGGCGGCGATCTGCTGCAGGATCGCCGCACATTCGCTGCCCGCCTCCAGCGCGCGCTCCAGCGCCTCGCTCTGGCCCTTGATGCGCCGCACCCGGGTCAGCAGCTTCTTCTGGTCCTTGATGGTATGTCCCACGTCAAAACTCCAAAGGTATACTGGGGTATAGTATCCAGACTGATCCTACGGACCATCATCATGCAGCACGCCGCCCACCCGCAAGACGGTCGTCACGACCACCAGTTCCATGAAGGCAATCCCCTGGCCGAACGCAATACCCTGCGGGCCGCACTGCTGACCGCCGTGATGATGGTGGTGGAGATCATTGGCGGTTGGATCTTCAACTCCATGGCCCTGCTCGCCGACGGCTGGCACATGAGTTCCCATGCCCTGGCACTGGGCCTGGCGTTCTTCGCCTACGTCGCTGCGCGGCGCTTCAAGGGCGATCCGCGCTTCGCCTTCGGCACCTTCAAGATCGAGATTCTCGCCAGCTACACCAGCGCCATCCTGCTGTTGGGCGTGGCGGCGCTGATGATGTTCGAGTCGGTCGCCCGGCTGCTCTCCCCCACGCCGATCCACTACCAGCAGGCCATCGCCATCGCGGTGATCGGCCTGCTGGTGAACCTGGCCTGTGCCTGGCTGCTGCGTGGCGAGCACCATCACCATGATCATGGACACGGACACGGACACGATCATCACCATCACGGCCATGACCACGACCATGACCTGAACCTGCGCGCCGCCTACCTGCACGTGCTGGCCGACGCCGCCACCTCGGTCGCCGCGATCATCGCCCTGATCGGCGGCCTGCTCTGGGGCGCCGCCTGGCTCGACCCGCTGATGGGCATGGTCGGCGCCGTACTGGTGGCCATCTGGTCGGTCGGCCTGCTCAAGCAGAGCGGCCGGGTGCTGCTGGATGCCGAGATGAACGACCCGGTGGTGGAGGAAATCCGCGAGGTGGTCGCCGAACTGCCGCAACCGGCACGCATCACCGACCTGCACCTGTGGCGCGTCGGCAAGTCGCGCTACGCCTGCATTCTCAGCCTCGCCAGCAGCGGGGACCTGACGCCGGAGCTGGTGCGCCAGCGCCTGCAGGTCCACGAGGAACTGGCGCATATCACGGTGGAGATCAACCGGGTCTCCGCCTGACAACCGCTCGGGGCCGGACCGGAAGTCGTGGCGGCTTTGACGACCGCCACGCCGCTGCGGCCTAATGCGCAGCCTGTCGAAACCCGGTCCCGCCCGACGATGTCCAGCCCCCGCTTCTCCGCCGCCCAGCAACGCGCCAGCACCCTGCACCTGCCTGCCGGTCCCTGGTCGACCGTGCTGGACTGCCTGTGCGCGCGCTTCCCGGCGATCAGCCGCGATACCTGGCTGGACCGCATGGCGCGGGGCAAGGTGCTGGACAGCGACGGCCAGCCCATCGGCCCCGAACACCCCTACCGCGAAGCGCTGCGCATCCATTACTTCCGCGAAGTGCCGCAGGAGGCGCCGATCCCCTTCCAGGAAAACATCCTCTACGCCGATGAACACCTGGTGGTGGCGGACAAGCCGCACTTCCTGCCGGTGACGCCCGCGGGTCAGTACGTCGAGGAAACCCTCCTCGCCCGGCTCGCCAGGCGCCTGGACAACCCGCTGCTGGTGCCGCTGCATCGCATCGACCGGCTCACTGCCGGGCTGGTGCTGTTCTCTACCAACCCGCAGAACCGCGACGCCTATCAGGCGCTGTTCCGCGAGCGGCGCATCCACAAAATGTACGAGGCCATCGCACCGGCGCTGCCACTGCTGAAATTCCCACGGGTGCACCGTTCGCGGATGGTCGAGGGCGATCCCTTCATCCGCATGCAGGAAGTGGACGGCACGCCCAACAGCGAAACCCGCATCGAGGTGCTGGAGCAGCGCGGCGACCTCTGGCGCTACGGACTGCACCCGGTCTCCGGCAAGCGCCACCAGTTGCGCGTACACATGTCCGGCCTGGGCGCGGCGCTTTGCTTCGATCCGCTCTACCCGACCCTGCCGCCGCGCGGCGAGCGCCCGCCGGAAGATTTCGACAAGCCGCTGAAGCTGCTGGCCCGGCAACTGGCGTTCACCGACCCGGTCACCGGCGAGGCGCGACATTTCAGGAGCCAGCTGGAGCTCTCCTGGCCTTCCATCAATTTCATCGATGGTCACCCTTAAGGCGATCCATTTCCGTCGATAGTGGTCCCGGTGTTTTCATAGCTCCACCCCAAGGAGAGAAAGCATCAGGAGCCGAACATGAGCTACAGCGCCAAGTCCTTTTCCGCCCTCGTCAACGCCCTGCGTGCCGATGGCATCACCCGTCCCGAACAGATGGCCCGCCAGCCCTTCCGCAATGCCCAGGGCTTCTGGTCCGCGGTGGCCAAGAAATGAATCTGGTGCGGCGACTCCCGCCTGCGCTGCGCATGGATGCGGTGATCGTCCTCTACGCCCTGGCCACGGCCTGGCTGGTGTTCTCCGGCCTGTAGAAACCGGCCCGCTACGACCGACGCAATAAAAAAGGGCAGCCACGGCTGCCCTTTGTCGTACCGCGCGGCCCTGCCGCGCTCCACCCTCACTTCTTGAGACAGGTGCTCATGAACGCCTTGCGTTCATCACCCTTGAGCGCCTTCTTGGTCGCATCGGCGTTGCAGGTCTTCATCTTCTCCTGCTGCGCCGTCGTCGCCTTGGTCTCGCCGCCGGCCGACAGGCATTTGCTCATGAACGCCTTGCGTTCATCACCCTTGAGCGCCTTGGTGGTGGCGTCGGCGTTGCAGGTTTTCATTTTCTCCTGCTGTGCAGTCTGCGCGGCTGTGGCGGCAAAGCCTTGCGCCGAGAACAGCAGAGCAAGGACAAGCAGCGGAATCCGAACGGTGGTCATGGAGTGGTCTCCCTGGATGGAATTGCCACCCTGAGCGTAGCTTGCAGACCAGCATTCGCGAGGCCTGCAACGCAATGCAGCGCCTCGCGACGCACGACCGACCGCATCTTTCCCGACACAAAAAACAAAATTGGTTATATATAAATTCTAATTGATAATTTTTTGAAATAACAAAAATGCCGCAGTATGGCGCTGCCACTCACTCGGTACGCCAGGAACCTGCCATGTCGCTGTTGACCCTTCCCAATGCCCGCGAGCAAACCAAGTCGGTCCGCGCCACGGTGCTGGTGTTCAAGGACCCGCGCTCGCAGGAACTGCTCAACCGCATCGAGCGCCTGGCGCCCAGCGAAGCGAATGCCCTGATCATCGGCGAGACCGGCACCGGCAAGGAGCTGGTCGCGCGACATATCCACAAGCTCAGCCGACGCGGCACGGCGCCCTTCGTCGCGGTGAACTGTGGTGCATTCTCCGAGACGCTGGTGGAAAGCGAACTGTTCGGCCACGAGAAAGGCGCCTACACCGGCGCCACCAGCAGCAAGGCCGGCTGGTTCGAATCGGCCAATGGCGGCACCCTGTTCCTCGACGAGATCGGCGACCTGCCGCTGAACATGCAGGTGAAGCTGCTCAGAGTGCTGCAGGAACGCGAAGTCGTGCGACTGGGCTCGCGTACGCCGGTGCCGATCAACGTGCGGGTCGTGGCCGCGACCAACGTCAACCTGGCCGACGCCGTGGTGGCCGGGCACTTCCGCGAGGACCTGTTCTACCGCCTGCACGTCGCCACCATCCGCCTGCCCCCGCTACGCGAACGTCCCGGCGACATTCTCCCGCTGGCCGAATTCTTCCTCGAGGAGCACTGCCAGCGCCTGGGCTACAACCGCGCCTCCCTGAGCCCGGAGGCCGAGCGCAAACTGCTGGGCCATACCTGGCCAGGCAACATCCGCGAGCTGGAGAACGCCATCCACCACGCGCTGCTGGTGTGCCGCAACCAGCAGGTGCAGCCGGGCGACCTCCAGTTGGCCGAACTGCCGACAGCGCCGCGCCACGACCACTTGCGCCACGAAGCCTTCCCCCATGCACTCGCTCCGCGCGTCGAGGCCACCCTGGAGCAGGCGCTGCTGGAACTGTTCGAAAGCAACAAGCCCGACCTCTACGAACATGTCGAGGAAGTGCTGTTCCGCACCGCCTACCATTTCTGCCACGGCAACCAGCTGCAGACCGGTCGCCTGCTGGGCATCAGCCGCAATATCGTCCGCGCGCGCCTGGAGAAGATCGGCGAACTGAACCTCAGCCGCACCGGCTGAGGTGCTTTCAGCCCGCGCCAGATCTGGCCTGAAACCGTCCGTCGGCGATCCTCGCCCGGCGTCCCCCTGCGAAAGGTTATAATCCGCGCCGCCTTTACGGCCGGCACGCCAGTGCAAACTGAGCGTCTACACTGGCAGAACGATATCCACACGGACGTCGATCGCCAGTAAATGGCCCATCGTTATCAGCTTCTCGTCATCAAGCTTTTTGTCATCAGGAACCATCGTGACCAAAGACGAACTGCGCGCGGAACTCGAGCGCCAGGAGCAACGTTTCAAGGATGAACAAGGCGGCGAAGTAACCCTTTATGCCGCCCAGCCCGAACCCGAAAGAAAGCCCTGGCGCAAGCGACCCAGCGTGCAGGACAAGGCCTTCGACCGGGAGCTGGAAAGAATCGAAGAAGAACGACTGAAAAAGGATCAGGAAGCCGCTTCCCTTTAAATCGCAGGTACGGCCCCAGGCTGAAAGACTCACCCGAATCTGCTGCGGGGCGTCTTGAGGTGAAGGGCGAGCAGCGCTCCGTGGGGGAGCCCGCCAGCCGACCTGCAAACACTCATCCGATGGGCCGGCGGCCCGCGTGGAAGCATTGCAAACTTTTTCCACCCTGCCTGAAAGCGCCGTGCGACGAGGCGTCGCGCAAATTGGAGAAACCGTTTCAGCCTAAATACGGTGCTCCAAGCTTCTGGCATAATCGCCGCCCCGTCTCCGACCGGTCATAGAATTTTCATGTTCGATCTCTTCAGCGGACTCGATCTCTGGGTGGGTATCAGCCTGGTGCTGGCACTCACGTTCGTCCTGGCCTTCGAGTTCATCAACGGCTTCCACGACACCGCCAACGCGGTGGCCACGGTCATCTACACCAAGGCCATGTCCCCGTACCGCGCGGTGATCCTGTCCGGCATCTTCAACTTCCTCGGCGTGTTGCTCGGTGGCGTCGGCGTCGCCTACGCGATCGTCCACCTGCTGCCGGTGGAGTTGCTGATCAATGTGAACACCGGCCACGGCCTGGCCATGGTGTTCTCGCTGCTCGCCGCGGCTATCACCTGGAACCTGGGCACCTGGTATTTCGGCATCCCCGCCTCCAGTTCGCACACCCTGATCGGCTCGATCCTCGGCGTGGGCCTGGCGAACGCCCTGCTCAACGACGTGCCGGTGGCCGACGGGATCAACTGGGGAAAGGCCATCGACATTGGCCTGTCGCTGATCTTCTCGCCGCTGGCCGGCTTCATCATCGCCGGCGCCCTGCTGATCGGCCTGAAGTGGCTGTACCCGCTGTCGAAGATGCACAAGACGCCGGAAACCCGCCGCGACGTCGACGAGAAAAAGCACCCGCCGTTCTGGAACCGCCTGGTGCTGGTGATCTCGGCCATGACCGTGAGCTTCGTGCACGGCTCCAACGACGGCCAGAAAGGCATCGGCCTGATCATGCTGGTGCTGATCGGCATCGTCCCGGCCAAGTTCGTCCTCGACCTGAACAGCACCACCTACCAGATCGAGCGCACCCGCGACGCCGCCATCCACCTGCAGCAGTTCTACAACCGCCACTCCGACACCCTCGGCGAGATGCTCGCCCTGGGCAAGGCCGGCGAAGCGGACATGCCTGACCTGTACCGTTGCGAGCCGAAGCAGACCGAAGCGACCCTCAAGGGCCTGCTGAAAGACCTGCATGGCGTCTCCAGCTACACCGAGCTGAACGACGACGAGCGCGTACAGGTACGCCGCTACCTGCTGTGCCTGGACGACACCGCGAAGAAGGTCGGCAAGCTGTCCGAGCTGCCATCCCGCGAGAAGGCGGACCTGGAGAAGCTGCGCAAGGACCTGACCAGCACCACCGAATACGCGCCCTTCTGGGTGATCATCGCGGTGGCCCTGGCCCTGGGCATCGGCACCATGGTCGGCTGGAAGCGCGTGGTGCTCACCGTCGGCGAGAAGATCGGCAAGCAGGGCATGACCTACGCCCAGGGCATCGCCGCCCAGCTCACCGCGACCGCCGCCATTGGCATGGCCAACATCTACAGCCTGCCGGTCTCCACGACGCACGTGCTGTCCTCGGGCGTCGCGGGCACCATGGTGGCGAACCGCAGTGGCCTGCAAGGCAACACGATCCGCAACATCCTCATGGCCTGGGTACTCACCCTGCCCGTGTCGATCGCGCTGGCCGCCGGCCTGTTCTGGCTGTCCTCGCGCTTCGTCGGCTGATCCCGCGCCGCGCACCACGAAAAACGCCTGCATCTGCAGGCGTTTTTCATTTCTGGCCGTTCAAAGGTTGATCGTCTGGCGCGGCAGGCGGATGACGAATCGCGCGCCACCCTTGTAGTTATCCACAGACAGGCTGCCCCCCATGTTGCGGATCAGGTCGTGGCTCACCGACAGGCCAAGGCCGGTGCCCTTGCCGATGGGTTTGGTGGTGAAGAAGGCCTCGAAGATGCGCTCGATCACTGCCGGCGGGATACCACCGGCGTTGTCACGTACGTGCACCTCGACCCAGCCATCGTCCGTACAGGGTTCCTGCGACACACCGACCCACCGCGCGCCCTCCTCCCCCCGTGCGAGCAGCGCATCGCGGGCGTTCGCCAGCAGGTTGATCAGCACCTGTTCGAGCTGGTCGGCGTAGCCGCGGACCACCACCCGCTGCGCTGGCGGCCGGCATTCCAGGCTGATGCCCTGCTGCGTCAGGCTCTCGCCCAGCAGCGCGATGGCACCCTCACAGGCATCGTAGGGATCGAAGGGAGCAGCCTCCAGCTCCGACTTGCGGCTGAACACGCCCATGTGGCTGATCACCCGCGACAGCCGATCGATCTGCGCGTCGGCGCGCTCCAGCTTTTCCTTCAGGTATTCCGGCTCGCCCAGCTTCTGCCGGGCGTTATAAAGAGACATCCGCATGACATGCAGCGGCTGCTTCATCTCATGGGCCATGCCACTGACCATCTCGCCGAGGCTCGCCATCTTCGCGCCCTGGGCCAGCTGCTGCTGGGCGTGGCGCACGGCGGTGTTGTCGCGGCCCACGGCCTGGACCTCCATCAGTTGACCCTGGGCGTCCAGCAATGGCCGGTCCGACCAGATCAGCCAGAGATTGCGCTGGCCCGGCAGGCAGAAACGCAGCTCCCAGGAATCGTCCGCCACGCTCTGACCACCACCGACCAGGCGTGCGCGCAGGGCGCTGCAGTCCTGCCCCGAGAGCCACTCATCCAGGCGCCGGCCAAGCAGCGCGTCCACCGGCTCGCCAAGGACCTGGGCGAAGGTGTGGTTGACGAAGGTCAGTTGCAGATCCGGGTCGTAGCGGCAGATCAGCGCCGGTGAGTCCTCGACCAGGACGCGGTAGCGCTCTTCACTCTCGGCGATCTGCAGCGCGGCGAGGTGCTGCTCGGTGACGTCCAGCCAGAGGCCGACGGCCTCCTGCGGAATGCCCTGGATGTCACGCAGCAGCTTGGCTTCGTCGTACAGCCAGTGCCATTCGCCGGCGCTGTCGCGCAGGCGGTATTCGGTGCGCACGCGACCCTCGCGCAAGAGCTCGCGACCGCGATCAAGGAAGGTTTCCAGATCCTCCGGATGCACCCGCTCGGCCAGCGCTTGCCAGTTCTGGCCCTGCAGGTCGAGACCGAGCAGGTTGCCGGCGCTCTCGCTGTAGAACTCCGGAATCAGGTGGCCCTCCTCCACGCGCTGCACGTAGATCACCACCGGTGCGCTGTCGATCAGGTTGCGCAGCCGTGCGTGGGCGGCCAGCGCCTGTTCTTCCTGCAGCTTGCCCTCGCTGATATCCAGCAGCACGCCGTCCATCAGTTGGTCGCCGGCGCGCGCCTGCCGCCGCCCCTGCAGGCGCAGCCAGCGGCGGGTCTGGGTGGAAGCGCCACCGCGCAGGCGCAGGTCCTGCACCAACCGCCCACCGGGTTGCAGGTTGCGCAGGCGCAGGCTGAGCTCGTCGGCATCAGCCGGGTGCAGTTGGCTCAGCAGGTCGCCCAGCGCCAGTTGCAGTTGGCCGGCGGGCAAGCCGAGGCTGGCCGCGACGGCCGGCGACAGTTCGAACAGGCCCTCGTCGACCCGCAACCGCCACCAGCCACCGCCGACCATGTCCTGCAACAGACTCAGGCGCCGGCTGCTGTCGCGCAGGCTGTGCAGCTCGGTGCGCTCGTGCACGAGGTTGGTGAGTATCTCGGCCAGGTATTGCCAGTCGCTCGGCGCCAGCCCCGGCCAGCTGCCGCCATGCTCCATGGGCTCGGCCAGCAAGCCGGCCAGCCGGCCGCCACGCACGGGCGCCGGGATCAGGTAGAGCTGTTCGCAACACAGCGAATGGAGCAGCTCCGACGGGCTGCCATCCACCCCCAGCAGGCAAGCCCCGCTGGCGGCACGCAGCTCGGCGCCGGGCAACGCCAGGTTTTCCCGCAGCAAGCTGTCGAAGCCGGGCTGCACGTAGCAGGCGAAGACCCGCAGGCTCTGGTCCGGCGCCTCCAACAGCAGCGCCATGCTGCGCATGTGGAAGTTGCTGCAGAAGGCTTCCAGCACCTCGCCGACCGCCTCGCCAAGGCGTCGCTGCGAGCTGTGACGCAGGCGCGCCAGCAGCAGCTTGCTGAGGCTCAGGCATTGCAGCTTGTGCTGCTGGCTGTCGGACTGCCAGTTCAGGTCGGAGATGTCCGTGCCCAGCAGGAGACAGTGCTCGTTGGCCTGCAGTACGGCCTGGAAGCGGCAGACCAATGGCAGGTCGCCGGTGCTGCGCAACACCAGATCGAGCCGCTCGCCGCCGCGCAGGCCGGAGACCTGCATGCCGCCGGGGATACGCCGATCCAGATAATCCCCCAGTACCGGCAGTTCACCGTTCCCCGGTGACGGCGGAAGCAGACGATGGGCAAGGCTGCCGCCGCGGGCGATGATGCGATCCCGGCTGTCCAGTTCCAGCCAGAGATCCCAGTGCCCGGTGATCACCGGCTCCTCGACCTCCGAAGGCGGCAAGGCGGGACGTCGCCGCGCCGCCAGGGGGCGATTGGGCGGCGGGTTGTCGGCCAGTTCATGCTGACCCGAGGGCCTGGAGCGCCAGAAATCGAACATGCAACCGCCTCAGAGCAGGACGCTGGCCGTGCCGCTGAGCACGTCGGGCAGGCGTGGCACCGTGCCGATCCCCGGCAGGGTCAGCAACGGCACGATGGGTGAGGTCGCGTAGGGATAGCTGACGCACACCTGCACACGCGTGTACTGGCGCCCCGAGACAGTTTGCGTGACTGGCGTGTCCATGAACTGCCCGCTGTAGCAGCCATTGCGCCAGCTGGTTGGCATCCAGCTCAGGCGCTGGGTCACGGCGCTGTCCACGGCCGCCTTCAACGCGGCGTTATAGCCACCAGCGGCCTGCGGATTCACCGAAACGGCCACCCGCGCGCCAGCCGCTGCGGCGTCATTGAATGCCTGCAACATCAGCAGCGGCACGCAATATCCAAGCAGGCCATAGAGCACGGCGAAGAACAGGACGAATACCGCGGCAAACTCGATGGCTACCGCGCCGCGCTGGCGGCGGGAATGACTGCATCCTTTCATGTGCACTACGCCTCGAACTTTTTCGAAAGTTGCACTACCGGTAAGTTATCGGCTTGCCTTCCCGGTTCCAAAGTACCGTTTCGCTATTGGAGCACCTGAAGATCAATACTAGATTCTACTGCTGAAGAAACTAGTTCTCGGCACAAGTATTAATTCCCCTCCCAGGAATAAGGACATTCCCCCCATGTTATCCAAACTCCTGCTCCTGGCCTGCTTCGCAGTCGGCGCCTACCAGGATGTGCGAAGCCTGCGGGTGAGCAACTGGCTGACCCTGGGCGGCGGGCTGGCGGCGGGCACCTGGCTGCTCGCCAGCGGCCACAGCCTGACCGGCCACACGCCGCTGGTGGTGCTGCTCGGGCTGGGGTTGGCGCTCGTACTGAGCGTGCCGGGCTACCTGCTGGGGCGCCTGGGTGCCGCCGATGTCAAAGCCCTGGCCGCCCTCGCCCTGGCCAGCGATCCGCGCACCGTGCTCTATACCCTCGCGCTGGCGAGCCTGTTCAGCGTGGCATTGATGTTCGCCAGCAAACTTTTGATTGATTCGGACAAATTGCCGGCTAATTGCAAAACGAAATTAGCGAGACTGCAACCGTCAAAGTTCAAGTCATTTCCGTTCATATTTGCGCTATTCGCCGGTCTTCTGACGAGCCTCGCAATTCTCCATTAAGTGATTCCGACAATTGGCAGAATCCAAACTTAACGACTATATGCTAAGGGTTAATACCATCTATCGCCTGATGGGACGATCCGGCTACGGTTATTGAACGGCCGGACGATAAAAACAATGGATAAAGTCTTTCAAGGAGCGTGCAGTCATGGATAAAACGGCCAATCGCCGTTTCAGCGTGCTGGTCATCGACGACGAGCCCCAGGTCACTTCCGAGCTTTCCGAACTGCTGGAGAACAGCGGCTACCGCTGCCTGGTCAGCGACAGCAAGGACAGCGCCCTGCAGAAATTCCGCGATGACGCATCAGTCGGCCTGGTGATCTGCGATCTGGGCCTTGGTCGCGACAATGGCATCCGCGTCGTCGAGGCGCTGAAGGAGATCGCCGGCTCGGCGCGGTTCTTCGAAACCATCATCCTCACTGGCCAGCAAGGCAGTCAGGAAGTGATCGAGGCCATGCGCGTGGGTGTCGCCGATTACTACCAGAAGCCGGTGGCGCCGATGGACCTGCTCAAGGGCCTGGAGCGCCTGGAAAGCCGCCTGCACGAACGTATCCGCAGCCAGCTCAGCCTGAGCCACGTGAACCAGCGCCTGGAGTACCTCGCCGAATCGCTCAACTCGATCTCGCGGGATATCCACAAGATCAAGTACGAAGTCCATGGCGGCGGCCAGGCTGCCAGCAGCAGCGTACTGAAGCAGGAGCAGCCCGAGCCGGCAGCCAGCGCCGCGCCGAGCAACGCCGAGCAGATGACCCCGGTGGTCAACAACCCGCTGTTCAACAAGCTCTCGCCACGCCAGCAGGCCGTGGCGCGCCTGGTGAGCAAGGGGCTGACCAACTACCAGATCGCCTACGACCTGGGGATCACTGAGAACACCGTCAAGCTCTATGTTTCCCAGGTGCTGAGGCTGATGCACATGCACAACCGCACGCAACTCGCCCTCGCCATCTCGCCCAACGCCTCGCAGAGCAGCGCGGTGCACTGACCCTCCGTGGGCCGACCTTCAGATCAGCAGCTCTGCGCCGCCGGTCTGGAGGTCGATAAGGCGTACGTCGATAACTCCCAAACTGACTCCCAACAGATGCAGAAGCGGGTCCAGAACAACGTGCCCAAGTGCCGAAATCGCCGGTTTAAGAAGAGTCAGCAGACTGCTGACCAAGCCCCCCAGCGTCGCTCCAATCAGCCCCAACGGATCCAGCCCAAGGATCGTTGGCGTGACCTTGATCGATGACGCCAGCGTCGCCAGGGCATTATCGAGCGAACTCCCCAGCGAACTGTCCGCCGATTTGTCTTCAGTGGGGAGATCCGAGGGCTTGGTCACTTCGTAGCGCAGGGTCGCAGCGGTGGTACCGCCGACCACGCTGGCGGCAGATACATCCAGCTGGACCAGTCCACTGAAGACTTTGACTGAGATTGGAGAAACAACTCCGCTCTGAGGGTCGGCATATGTTCCCAACTGCAACTGAGCAATACCCGGCAATGCACTCACCGAGACATTGACAGGCTTACCGACGCCCCCGCATTCGATAGTGTCCAGAGCGGCAGTTCCCTGCGCGACATCCACCGCCAACCCGAGATTCACATCAAGAATGCCCGGAATGCCAGCCACAGCTTCCACACTCGTTCGCAACGCAGCAGTGTGGACCTGTGTGCGCCATTGACCATTGCTGTTCTTGCCTGGATAGCCAAAGGCGATTTGCGGTGGCTCCACGATCCACAATTTGACGGTGGCACCTAGTAGTCCGCCGATGTTGATATCCGTCCCAAGAGTCACTGCATGCTGTTTGTTCGCCAGCATCGCCAGAGCCGTGACAAGGTCCAGTGCATTCACCTGTCCTTGCAGCGCCTGGTCGCGTACCGAGTCTGGCGCAACTACTGTCAGGATGCTGCCCAGCTTCACGCTGGCCTGTTTGATGCCGCCGGTGATCAACTGGCTGCGAAGCAGCGAAGTATCCAGGCCGAGAACCTGGGATGGATCGATGGCATTCACCGTCGCGCCAAGCAGTTGGGCCAGGGTGGCTTGTGTACCCAACAGAGAATCCACGCTGCCTGCTTCGACGTTGACCCCCGCCACTCGGAGATTGTCGGCAAGCGCCAGCAGACTGACGTTGGCGTTGGCCAGCCCCTGATAACCCACAGCCTTCAATGACAGATTGCTACCCAGCAGTGCATTGAGAAGATTATTCAGCAGCACCGATTGTGAGCTGTCGAGGTTGGCCAACTCGGTACCCGCCGACAGCCCAGCCATTGCCGGTCGCCGCGCCACGGCACGGGCATGGAGTTCAATCTGGGTGGGATTTTCCTTGAACAGGCTCGCGACATTGAGGATCAAGCTCGCTGGCACCTCATGCATGGCCTGGATCTCCACGGCATCAGCCATGTCGCCGCCAGCGACGAAAACTCGATGGGAGTCCGCGCCGCCATAGAGGCCATCGAAGTTCACAGTTCCCAGCGTTGCCTCCAGCGAATCTCCAGGTCCCGGGACGAAGCCATTCCGAGCTGCGCTGGATAAGGCAAATGCACCCAGGTCGGCGTTGGGAGCGCCGCACATACCGCCTTGGGCGGCAGCCTCCAGCGCGGCCATATCCGCTACCCGCTGCAGTTTGCGCTGCTCGAAGTACAGTCGCCCGGTATCGATCACCAGGGCCAGGCAGATCAGCGCCAGCAACAGGGTGATGGCTGCCATGACGCCGATTGCGCCCCGCTGTCGTTCGCGTCCCATGGCACGCTCCCGAAGTTCTACTTCTTGTCGGTGCTGAAGCCGTTGTTGTCGTCGAGCAGATACTCCGGAATCTCGCGGGTATAGCTCTTCAGGTAGCGCTGGTAGGCACGGTCCCGTTCGGCCGACGTAGCGCTCTGCCGATGGGGCGAGGCTGCCTGGCCGCTGCTTTGCAGCTCCAGCCAGGTCAGCACTTCCTGCTGGTCACGAGCCGTGGTTCCTGGCTCGGCATGGGAGTTCTCCACCGCCACGGCCAGCAAGGGCGAACACAGCAGCGTGCAAGCCAGAATCCATGTCTTCATCCTGTCCTCCCTGCCCATCTCAGCGGGCCTTCACCAGCAACTTGGCGTCGTGCGCCACCGCCGGGGTCGAATCGACCAGGGCCGGGTGCGCATCGTCCACCGGGTCGTCCACGTAGCTCACGCTTTCCGCCTGCACCGCCGGTTGGCTGGCCGGGCTGGCGGGGCTCGCCGGATGCAGATCCCGGGCCTGATCCTGGGCCGCTCGGACCTGGTCGGCGGACAGCCCGACGCTCTGGATCAATCGGCTCGCCTCGCTGTTCTCACCCTGGATGAACATGACGCTGAGCAGGTTGGTCGCCGGCAGCTTGTCGTGCTCGTTCAGCTCCATGGCGGTGATGAATTCGAAGCGCGCCTTCTCCAGATCACCGCGCCGCATCAGGACGTAGCCCAGGTCGTTGCGCAGCGCGCTGTCAGTGGGCTGCAGGCGCGCCGCTTCACGCAGCTCGCGCTCCGCCTCCACGGTATTGCCACCGCGCATGGCGATCTGCCCCAGGCCGTGATGAGCCTCGGCCGACTTGCAGGTACCCAGCAGCCCCTCGTAGACGATCCGGGCCTTGGGATCCCCAATGCGGCGCAGGGCCAGCGCCTTGCTCTCGCGCACTTCCAGCGAGTTGGGCGGCAGGGTTTCCAGGTTGGCCAGGGCGGCGTGGGCGCGGCCGTTGTCGAGCATCTCACGGGCCAGGTTGAGCTGCAGCTCTACCGCCTGGCCGAGCTTCTCGTCGCAGTTCTGCCCGACGCTCGGCCCACCACCGAGGGTGTCGAAGTTGGCGCAGCCGCCGAGGGTCAGCCCCAGCAGGCCGATCACGCATGCGTTTCTCATCCCATTCTCCCCAAGGCCTTGGTAATCGCGAGGAACCCTGGCCCGGCGAGGATGATCAGCAATGCCGGGAACAGCAGCAGCATCATCACCAGGCTCATCTTCGCCGACAACTTGCTGACCTTCTCCTGCAAGGACGTCAGTCGCCGGTCTTCGAACAGCTGCTTGAGCGTGAGCAGCGAAGCCCGAGCGCTGCCGCCCTGGCGCACCATCTGGCGCAGTACGTTGCAGCAATCGCTCAACTCGCCCACCGCCAGCCGCCTGCTGAGCTTTTCCAGCTCCTCCGCCAGATCCAGGCCGCTGTCGGTGTGGGCAAGTACGCCATCGAGCTCCGCCGCCAATACCGGCACGATGTTCCGCCCTTCCCGGCAGACGACCCGGAGACTCTGCTCCACGGTAAGCCCCGAATCGAAGAGAATGCGGATCAATTGGATGAACAGAATCACCTCACCCGACAGGCGATCACGACGCTTGCCTGCGTAGTGGGCGAGGACGCGCTTTGGCAGCAGGAAGCCGATACCGCCAGCGAAGGCCAGCGGCAGCAACGGCGACGTCTCGGCGTGGCTGGGCATCGCCAGGACAATGAGCACGCCGGCCATAAGCAGCAGTGGACAGAGCACGACCGCCATCAGGTACAGACTGCGTGGCGTGTTGCCGCCCCAACCTGCCTGCTGCAGCAGGAGTCGGACTTCCTCGTCGCGCAGCTGCAGACGTCTACCCAGGCCACTACCGCCCATGCGGTCGAGCATGTCGGCCACACGCGACTCACCAGAGCGCGGCAGCGGCGAACCACCCAGGCGCTGCTCGATCAGCCGCTGTTCGCGGTCGGCTGCTCGGCTCTGCGAAAGCACCAGGGTGATCGCCGCCAGGACGAGGATCACCGCCAACAACAGGTAGGTGAAGGGCATGGCGTCGGCCTCACACGCTTTTCAGCATGCGCCAGAGTGTGTAGCACCCCAGCACCTGCAATCCGAGAGACGTCAGCAGCAGCAGACGCCCCCCCTGGTCGAGCCACATGTTCATGAGGTAGCCCGGATTAGTGAGCAGAATGTAGGCGCCCAGGCCAACCGGCAGCACGGCCAGCACCAATGCGCTCAGGCGCGTTTCCCCCGTCATTGCGCGCAGTTGGCGCCCCAGTTTTTCTCGCTCGTGAATGACCTTGATGATGTTTTCCAGCAAGTCGGTGGTGTTGCCGCCATAGCGATGGTTCACCGCCACCCCCAGGGAAAATACGTGCAACTCCTCCACGTCGTAGAGCTCTGCCACTTCCTGCAGCGACTCAGGCAGGCTGATACCGAGCTGAACGTGGTTGTTCACCAGGGAGAAGATCTCCCGCAGCGGATCGTCGGAAGCACTGACACCCTGGGTGATCGCATCGCCCAGGGTACGACCCGAGTGCAGGCTGCGAACGACCTGATCGAGGAAGTTGGGCATCTGCCGGATCATTTTCTGCAGGCGCCGCCGGTAGAGCAGGTTGAGCAGCAGGTGAAAGCCCAGCATCACCAGAGACAGGCCGCCCAGGGCTCCCAGCAGGCCGAATACCCGGTAGCCCAGCAACCCCAGAAGCACCACCGCCACAACCGCGCCGAACCACCAGCGGCGCGCATCGGTGACACCCGCGCGCCGCATTCGTCGCGCCAGCCAATGACTACTGCGTCCCCGTGCGGCGCTCACCGTCGGGTCCTCGCCGTTCAACCGACGCATCACCAGTTCGTTGTGCCGCGCGCGCCAGCTCATTGCGCCCATCAGCACACCCAGCGCAGCGAGTGCAACGCTGACCACGGTCAGCAGTAGTGCACCACTCACAGCATCACCTGGTGGAACTTCAGCCCACTCGGCTGGGCAGTGCGGACAAATTGCCCGGTGCCACGCCGGTCGAGGCTGAACAGGGAATTGGTGACGTAGACACCGTCGCGTACTTCGAGCACTTCGAGGATCTCGCTGACGCAGCGGCGGCCGTTGGACAGGCGGGTGATCTGCACGATGATGTCCAGCGCCGAGCAGAGCATCTGCCGCAGGGTCTGCTCCGGCACGCGCTGGCCGGTAAGGCCCACCAGCATCTCCAGGCGCAGCAGTGAATCCATCGCCGAGTTGGCGTGCACGGTGCTCATCGAACCGTCGTGGCCGGTGTTCATCGCCTGCAGCACGTCGAGCACTTCGACGCCGCGGATCTCGCCGAGGATGATGCGGTCCGGGCGCATCCGCAGCGCATTGCGGATCAGGTCGCGGGCGGTGACCTCACCGAAGCCTTCGGCATTCGGCGGGCGGGTTTCCAGGCGCACGACATGGTCGTGGCCCAGTTGCAGCTCGGCGGTGTCCTCGATGGTGACGATGCGCTCGCGTTCGTCGATGAAGCTGCTCATCACATTGAGCAACGTGGTCTTGCCGGTGCCGGTGCCGCCGCTGATGAGGATGTTGCAGCGGCTCGCCACCGCCTGGCGCAGGAACGCCAGCATGGCTTCGTCGACGCTCTGGTAGGCCAGCAGGTCGGCACTCTTGAGCAGCTCCTTGCTGAATTTGCGGATCGACAGGCAGGGACCGTCCAGCGCCACCGGCGGGATGATTGCGTTGACCCGGCTGCCGTCGGGCAGGCGCGCGTCCACCATCGGGCTGGATTCGTCCAGGCGTCGACCCAGGGGCGCGAGGATGCGCTGGATGACGCGCTGCACATGGTGGTCGTCGATGAAACGCAGGTCGCTCTGGTACAGCCGGCCTTCGTGCTCGATGAACACCCGGTCCGGGCCGTTGACCAGGATTTCCGAGACGCCTGGATCGCGCAGGAGTATCTCCAGCGGGCCGAAGCCGGTCAGCTCGTCCACCACCTCTTCGGCGAGGCGGTCCAGCTCGTAGCGGGAGATTGCCAGTTGGCGGCGCGAAGCGTATTCGCAGACCTTCTCGGAGACGTACTGCGCCACTGCCGGCCGCGCGCCCTCCAGCAGGTTCATGCCGTCTTCGTCGATCTCGTCGATGATGTAGCGGTGCAGGCGCATCTTCAGCGTCTGCAGGTCCTGATCATGGCGGCCATGACCGCCGCCGTAATGCTGGCTCATGGGCGCGCAGCCTTCGCACGGCCGATCCAGCTGAACAGGCCGCGCTTCTCGGCAACACCCGCGCCGAGCGCCTCGGCCAGGTCACGCAGCTTCACCGTCAGTGGGTCGCGCGGCGCCAGGTCGAACAGGCTCTGGCCAACGTTCTTGGCGCGCAGCCGGGCCTCGGGCGAGGCCGGCAGTACGCCGAAGAGCTCCAGGCCGAACATTTTGCCCAGCGCGGGAGCATCCGGCGGCACCGAGGCCCAGTAGCGATCGATCAGCAACTCGACGCGCGGCAGCGAAGGCGTACGCTCACGCAGGCGGCGCAGGCGTTCCAATCCCTTCTTGCACGACGGCACGCTCTGGTCCACCAGCCATAGCACGCGGCTGGCCTGCATCAGCAGCTGACCACTGAGCTCGCCTTCGGCGACGCCGGTGAGGTTGATCAGGATATGGCTGAAGGCGCTGCGCAGGTTGCCCAGCAACAGGTACAGCTCGGCGGTGGTGATGCGCTCCAGCACGCCGGGCTCATCCGACAGGCTGAGGACTCGCAGGCCGGATTCGTGGCGGGTGAAGGCGCTGTCGATCAGGGTCTGGTCCAGTCGCCGCAGGTTGCGCAGCGCATCGGCGAAGGTGAAGGCCGGGTCCATGCCAAGGATGGCCAGCGCTTCGCCGGTGGGCTGACCGATGTCCACCAGCAGCACACGGTGCTCGGGCTGGCGTTGCAGCGCCAGGGCCAGGTGCAGCGCGACGAAGGCGCCATCTGCATCCGGCCGAGCGCTGACCAGGCTGATCAGCTCACCCTGCTGGGTGGCGCTCACCGGCACCGTGGGCAGGCGCCCTCCGAGGCGGCGGACCAGCCCGCTCAGCTCACTGGCGCGGGCGCCATAGGTGACAAAATCCCTGGCACCCGCGCGCATCGCCGCCAGCACCAATTGGTTATCCAGGCCATCGCCGACAGCCACCACCGACAGCAGCGGCCGCGCGGAGACCAGCCCTTCGATCAACGAGCCCTGGGAGACCAGGTTGGCCTTGTTCAGGCTGGTGAAGAGCACCGTCGCGCCGGTGACATCCAGCAGCGACAGCAACTCTTCCAGGGTCCCGCTGTTGGCCAGCACCACCTGCCCGCAGCCGGCCAGGCTGCTCTGCAGCCACTCCTGCTCACCGGGATGCTGGATCAGCGCCACGAAAGTCTGACTCATGCCCGTGCTCCCTTGCTTTTCCTTGCCTCCCGCTCTGGGGCGGGTCAGCGCTTCGTAGAGTTCCATCAGTGCGACATCCCGCTGCTGGCCTTGCGCTTGTCGAAGCGACCGTCCTCGAGGAAATAGAACTCGCCGAAGCCCGGGTCGTAGTCGCGCAATCCCTCGCCGGGCAGTTTCGGCAGCGCGGCATTGGCGGCCAGCGGCTGAACCAGATGCGGCGTGACGATCATCAGCAGTTCACGGTCGTCCTTGTCCAGGTTCGAGGAGCGGAACAGCGCACCGATCACCGGGATGTTGCCCAGGAAAGGGAACTTGTCGACGTTGCTGATGGTGCTGCTGCTGATCAATCCGCTGATCACGAAGCTCTCACCGTCGGCCAGCATCACGCTGGTGTCGGTGCGCCGTACCGTAAGTGCGGGCACTGCGATGTTGTTGGTGCGGATGCCGCTGGTGAAGTCCAGTTCGCTGACTTCCGGAGCGACCTTGAGCGCGATGCGCTTGTCGTTCATCACCGTCGGGGTCAGGGTCAGGCGTACGCCGAACTCCTTGTACTCGATGGTGATGTTGTCGCTATTGCCATTGGGCACGGGGATCGGGAACTCGCCACCGGCCAGGAACGAGGCGCTCTGCCCGCTGGTGGCTACCAGGCTGGGGCGCGCCAGGGTGTAGGCGAAGCCGCTGCCTTCCAGGGCATTGATGAAGCCCAGCCATTTGCTGCTGCCGCCACCCCAGATGATGTTGAAGCCGCCGCTGGCATTGCCGAACGTGCCATCCAGGTTACCGCCGGGATCGACCGTCAGATTGCCCAGGCTGCCCGGAGCTCCCAGCACGAAGGTATTGGAGCCACGTCGCACCAACGAGGTACTGGCCTGTTTGAGCTTGCTGCGGCTGACTTCGACGAAGCGGATATCGGTCTGCACCTGGTTGGCCAGATTACCGGCACCGACACCGGATGCCCCTGCCACATCGCTAACTGCGCGAGCGCCGACACGCACCACGGTGCGTATTGGCTGGTCGCTGCAACTGGTCCAGATCAGCAGGCTGGTCAGGCCTTCGGCCTTGCCGGTGACGAGGAAGTCACGCTTGTCGAGCACCTGCACGTCGGCGATGTTCGGATCGCCGATGGCCAGGCGCTTGATCGGTACCGGCAGTTGCTGGTCGCGCTGGGCGCCCTGCTCGACGTCGAGGTTCAGTTGCTGGTCAGCGAAGCCCGCGCAGGCGCTCGGCACAGCCTGCGCCACGGAGTGAACGGCGCAAGCCAGCAAGGCGAACAGGGGAAGGATGAAGCGCTTGGACATCGATGCACTCCTTGCTCAATGTGCTTCACGGGTAACGGTGGTACCGCGGTAGACCACCACGCCAGCGTCCACCTGCGGTGCGGAGACCTGGTGCACAGCGGGAGCCTGGGCCTGGCGCGGTTTGCCAATCAGCTGTTCGAGGGTGATCGGCGGGCTGCTGGTAGAGCCCATCGAGGCCTGGAGGTAGCCGCCCTCTTCTGCTTTCTCGTAGAGCTTCTCGTCCTTGCTGCGCACCGCCAGCCGCAGGGAGCCAGCCTGGGCGGCAAGCATCAGGCGTGACGCGGCTTCAGCCGGCACGGCCAGTACGGCGGTACGCGGCGGGCGCGGGGTTTTGTCCTTGGGGTCGCCGGCATTGCGCGCCTGGCCATCGCTGGCGACCGCAATCTGCTCGCCATAGGTCAGCACCCGTACGCCCGGCAGCACCACTTGGGCGCTGATGTTGCGTTCGGTGCTCTGCTGGTCCTGGACGAAGAGCATGACGTCGACGTAGTCGCCGGGAAGCACGAAGCCGCCGCCGCCGATCACCTCGTCCACGGCAATCGCCATGGCGCGCTCGTTGGGCCGGATAGTGCGAGCCAACGGCCCACCGGGCT
>CBIGPF010000003.1:0-75015 GCA_966191535.1 uncultured Pseudomonas sp. | reverse complement strand
GCAGGCCGAACAGGGCGACCGGATGACGCCGGAAGCCGTGCTCAAGCTCTACGTGCCCAACAGCGCCGGCGAACTGGTACCACTGTCCGCCTTCGTCAGCACCCGCTGGGAAGAAGGCCCGGTGCAGCTGGCTCGCTACAACGGCTACCCGTCGATCCGCATCTCCGGCGACGCCGCTCCCGGCGTCAGCACCGGTGAAGCCATGGCCGAGATGCAGCGTCTGGTGAGTGAGCTGCCGGCCGGCATCGGTTATGAGTGGACCGGGCTCTCCTACCAGGAGAAGGTCGCCAGCGGCCAGGCCACCCAGCTGTTCGCCCTGGCGATCCTGGTGGTGTTCCTGCTGCTCGTGGCGCTCTACGAGAGCTGGGCGATCCCGCTGTCGGTGATGCTCATCGTGCCCATCGGCGCGCTGGGCGCGGTGCTGGCGGTGACGGTCACCGGGCTGCCCAACGACGTCTACTTCAAGGTCGGCCTGATCACCATCATCGGCCTGGCGGCGAAGAACGCGATCCTCATCGTCGAGTTCGCCAAAGAGCTCTGGGAGCAGGGCCACAGCCTGCGTGACGCTGCAATCCAGGCCGCGCGCCTGCGCTTCCGCCCGATCATCATGACGTCCATGGCCTTCATCCTCGGCGTGGTGCCGCTGGTGGTCGCCAGCGGGGCCGGAGCCGCCAGCCAGCGCGCCATCGGCACCGGAGTGATCGGCGGGATGCTCAGCGCCACGCTGCTCGGGGTGATCTTCGTGCCCATCTGCTTTGTCTGGCTGCTGTCGCTGCTGCGTCGCCAGCCCAAACCTGCGCATCAACCCTCGGAGGCCGCGCAATGACCACCCTGCGCACACCCGCCTTTACCGTCAGCAGCCTGCTGCTGGCGATGGTCCTGGCCGGATGCTCCATGGCCCCCACCTACGAGCGCCCCGAGGCGCCAGTGGCGCAGAGCTGGAGCGGCCCCGCCGCCCAGCCCGGCACCGCGGCCAGCAACCTGGACTGGCAGACCTTCATCGTCGACAGCGAACTGCGCGGCCTGGTGAACGTCGCGCTGGACAACAACCGCTCGCTGCGCCAGACCCTACTGGACATCGAACAGGCTCGCGCGCAGTACCGCATCCAGCGCGCCGACCGCGTGCCTGGCCTGAGCGGCAGCGCCAACGGCAATCGCCAGCGGCTGCCGGCGGACCTGTCCAGCACCGGCAGTTCGGCGGTGAGCAGCAGCTACCAGGTCGGCCTGTCATTGCCCGAGTACGAGCTGGACCTGTTCGGCCGGGTGAAGAGCCTGACCGACGCCGCGCTGGAGCAGTACCTCTCCACCGAGGAAGCCGGCCGCAGTGCGCGCATCGCGCTGATCGCCGAGGTCAGCCAGGCCTATCTCACCTACGACGGCGCCCAGCGCCGCCTGCTGCTCACCGAGCAGACCCTGGCCAGCCGCGAGGATTCGCTGGGGCTGATCAGCCAGCGGCGTAGCGCCGGCGCGGCTACCGCGCTGGACTATCAGGAAGCCCTGGGGCTGGTCGAACAGTCCCGCGCGGAACTGGAAAGCAATGCGCGGCAGAAGCAGCAGGCACTCAACGCCCTGGTGCTGCTGCTCGGCACCGCCGACGCGGCCAAGCGCATTCCGCAGGTGCCGCAGGACAAGCCCATGCTGATCCAGGACATCGCGCCGGGCACACCGTCCGAGCTGATGGAGCGGCGCCCGGACATCCTCGCCGCCGAGCATCTGCTCAAGGCGCGCAACGCCGATATCGGCGCGGCCCGCGCGGCGTTCTTCCCGCGCATCAGCCTGACCGGCAGCTTCGGCACGTCCAGCGCGGAAATGTCCGGCCTGTTCGACGGCGGCTCACGCTCGTGGAGCTTCGTGCCGACGCTGTCGCTGCCGATCTTCGATGCCGGCCGCAACAGCGCCAACCTGGACCTGGCCAAGGTGCGCAAGGACTCCGCGGTGGCCGCCTATGAAGGCACCATCCAGACAGCGTTCCGGGAAGTGGCCGACGCACTCGCGGCGACCGACACCCTGCGCCGTGAGGAAGCTGCTCGCCGGGCCCTGGCCAACACCACCAACGAAACGCTGAAGCTGGCCAAGGCACGCTACGAGGGCGGCGTGGACAGCCACCTGCGCTACCTCGACGCGCAGCGCAGCAACTTCGTCAACGAGTCGGCCTATATCGAGACCAGCACCCAGCGGCAGATCGCCCTGGTGGACCTGTTCCGCGCCCTCGGCGGCGGCTGGAGCGGGGACGTCACGGCGCGGCGCTGATCTGAGGCTCTGCCACGGCGGATTGACGCCATGCCCCAGTGCAGGAGCGTGCCATACCCGCGATCGCGCGCATGGTGCGCTCCTGCAGGGGTGCCACTGCGTGACGGACAGCTTCGGGGCAGCGACTGATCAGCCGCCGAACACCGGCCGGAAGAAGCTGCGCTCGTAGCTGATGATGCAGCGGGTTTCTTCCGCATAGCGGAATGCAGCCTGACACTCAGGATCGTCCATGGACTGCTGCCGGTAGCGTTCATAGTCAGCCAGGCTGGGGAAGGTGAACATCGCCAGGGCAATATTGCTGGCGCCTTCGGAAGGCAGGAAGTAGCCATGGTGCTGACCGCCGAAGCGCTCCACCAGCGGGATCCACAACCGGCCGTAGTGTTCGAATTCCTTGAGCTTGTAAGGGTCCAGCACGTAGCGCAGGTAACAGGTGACCATCTCGCCATCTCTCTTCCGGTGAAAGGGGCGAACACTGTACCGGGCAAAGCCGCAGATCGGTAAGCGGATTCGGCCCTGCGCCCCACCCACTGTTCGGAACGCCATACGCTGTAGGAGCGAGCTTGCTCGCGAACAGCCCTCCCGGCACCACCGACATCAAGCGGTTAGCGAGCAAGCTCGCTCCAACAAGCCCAGTCGGGGCGGGCCTGTCACATGTCACCCCGGTTACCAGGCCAGCCCGTTAGACTAATCGCACCTTCCTATCCACCGGGGCATGAAGCCCCTTTTCACGAGCGTCGGCGAGGGGCCGGCGCGGAGCACAAAGGCATGTCCTTCGAAATAGTCCTCGACCTCTTCGCAGCGCTCTGCTTCGGCGCGCTGATCGGCATGGAGCGCCAGTGGCGCCAGCGCTTCACCGGCGTCGCCACCCACGGTCTGGTGGCCCTCGGTGCGGCCACCTTCGCCACCTTGCCTTTCCTCATGGGCGCAGAAGACCAGGTCGTGCGGATGTCCGCCCAGGTGGTCACCGGCATCGGCTTTCTCGGTGCGGGCGTGATCATGCGCGACGGCCTCAGCGTGCGCGGCCTGAGCACCGCGGCCACGGTCTGGTGCACCGGTGCGGTGGGCGTACTGGCGGGCAGCGGTTTCCTTGCGACGGCGCTAGTCGCCACCCTGCTGATCGTCCTGTGCAACCTCACCCTGCCCTCGGTGACCCGCTGGATCCAGCGCCACGCACCCATCGAGCCGAGTGTCGAGCGCTACTACACCGTCGAGGCCGTCACCGAAGCCCACCAGGAAGCCCTGGTGCGCTCCACCCTGTTGCGCCGCCTCAGCGCCAACGGCCTGACCCTGCAGAGCCTGGAAAGCCACGCGCGCAAGACCGGCGGCGAAGTGGAAGTGGCGGCGCTCGTCCTGGCCCCCGGCGACAAGGACAGCCTGCTCGAAGCCCTGGTCGGCGAACTGGCTCTGGCACCCTACGTGTCGGCCGCCAGCTGGTCGGTCAACGACGGGCCGCAGTAATCCGGCTCAGACGAGGTGCGGCCGCAGCAGCACCTCGATGTCCCGGCGTACCAGCTTCAGCGCGTCGCGGGTACGCGCCTTGTCGGCACAGGCAAGGCTGCGGAAGTGGTAGGCGTAGATGGCGTAGACGATGTCCACCACCGCCTCCACCGCGCACTCGGCGCGCAGTTTCCCACGCTCGATGTAACTCGTCAGAGCCCGGCCCAGGGCCTCGCGGAAGCGATTGCGTGACTGCTCGATCTCGCCGTGCTCGGCGCTGGCGAACAGCATCACCGCCAGCAGTTCGCGCCACAGGCGCTTGTCCTCGATGCGGTCCATGTTGCCGTAGTCGGCGGCGATCATCTTCGCCAGCCCGTCCACCGGCTCCTCCGGCAGTGCATCGAGCACTCGCCCGACCTTGTGCTGCGCCAGCGTCACCTGATTGTCGATGATCGCCACCAGCAGTTCGTGCTTGCTGGGAAAATAGTTGTAGACCGTGGTTACCCCCACCTCGACCAGCGCGGCGATGTCCTCCATGCGCGTATTGGCGAAGGTGCGCTCGCGGAACAACTCGGTGGCGGCATCGATCAGCGCCTGGCGCTGCTTTTCCTTCTTGCGTTCGCGCAACGAGGTCTCGGCGGCGGGCTTGCGGGCGGGCATGGCGGCTCCGGTTCGGTTCTTGTTCAGGGACGCATTCTACTCGAGCCATAGCATCGGGAAAGCCATCCGAGCACAGCAACAAAATTGTAGTTGACTACAACTTTGTAGAAAAATACATTTTTCACAACAACAAGAACCTCTGAGGTCCACCGAAGATGAAAGGCATCAAGCTGGCAATCGGCATGCTCGCCGCACTCTCGATCCCCGCTGCCGGCGCCGCCCAGCAGCAGGTGCGCGTGTACAACTGGTCTGACCTGATCGGCCAGGACACCATCAAGGACTTCCAGGCCGCCACCGGCATCAGCGTGCAGTACGACACCTTCGACAACGAGTCGACACTGATGGTGAAGCTGCTTACCGGCAACAGCGGCTATGACGTGGTCGTGCCCTCGGGCACCTCGCTGGAACAACTGACAAAAGCCGGCGCCTTGCAGGAGCTGGACCGCAGCAAGCTGCCCAACTGGAAGAACCTCGACCCGCAGCTGATGAAGTTCGTCGAGGGCAAGGACCCGGGCAACCGCCACGCCTTCATCTACGACTGGGGCACCACTGGCCTCGGGGTCAACGCAACGCTGGTCAAGGCACGTCTGCCCAACGCGCCCATGGACTCCTACGACCTGCTGTTCAAGCCGGCCAACGCCAGCCCACTCAGGGACTGCGGCGTCGCCCTGATCGACAGCCCCGAGGACGTCTACCCCATCGTCCTCAACTACCTCGGCCTCGACCCGCAGAAGCCCACCCGCGAGAGCCTCGACAAGGCCAACCGGCTGCTCGACGGGATCAAGCCGAGCCTGCGCTACATCAACTCCGGCAGCTACATCAACGACCTGGCCAACGGCAACGTCTGCCTGGTGCTGGGCTGGTCCGGCGACGTGGAAATCGCCCACCGCCGTGCCCAGGAAGCCGGCAAGAGCGACGACATCCGCTACGTCGCGCCCAGGGAAGGCACGGTCGCCTGGTTCGGTTTCATGGCCATGCCGCGGAACGCGCCCAACTCCGAAGCCGCCTACCGCTTCATGAACCAGATACTCGAGCCCAAGGTCAGCGCCGACTTCACCGCCACCGTCGGCTATGCCACGGCAGTCCCGGCCAGCCAGGCGCTGTTGCCTGCGGAGGTGGCGAACAACCCCACGGTGTTCCCGCCCGAAGCGGTTCGCCAGAAGATGTTCTGGCAGTCCAACCCGACGCCGGAAGACCTGCGCCTGATGACCCGTGCCTGGAACCGCTTCAAGAGCGGTCTCTGATTCCCCTTCCCCGCTGCAACGACGGGCGCCCGCGCCCGTCCCAGGAACCTCGCGATGACCGACCAGACCCTCGTCCACACCGCCCAGGGCCCGCT
Source organism: uncultured Pseudomonas sp. (assembly GCA_966191535.1). GTDB lineage: Bacteria > Pseudomonadota > Gammaproteobacteria > Pseudomonadales > Pseudomonadaceae > Pseudomonas. Next base: position 69,329 of record CBIGPF010000003.1, on the reverse strand, counting down.
GCGCGGCGCCTTCGATCCGGCCAGCGGGCTCTACCGCTACCTCGGCATTCCCTACGCCGAGCCGCCCCTGGGCGAATTGCGCTTCCGCCCGCCGCAACCCCATGGTTCCTGGGGCGAAGTCCGCAGCGCGGAGCGCTTCGGCTCGGCGGCCGCGCAGCTGTTCGATGAAACCGAGGGCGAGTACGCCGAGTTCAGCGACAGCGCTCCACTGCCGGGACGCCCCTGGGTGGGCTCCGAGGACTGCCTGACGCTTAACGTCTGGACCCGCGACCCCGGCGCCACCGATAAGCCAGTGGTGGTATGGATCCACGGCGGCGCCAACTGGCTGGAGAGCAGCCGCCTGAAGTGCTACCACGGCGACGTACTCGCGGCGAACGGCGACGTCGTGTTCGTCTCGCTGAACTATCGCCTCGGCCTGTTCGGCTTCCTCGACGTCAGCGTGCTCGGCGGTGAGGCGTTCGCCGGCTCGCACTCCCATGGCCTGCTCGACCAGCTCGAGGCGCTGCGCTGGATCCGCCAGAACATCGCCCGGTTCGGCGGCGACGCGGACAACATCACCCTGATGGGCGAGTCCGCCGGCAGCATCGACATCAGCTGGCTGCTCGCCGGCGGCCATCTGCACGGGCTGGTGCGGCGCGTGGTGATGATGAGCGGCTACGCTGGCCTGCCAGGCCTGAGCGGCGATCTCGGCCATGGCCTCAGCGATGCGTCGGCGAAAGAGCTCGCCCGCCGCTTCTTCGCCGACTGCGGTATCGACAGCCTCGCACAGTTGCAGCAGCTGGACACCGATGCCCTGATGACGAAGGTGCATGCCCTGGCCGAAAGCACCGACATGCTGTTCCACATGGACTCGCTGTTCTGGCCCAAGACCCACGCCAGGGCGCAGCTGGACCCCATCGAATTTGCCCGGCGCGGGGCAGCGACCGGCATCGACATCCTGATCGGCTTTACCCACTACGAGATGGGGCTGTGGCTGAACTGGGACGACAGCCTCGACCGCCTTGGCCTCGATGCGCTGGTGGAGCGCCTGACGATCATTCCGCCAGGGCTCAGGGATTCCGCCAAGGCCCTGTATCGCGAGCAGTTCCCCGAGGACGACGACGGCGTACGCGCCATGCACCTGCTGGGCGATTGCGCCTTCGTCATGCCGGCACTCTGGGCCGCAGAGGGCCTGGCCACACAGAACCGGGTGCAGGTCTACCGTTTCGACCGCGAAACCGATCCGCGTCGTCGCGCCCAGCACGCTGCCGACCAGGTCTACTTTTTCGGCAAGCTGGACACCTACGTCGGCCGATTGCTGGCGGGCAGGCCGCGGGACGCCGCCGACTCTGCGGAGCGCGATCGCTTGTCACGGCTGATGCAAGGCATGCTCCTGGACTACGCCGGCGCCCCCCAATCCCCGGGCGACCAGCTGCAGCATTGGCCGCCCTATGACACCTCGCGGCGTACCCTGCTCAGCCTGGACCAGCAGCCGACGCTGCGGGACGATCCCTACGCCGTGCGCCGCCAGTGGTGGTTCGAGAACATCTACCCGACACGCTGAAACGACAAAGGGGAGCCCATGGCTCCCCTTCTCTTTGGCACCTTGTCTCAGGCAAAGACGAAGTACTTGCGCACCGTCTCGACCACTTCCCAGGTGCCCTTCATGCCCGGTTCGATGACAAACACATCGCCGGCGCGCAGGTGGACCGGCTGCTCACCCTCCGGAGTGATGACGCAGTAGCCGTCGAGGAAATGGCAGTACTCCCACTTCTCGTAGTTCACCTCGAACTTGCCGGGGGTGCAGATCCAGGTGCCCATGATCTTGCTGCCGTCCGCCGACAGATAGGCGTTGAGGTTGACGGTGTGCGGATCGCCGCCGATGCGCTTCCACTTGGTGGCGTCCAGCACGGGCGTCGGGCAGGTGTCGCGCAGCACGGTGATGAAATCGGACATGACAGCTCCAGGTCGTTGCAGTGAAGGTTCGCCACCCTAGCCACGATCCGCCGTCAGGAGTTGCCTGGATTCGACATCGGTATGTCTGCCAGCGCTGCCCGCCCTCTGCTCTTGCGCACCTGACAGATTTGTCATCCGCAGCTCACGCCGCCGTTATCCGTGCTCCTACACGATGCCCGTGGCCCTCGCCACGCCTGGGCGAAAACAACAACAGCAGGCGGTAACCGACCATCCTGCCCTTAGGAGCACATCATGTACCGACGCACATTCCCGCTGGCGGCTTCGCTGCTGGCGCTGGGGGTCGCTTCGCCGACCGTCTTCGCCGAGGCGAAAACCGACGACAAGGCCGAAGGCTTCCTCGAAGGCGCCAGCCTGGAAATCCTCAACCGCAACCTTTACTTCAACCGCGACGCCCGACACGGCCAGTCCGTGCCGCCACGCGGCAACGGCTACTCGGAAGTCTGGGCCCACGGAATCATCGGCAAATTCGAATCCGGCTTTACCCAGGGCACGGTCGGCGTCGGCGTTGACGCCTTCGCCATGGTCGGCTTCCAGCTCGACACCGGCGACGGCCGCAACGGTGCTGGCAGCTCGGTGGACGTGCTGCCCACCGACAACGACGGCCGCACCGAGAGCGACTACACCAAGGCCGGCGGCGCGGCCAAGGTGCGCCTGTGGGATACCGTGCTGAAAGTCGGCGACGTATTCCCGGAGACCCCCGTGGTGCACTACGGCGACTCGCGCCTGCTGCCCGAATCCTTTCGTGGCGTCACCCTGCAGAACACCAGCCTCGAAGGCCTGACGCTGCAAGGCGGGCGCCTGCATGCCATGAGCCAGCCGCAATCGCGGCAGATGGACGACGGTTTCGCCACCTTCTACGCCGGACCGGTGGACTCGTCCTGGCTGGCCTACGGCGGCGGTGACTACGCCATCAACGACAACGCCAGCATCAGCCTCTACAGCAGCCGCCTGAAGGACGCCTGGAACCAGTACTACGTCGGCACCGCGCTGAACTTCCCGATCACCGAGGCTGTGGAGCTGTTCGGTGGCTTCAACTACTACAAGTCGCAGGATGAAGGGCGCGAGCTGCTCGGCGAGTTCAACACCAACATCTGGAGCGCCAGCGCCGGCGTGCACGTCGGCGCCCACCGCATCGCTGTCAGCCACCAGCGCAATAACGGCAACAACGACTTCGACTACCTGCGCCAGGCCGACTCGATCTACCTCGACAACTCCATCCAGTACAGCGACTTCAACTCGCCGAAGGAGCGCTCGTGGATGGTCCGCTACGACCTCGACATGGCCACCTACGGCGTGCCCGGCCTGAGCTTCATGACCCGCTACGCCCGCGGTACCGACGCCGACTACTCCAACGCCAACGCCGTGTACATGCGCCGCGACGACAACGGCGACCCGCTCACGGACCAGAAGCGCTGGGAACGCGATATCGAGGCCAGATACGTGTTCCAGGAAGGTCAGCTCAAGGACCTGTCCCTGCGCGTACGCCAGGCAACCACCCGCGCCACCGCCTTCGAATCGGACCTGGACGAAGTGCGGCTGATCGTCGAGTACCCGCTGGCGATTCTCTGATGACCGGCGCCTGGCGGGCGGATGACGGAATTGTCAGCTACGCCTCAGCTTCCCGTTAGGCGCCCCTGGGTATAACGGAAGGCATCACCGCTCCCCAAGGCATGGTGATGATTTCCCCGCAGCACCGTTTCTCTCCCTGGCTCTCCACGCGCTCTTTGGGGGGAGAGAAACCCTCGGCGCCCTGATGGGCGCCTTTTTTCGTCCCATGGAAAATCACACCTGCCGGGGTGGCCAATCCCCCTGGGTCGTGCATCCTTACCGATTGCAATCAGAGCTCGCCATGATGACGCAGCGAACCTGTAGGAGTGCGCGGTGCGCGCGATCGCGGGCATGGCCCGCTCCTACAAGAAAGCGTCGGCGTTGGTGCGGTTCGTGAGCAAGCGCGCTCCTACGAAGAACCCACCCCGTTCGACTTTGGCTTTTTAGAAGGCTTCCAGAGAAGTTTCCGCACACGCCGAATGCCCCGTTCAACGAGCGAATTTTTCGCCCAGGCGAAAAACCGGATGTCCGGGGCAAGACCTTTGCCTTCCTTGGGGCGTTTGCCAAGGAAGGTCGCCCGAGGGGCGAAACAGGAAGTCCGCGCGTGTGCCGAAGCGACGCAGTAACACCCATGTCGAAGCAGTGATACAGGATCAACACCCGAGTAGAGGACAGCGCCGGCCCTGCCGGCGGATCGCGGGCAGGGCACACTCTTACACGGTCATGCCAAACCTGGGCCTTTCGGGTCTCGTGTAGAGAGCCCAGAAACCGGAACCCACCTGCAGGAGCGCTCCATGAGCGCGCTCGCAGGCGTGACCTGCGTCCAGAGAGGGAGCAAGACGTCAGGCCCCCTGCCCCTCCTCATCCCGCCGATGCATCCACCGATACAACGCCGGCAGCACCAGCAGCGTCAGTGTGGTCGAGGACAGGATGCCGCCGATCACCACCGTCGCCAGCGGCCGCTGCACTTCCGCACCGGTGCCGGTCGCCAGGGCCATGGGCACGAAGCCCAGGGAGGCCACCAGCGCCGTCATCAGCACCGGGCGCAAGCGCGTCAGCGCACCTTCGCGGATCGCTTCGTCGAGGCCACGCCCCTCCTCCCGCAGGCTGCGGATGAAGGCGATCATCACCAGGCCATTGAGTACCGCCACCCCCGACAGCGCGATGAACCCCACACCCGCGGAAATCGACAGCGGAATATCCCGCAACCACAGCGCGACCACGCCGCCGGTGAGGGCGAAGGGAATCCCGGTGAACACCAGCAATCCGTCGCGAACATTGTTGAACATCATCAGCAGCAGCGTGAACACCAGCAGCAGCGCCACCGGCACCACGATCTGCAGGCGCTGCGCCGCCGATTGCAGCTGCTCGAACTGGCCTCCCCAGGTCGTCCAGTAGCCGGCCTGCAGCTTCACCTGCTGCTCGATGTTGCTGCTGGCCTCGGCGACGAACGAGCCGATATCCCGCCCGCGCACGTTGGCGCTGACCACCACGAGACGCTTGCCGTTCTCGCGGCTGACCTGGTTCGGCCCCTGCACCAGCTCCAGTCGAGCGACCTCGCCGAGGGTGATGAAGCCGATCCGCGAGTCCGTGGCGTTGGCCGGGGCCGGCACCGGGATCAGCATGCGCGACAGGGCGTCGATATCGCTGCGCAGGTTTTCCGGCAGGCGCACGATCACGTCGAAGCGGCGGTCGCCCTCGAACAGCGTGCCCGCCTCGCGACCGCCGATGGCCACCGCGACGTTGTCCTGAATGTCGCCGACATTCAGCCCGTAGCGCGCCGCGCGCTGACGGTCGATGTTCACGGTGAGCACCGGCAGGCCGCTGGTCTGCTCCACCTTCACCTCGGACGAGCCCTGAACCTGACGCAACACGCCGGCGATCTGTTCGGCGGTCCGGTTCAGGACGTCCATGTCGTCGCCGAAGACCTTCACCGCCACGTCGCTGCGCACCCCGGAGATCAGCTCGTTGAAACGCAACTGGATCGGTTGCGACAGCTCGTAGGCGCTGCCCGGCACGCCGTTGGCGGCGTCCTGGATCTCCGCCTCCAGTTGGGCGCGACTCTTCTTCGGATCGGGCCACTGGTCCTTGGGTTTGAGCATCACGTACGCGTCGGAGATGTTCGGCGGCATCGGGTCGGAGGCGATTTCCGCCGTGCCGGTGCGGCTGAACATGCGCAGCACCTCGGGCACCTTGTCGAGCACCTGGCGCTCAAGCTTCTCCTGCATGGACACCGATTGCGACAGACTGGTCCCCGGCGTGCGCAACGATTGCAGGGCGAAGTCGCCCTCGCCCAGGCTCGGCACGAACTCGCTGCCCATGCGGCTGGCGAGCACCCCGGAAAGCACCACCAGCACGGCGGCGACGGCGAAGACCAGCGCGCGTCGCGCCATCACCCAGTCCAGCACCGGCTCGTAGGCACGGCGCGCACCGCGCATCAGCAGGTTCTCCTCTTCCTTCACCTTGCCAGTGATGAACAGCGCGATGGCCGCCGGCACGAAGGTCACCGAGAGGATCATTGCGCCCAGCAGCGCCAGCACCACGGTGAAAGCCATCGGGTGGAACATTTTCCCCTCGACGCCGGTCAGCGCGAAGATCGGCAGGTACACCACCATGATGATCAGTTGGCCGTAGATCAGCGCGCGACGTGCTTCCTTCGATGCGGCGAAGACTTCGTGCATACGCTCGCTGCGGGTCAGCATGCGGCCATGGTGCTGCTGCGCGTGGGCCAGGCGGCGGATGGCGTTCTCGACGATCACCACGGCGCCGTCAACGATGATGCCGAAGTCCAGCGCGCCGAGGCTCATCAGGTTGGCGCTGATGCGGTTGCTGAACATTCCGGTGAAGGTGAACAGCATCGCCAGCGGGATCACCATCGCGGTGATCAGTGCCGCACGGATGTTGCCGAGGAACAGGAAGAGCACCGCGATCACCAGGATCGCGCCCTCGGTGAGGTTGCGCTTGACCGTGGCGATGGCCTTGTCGACCAGTTGCGTACGGTCGTAGACGGTCACCGCCCTCACCCCGGCCGGCAGTGTGCGGTTGATCTCGTCCAGCTTGGCCGCAGCGGCCTTGGCGACCGTGCGGCTGTTTTCGCCGATCAGCATGAACACCGTACCGAGTACCACTTCGCGGCCATCTTCGGTGGCGGCGCCGGTACGCAGCTCACGGCCGAGATCGACCTCGGCGATATTGCGCAGGCGGATCGGCGTGCCATCGACATTGGCGACCACGATGTTGGCAATGTCCTCCAGGCTGCCCACCTGCCCCGGCGCGCGAACCAGCAACTGCTCGCCGTTGCGCTCGATATAGCCGGCGCCAACGTTGGCGTTGTTGCGCTCCAGCGCAGCGATCACGTCTGCCAGGGTCAACCCGTAGGCCGCCAGCCGGCGGGTATCGGGGGCGACCTGGAATTGCTTGGCGAAGCCGCCGATGGTGTTCACCTCGGCGACACCGGGCACGTTGCGCAACTGCGGCTTGATTACCCAGTCCTGGATCACCCGCAGGTCGGTCGGCGTGTACTCGCTGCCGTCCTCCTTGCGCGCGCCCGGCTCGGTTTCGATGGTCCACAGGAAGATTTCTCCCAGTCCCGTGGAAATCGGCCCCATGGCCGACTCGACGTCCTCAGGCAATTGCTCACGGGCCTGCTGCAGGCGTTCGTTGACCAACTGGCGGGCGAAGAACAGGTTGGTGCCGTCCTTGAAGATTACCGTCACCTGCGACAGCCCCGAGCGCGAGATCGAGCGCGTCTGCTGCAACCCCGGCAGGCCCGCCATGGCGGTCTCCACCGGGTAGGTGACGCGCTGCTCGGTCTCCAGTGGGGTGAAGCCCGGCGCCGAGGTGTTGACCTGCACCTGCACGTTGGTGATGTCGGGGACCGCGTCGATGGGCAGTTTCTGGTAGCTCGCGATGCCCAGGCCGGCCATGCCGAGGACGGCAAGCAGCACGAGATAGCGTTGCTCGATGGCGAAGCGAATGATGCGTTCGAACATGCTGTCGCTCCGTCAGTGCGCGTGGGACGCCGAGCTCTTGCCCAGCTCCGACTTGAGAACGAAGCTGCCGTCGGCCGCCACCTGGTCGCCAGCGGACAGGCCGGCCAGCACCTCGACCTGACCGGCGCTGCGCGCACCCAGGTCAACCGGGCGCGGGTCGAAGCCTTCGGCACTGCGCACGAAGACGCTGGGTTTGCCTTCCACGTCCTGGATCGCCTGCTCCGGCACCACCACCGGTACCTGGCGCGCGCTGCTGCTCACCCGCACATTGACGAACAGACCGGGGCGCCACGCACCATCGGGATTGGCCAGCGTGACCCGGGCGACCGCGCTGCGGGTCTGCTCGCCGAGCAGGTTGCCGACATAGCTGACGCGGCCGTCGACCTGCATACCCAGGTCCGCCGCCTCCACCCGCGCAGGCTTGCCCACCTGCACCCGCGCCAGGTCTTGCGGGGCCACGCTGAAGCTGGCCCAGACCCGCGACAGGTCGGACAGCGTGAAGGCGGCTGTGGTCTCGCTGACCACCTCGCCGGGCACCAGGTGCTTCTCCACCACCACGCCGTCGAAGGGCGCGCGCAGTTCATAGCGATTGCCACCGACGCTGGCCGACACACCGCTCAGCGCGTTGGTCTTCTGTTGTGCGTTGGCCAAAGCGATGCGCGCTTCCTCCAGGTCCTGGCGCGCCTGCAGGTAATCCTGCTCGGCGGAGATCTTCTCCTGCCACAGCTCCCGCTCGCGCTCGAAGGTCTTGCTCGCCAGGCTCACCCGGCGCTGCGCAGCGGCCAGTTCGCTGCGCAGCTCGGAGACCTGCTGACTGGCGATCACCGCCAGCAGTTGGCCCTTCTTCACGTTCTGCCCGAGTTCAACCGACACCGACTCCACCACGCCTGGCGTGCGCGGCACGACGTGGGCGGTGCGGTCCTGGTCGAAGCCGATCTCGCCGGGCAGGCTGAACGCTTCGTCCAGCGCCCTGGGCCCGGCCGTCGCCAACTGGATGCCGGCGGCCTCGATCTGCGCGGGACTCAGGTGCAGGCCCTCCTCGTCGGCCTGCGTTTCCTGGGCCGCGTGATGCTCGCCATCGGCATGACTTGCCGCCTCGGCATGGCGGGTCGGCGCAGCGCCGCTGTGGTGCTCGCCATCCGCGTGGGTCGCGTCGTCGAGATGGCTGTCACCGGCCTGTTCGCTGCCCATCCAGGCGTAGGCGCTGACACCTAGCGCGGAGGCCAGCAAAACGGCAGCAGCAAGAGGGGTTTTCTTGATCATGGAAGCTCCGGGAAAAATCCGCTGGCGCCGCGCCGTGGCGCAGGCACCGCAGGGTGATGGAGGGTGCTGAAGAGGTCGTGGACACACCAGTGCGCGGGCGGGCTCGCGGTCGGCGCGGCAGCGGACGGCGCCAGGGTCACGAGCAGCAGTCCGAGCCAGGCGCGACGCCGGTTAGCGAGGCGCGCCGACATCGCCGTAGACCCGTTCGATGCGCCCCCAGGCGTCGCTGACCTGGGCCAGCGCGCGCAGGTACTGGTCGCGGGCAGTGATCAGGGTGCGCTGGGCGTCGAGTACCTCGAGGAAGCCGAACTTGCCCATCTCGAAGCCGCGCGTGGCGCTTTCCACAGCGGTCTGGGCACTGGGCAGGATGGTCTGGCGGAAGGCATTGACCTCGCCCTGCGCGGTACCCCACTGCTGCAGCGCCTGCTGGGTTTCCTGGCGCAGGCGCAGCTCGGTGGCATTGCGCAGGTCGCGGGCCTGGTCGGCGCGGCGCGACTCGGCAAGGATGTTGCCCTGGTTGCGGTCGAACAACGGCAGCGGCAGGCTGAAACCGATCACCGCGATACGGTCGCGATTGCCCTGCTCGATGGCTTCCTGGCTGCCCAGGCTGACATCGAGGTCGGGAATACGCTGGGTCTTCGCCAAGCGCACAGCGGCCTCGCCTTCGTCGATGCGGCTCTGCGCCAGGCGCATTTCCGCACTGTCGCCCAGACGACGCAGCAGCTCATCGGGGCTTGGCAGCGTGGGCAAGGGGCGGGCGCCATCGTTGCGCACCCCGGTGAAATCCGGGGACGCCAGCCCCATCAACGTGGCCAACGCCTGGTTGGCATCGGCGCGTTCGCGGCGCGCGCGCTCCTGCTCCAGGCGCACTTCAGCCCGTTGTACCTGCGCGCGGTTGGCCTCCAGCGGCGGAGCCTTGCCGGCACGCACACGCCCTTCCGCCGCGGCCACGCCACGCTGCGCCAGCTCGACGGATTGCTGCGCCAGGCGCTCCCGTTCCTGGGCGCGCAAGGCGGTGTAGAACGCGGCGATCACCTCGCCACGCAACTGGTTGCGCCGCGCCTGCAGGCTCAGCGCCGCAACATCCTGGCCACGCTCGGCCAGCGCCACCCGTGCCCCGCGCTTGCCACCCAGCTCCAGCGGCTGACTGATGCCGAGAGTAGTGGTGCGATTGCGCGACTCGGTGCCCTCCTGCTCCCAGGACAGTGTCGGGTTGCGCAGCAGGCTGGCCTGCTCGCGCAATCCCTGGGCAATCCCGATGTCCCGGCCGCTGGCGGCCAGCTCGGGGTTGCCGCTGACGGCGGCCAGCAGGGCATCGTCGATACCGATCTCCCGGGCCTGGGCCCAGGCGGGAAGCTGCCAGAGCAGCAGCGCAAGCAATGTGGCCTGCGCGGCGAATGCAGAACATCTCGAATACACGGCGAACCTCGCACGGTGGAGTCAACTTCGACGGCATCCCGTCATTTCCACCGGCGAATCTAGAAGTGCCTCTCTAGCGGCAAGGTGACTGGATAATTACAAACATGTAATTGGCCATCCGCCGACTTCCCGTTGTATGTATTTAAAAAGGCCAGACGGCTCTTCCCGGTAATTTCAGGAAACAATTGGCCGTATTCCGGGAAAACCAGACAAATCCTTAAACCTCTTTCAGAACAGCCATCTACAGAACTTCAATCGCTGAGTTTCGGCGCATTAATGCGACACCGTCGCGATTGACCCTGAAGTCACTACAGCTTCTAGACTGCGCGCGTTTTTCGCCGGCGGCATGAACTCCCCTGCGTCTTCGGCACCATTTTTCACGTAATTACCAGGTAACTATCCATGAAAATCCTGCTCATCGAGGACGACCACAAGACGGCCGATTATCTGCAACAGGGTCTAAGTGAAAGCGGCTATGTCGTCGATCGCGCCGACAACGGTGTCGACGGCCTGCACCTGGCCCGGCAGTGCGCCTACGACCTGGTCATCCTCGATGTGAACCTGCCGCAGATGGATGGCTGGGACGTGCTCGCCAGCCTGCGCCAGCACAGCGACATCCGCGTGATGATGCTCACGGCCCGCAGCCGTCTCACCGAGCGGGTCAAGGGCTTCGACCTGGGCGCCGACGACTACTTGCTCAAGCCCTTCGAATTCCCCGAACTGCTGGCCCGCGTGCGCTCCCTCATGCGCCGCAGCGAACGCATCGACCAGCCGCAGGTACTGGAGATCGGCGGGCTGGAGCTGGACCCCGGCCGCCACCGCGCCTACCGCGACGCCCGGCGCATCGACCTGACCAGCAAGGAGTTCGCCCTGCTGCACCTGCTGATGAGCCGCAGCGGCGAAGTGCTCTCGCGCACGCAGATCATCTCGCTGGTCTGGGACATGAACTTCGACTGCGATACCAACGTCGTGGAAGTCACTATCCGCCGCCTGCGGGCGAAGATCGACGACCCCTTCGCCGACAAGCTGATCCATACCCTGCGCGGGGTCGGCTACGTGCTGGAGTCCCGCACATGAAGCCGGCCAGCCTGTCGCTGCGCATCGGCCTATGGGTCGGCCTATTGGGCTCGGTGCTGATGGTCCTGTTGCTCACCCTCGCCTACCTCGCCCTCGACCATCAACTCGACCAGCGCGCCCACCGCGAACTGGAAGACAAGCTCGGGCAACTGCGCCATGCCCTCGATGCCGATCCCGGCCTCGCCGCCCTGCCCTTGCGCGGCCACGCCCTGCAGGACCAACTGATGGGCCACGACAACCTCAGCGCGGCGCTGCTCGATGAACAACGCGGGCAGGCGGCACAGTTCAGCAGTGGGCCGACCCGCGACCTGGCGGTCCTCGATGAGTTCGCCGGCGATGGTCGCGGCTTTGCCTGGACGTCGCCGGACGGTCGCAGGCTGCTCACCGAGCGCAGCCTGATCCGCCTGCGCGACGGCAACACCCTGCGCGTATTCCTGACCCTGGACCGACGTGACGACGACGCCCTGCTCGGCGCCTTCCTGCGCTCGGCATGGCTGGCGGCGCCGCCGCTGTTGCTGCTGATCGCCCTGGGCGCGCGCCTGGTGGCCAAGCGCGGCCTGCAGCCATTGCGACAGTTCGGCCAGGTGGCCTCGCTGGTCACCACCCAGGACCTCAGCCACCGCATGCCACTGCAGGACCTGCCACGGGAATTGGGCAAGGCCGCGCGGGCATTGAACCTGATGCTGCATCGACTGGATGGTGGCGTGCAGCAACTCACTCAGTTTTCCGACGACATCGCCCACGAGCTGCGTTCGCCCATCGGCAACCTGCTGGGCAAGGCGCAGGTGACGCTGTCGCGCCCGCGGGAGAAAGAAGAATACGCAGCGGTGCTGGCGGCGAGTACCGAAGAGCTGGAGCGGGTCGGGCGGATCGTCAGCGACATGCTGTTCCTCGCTCAGGTCAGCCATCCGCGCGCGCTGCTGCCGCAGGAACCGGTGCGACTGGAGGAGGAAGCGGCGAAGGTCGCCGAGCTGTTCGATTTCAGCGCCGAAGAGAAGTCGCTGCGCATCGTGATCGAGGGTCACGGACTGGTCGTCGGTGACCGCCTGATGATCCAGCGCGCCATTTCCAACCTGCTGTCCAACGCCATCCGCCACACCCCTGACGGCGGATGCATCCGCGTGCAGGTGCAAGGCGACGGCGAGACCGTGACGCTGCAGGTGCAGAACCCCGGCGCGGGCATTGCCGCCGAGCATCTTCCACACCTGTTCGAGCGCTTCTACCGGGTCGACAAGGGCCGCTCGCGAGCCCAGGGCGGCACGGGCCTGGGATTGGCCATCGTGCGCTCCATCATGGAGCTGCACCTGGGCGCGGCCAGTGCGCACAGCTCGGAGGAAGGGCCGACGCGCTTCCTCCTGACGTTTCCATCCTCACCCGACTGATTCAGCGGGTGGCGCGGCAGGCAACGCGCTCGGCGCGGTACTCGATGGCCTGCTCTTCGCCGAAGGAATCCTTGTAGCGCAGTTGCACCGGCACCACGCCGCAGTCCGTACTCATCGGCGTCACCGCCACGACTTCGGCGATGTCCAGGTTCATCCCGTAGGTGTACTGCTTCGCCTCGGCGACCTGCGTTGGCGACGGCGCGCCCTGGCGTGCCTGCATGGCTTGCTGGCGAGCCTGCTCCATGCGGGCGAAGGTGATGTCGCCGCCGCCGTCGGCCAGCGCCAGGGAAGACGTGCCCAGCAGGGCAGCGAGCAGGAAGATGCGGGGAAGTTTCATGGTGGTCACCTCGTAGGGGTCGAAAGTAACGCCACCTTAAGAGGCCGCCGCTAACGGGAAGCTGAGGCAAGGATGACGATTCGGTTATCCGGCGCAACCTGGCCTAGGCAATTTCCCACCACTCATCCGTGCAAATTCGCATCGGTGAACTCTCGGCATCCCACAACTGTCTGTGTGCTGTCGGCCCCCCGGGTGGATTTCCTGGCCATTCGCCACCCGGCCAGTTCTCAATACGTTGCCCGGCCGACGTTTTCGCTCCCGCAAGGCGGGTTTCGTTCCAAGTCATGTGAAGATTGCCCATGTCCCTATCGCGTCGCTTCCCCGCACGAGTTTCTCCCCTCCAGACCCGCGCCCTGGGTGCCTGCCTGTTTGCCGGCCTGCTGGCAGCCGGCGCCTCGGCCCAGGCCGAGGAGCCCGCCAGCAACGCGCGCTGGGTGAACGACAGCCTGAGCACCTACGTGCGCAGCGGCCCCACCGATGGCTACCGTATCGTCGGCACGCTGACTTCCGGGCAGAAGGTCCAGCTGGTCAGCACATCCGGTGACTACAGCCAGGTGCGCAGCGACAGCGGCAGCACCGTATGGATCGCCAGCAAGGACCTGCAGGAGAAGCCCGGCCAGGCCGAGCGCCTGCCGTCGCTGGAGCAGAAGGTCACCGAGCTGACCACCCAGTTGCAGACCATCGACGACTCCTGGAAGAACCGCGTTCAGGGCATGCAGGAAACCCTCGATGCGCGCAAGAAGCTCATCGATGAACTGCAGGAAGCCCGCAGCGCGCTGGATGCCGAGCTGAACCAGGCACGCTCGCAACTGCGCGACGCCCAGGCGCAGCTCGGCGACGAGAACAAGCAGGTGCTGATGCGCTACATGGCCTACGGCGGCAGCATTGCCGGTGCCGGCCTGCTCGCCGGCCTGATCCTGCCGACCATGCTGCGTGTGCGCCGCAAACGCAGCACCGAGTGGGTCTGACGCCACCGCGCCGCATCTCTCCAAGAACCTGCAGGGGTGCCCCTGGGCGCCCCCCGCGATAACCAGCGGAGCGGGCCACGCCCGCGGTCCGTCGTCAGGACTGGTATCAGGCCCCGCGCACCGACGTCACTCCTTCGCCATCCCGAAACAATGCCGCGCCTGCGGAAACTGGCGCTCGCGCACCTCGCTGGCGAACCGCTCGGCCGCCGCGCCGATCAGCTCGTCCACCCGCACGTACTGCTGCGCAAAGCGCGGAATCTGCTCGCCTGACAGCCCCAGCATGTCCTCGGTCACCAGCACCTGCCCGGCACAGGCCGGTGAGGCGCCGATGCCGATCACCGGGATATCCAGGCGCTCGCACACCTGCTGCGCCACGGGCTCCAACACGCCTTCGAGCACCACGCTGAAGGCGCCGGCCGCGGCCACCGCCTCGGCATCGCGCAACACCAGGGCGGCACCGGCATCGTCCTTGCCCTGCACCTTGAAGCCACCCAGGGCGTTGACCTTCTGCGGCATCAGGCCGACATGCGCCATCACCGGAATGCCACGCTCGACGAGGAAGGCGATGGTCTCGGCCGTCTCCGCCCCACCTTCGAGCTTCACCGCCTGCGCGGCGCTTTCGGCAAGTACCCGTGAGGCGGCAAGGAAAGCCTGCTGCGGCGAGGCCTGGTAACTGCCGAACGGCATGTCCACCACCACGCACGCCCGTTGCGAGCCGCGGACCACCGCGGCGCCGTGGGCGATCATGGTGTCCAGGCTGACAGCCAGCGTGTGGGGCATGCCGTAGAGGACCATGCCCAACGAATCCCCCACCAGCAGCACGTCGACGTGCGGGTCGAGCAGCCGCGCCATGGGCGCCGAATAGGCGGTCAGCACGACCAGGCTGCCGGGCTCGCGGCGCTGGCGGATGTCCAGGGTGGACAGGCGTTGTTGTGGGCGGTGAATGCTCATCGGACTCTCCTTTGTCGGGCTGGATTTGGCCGGGGAAAACGCTCCCATCGGCCCTCCATGACCCACTTCCGACAGTGAGACAAGCTATGCCGCCTGCGGGACAGGATGCACTGGCGCTTCCTGGCTTCACTTCCCTGCCCCGGCCCGTGTGGCTGCGGGCCTTCGACATGCCCGCCGGCCACGAAGTGGAGCCGCATTGCCACCCCTGGGGGCAACTGATGTATGCCGCCAGCGGCGTGCTCGAAGCGACGACCGACGAGCACGCCTGCGTGATTCCGCCCCGCCGCGCCATGTGGCTGCCCGCGGGGGTCCGCCACAGCGCCCGCGCGCGCACGCTGGTGGTTCACCGCAGCTTCTACCTGGCGCCGGAGCTGGCCGTCGGCCTCGGCGCCTGTCGCGTACTGGAAATCTCGCCGCTGCTGGACAGCCTCATCCAGCGCGCCAGTGAGTTCCCCCGCGACTACCCCGATGAAGGTCCGGAAGCCCGGCTCCTGCAGGTGCTGGTGGATGAACTGCACAACGCCCCGGACTCGGGCCTGGCCCTGCCGCTGCCACGCGACGCCCGGCTGCGGCGCGTCACCGACCACCTGCAGGAGTGCCCCGGCGAGCGCCTGGGAATAGAGGACTGGGCGCAACGCGTCGGCGCCTCGCGGCGTACCCTGGCGCGGCTGTTCCGCGACGAGACCGGGCTGTCCTTCCGTGAATGGCGGGAACGCGTCCGCCTGCTCGCAGCGCTGCCGAGGCTGGAACGCGGCGAGTCGGTGACGCTGATCGCCGGCGAGCTGGGCTATGAATCCACCTCGGCCTTCATCGAGCTGTTCCAGCGCCAGCTCCACACCTCACCTGGAGCTTTGGCGCGGCAGATGCGGGCTGGCGGGTAATCGCGAGTCAACCAGCAGGGGCGCGCCATGAGGGTTAACTCGGTGGTCGACCAGGGCCTGTAGGAGCTGGCCATGCCTGCGAAAGAGCGGGTGCCGAAATATCGCGGACGAAGTCCGCTGACGCGGGGCTGCCATGTCTCGGTCGGAGGGATCGAGGCGGCGACTGCCGCGGACTTTGTCCGCGGTCGCGGGCATGACCCGCTCCTACAGGGAGCCACATCAACATGAGGATTACTTATGTTCATCACAAGAACATTGAGTTTGTCTCATGAAGGCTGCGCCGGGAGAATTTCCCCATCGTTGATTCACTGGAGAGATTCACATGGCGCTGGCACACAACCTCGGCTTCCCCCGCATCGGCCGCGACCGCGAGCTGAAGAAAGCCCAGGAAGCGTTCTGGAAGGGCGAACTGGACGAAGCCGGCCTGCGCGCCGTCGGCCGCGACCTGCGCGCCGCCCACTGGCAGGTGCAGAAGAACGCCGGCATCGAGCTGCTGCCGGTAGGCGACTTCGCCTGGTACGACCAGGTGCTGACCCATTCGCTGACCTTCGGCGTGATCCCGGAGCGCTTCCGCGCTCATGGTGACGCGAAGCCGACCCTGCAGACCCTGTTCGCCATGGCCCGAGGCGCCAGCGCAGGCTGCTGTGGCGGCCATGCGCAGCCCCTTCTTGCACAAGAGCTAACCAAGTGGTTCGACACCAACTACCACTACCTCGTCCCCGAGTTCAGCGCCGACCAGCAGTTCGAGCTGAGCTGGGAACAGCTCTTCGAAGAGGTCGATGAGGCGAAAGCACTCGGTCACACCGTCAAGCCGGTGGTGATCGGCCCGCTGACCTACCTCTGGCTGGGCAAGACCAAGGGTGGCGACTTCGACAAGCTCGAGCTGGTCGAGCGCCTGCTGCCGCTCTATGGCCAGATCTTCCGTCGCCTCGCCGCGCAAGGCGTGGAGTGGGTGCAGATCGACGAACCGATCCTCGCCCTCGACCTGCCGCAGGACTGGAAGAATGCCTTCGAGCGTACCTACAACCTGCTACAGAGCGAGCCGCTGAAGAAGCTGGTCGCCACCTACTTCGGCGGCCTGGATGACAACCTGGGACTGGCCGCCGGCCTGCCGGTAGACGGCCTGCACCTCGACCTGGTGCGCGCCCCGGAGCAGTTCCCGACCATCCTCGACCGCCTGCCGGCGTACAAGGTGCTCTCGCTCGGCGTGGTCAATGGTCGCAACGTCTGGCGCTGTGACCTGGAGAAGGCGCTGGAAGTCCTGCGCCACGCCCATGACCGCGTGGGCGATCGCCTGTGGGTCGCGCCGTCCTGCTCGTTGCTGCACAGTCCGGTGGATCTGGAGCGCGAGGACAAGCTGGATGCCGAGCTGAAGAGCTGGCTGGCGTTCGCCGTGCAGAAGTGCGCCGAGGTGGCCGTGCTCGCCCGTGCCATCAACGCGCCCGACGCCCCGGAAGTGATTGCCGCACTGCAGCAGAGCCGTGCCGTACAGGCCAGCCGCGCCGCGTCGCCGCGCATCCACAAGCCGGAGGTGAAAGCGCGTCTGGCCGCGGTGAAAGCCACCGACAGCCAGCGCCGTTCGCCCTTCGCCGAGCGCATCGTCCAGCAGCGTGCCGGCCTGGACCTGCCGGACTTCCCCACCACGACCATCGGCTCCTTCCCGCAGACCTCGGCCATCCGTCTCGCGCGCCAGGCCTTCAAGCAGGGCAAGCTCAGCGCCGCCGACTACACCGAGGCCATGCACAGCGAAATCCGCCATGCCGTACAGATCCAGGAACAGCTGGGCCTGGACGTGCTGGTGCACGGCGAAGCCGAGCGCAACGACATGGTCGAGTACTTCGCCGAGCAGCTCGACGGCTATCTCTTCACCCGTTTCGGCTGGGTGCAGAGCTACGGCTCGCGCTGCGTGAAACCGGCGGTGATCTACGGCGACCTGAGCCGCCCGAAAGCCATGACCGTGGAGTGGATCACCTACGCCCAGAGCCTTACCGGCAAGGTCATGAAGGGCATGCTGACCGGCCCGGTGACCATGCTGATGTGGTCCTTCCCGCGCGAGGACGTCTCCCGCGAGGTGCAGGCGCGCCAGCTCGCCCTGGCCATCCGCGACGAGGTCGTCGACCTGGAGCACGCGGGCATCCGGATCGTGCAGATCGACGAAGCCGCCTTCCGCGAGGGCCTGCCGCTGCGCCGTGGCGACTGGGGCCGCTACCTGGACTGGGCGACCGAAGCCTTCCGCCTGTCCGCATCGGGTGTGCGTGACGAAACCCAGATCCACACCCACATGTGCTACAGCGAGTTCAACGACGTGATCGAATCCATCGCTGCCATGGATGCCGACGTGATCACCATCGAGACGTCGCGGTCGGACATGGAGCTGCTGGAGGCTTTCGAGAAGTTCGAGTACCCCAACGAGATCGGCCCGGGCGTCTACGACATCCACTCGCCGCGCGTGCCGGGCAAGGAGGAGATGGTCAAGCTGCTGCGCAAGGCGGCGCAGCGCATTCCCGCCGAGCGCCTGTGGGTCAACCCGGACTGCGGCCTGAAGACTCGAGGCTGGCCCGAGACCGAAGCGGCACTGGTCAACATGGTCGCGGCCGCCCGTGAGCTGCGCAAGGATGTGGCGCTGCTGGGCTGAGAGGGCGCTAAACGTAGGATGGCGTGGAGCGCAGCGATACCCATCCTACGGGGGTGTTCAGCTCGCAGGCGTCCGCGTAGCCCCGTGTAGGAGCGGGCCATGCCCGCGATCGCGCGCATGGCGCGCTCCTACAGGTTTGCTCCGGGCCGAGCCGGGAACGGTCCAGATACCGCGTCGATCCGGCAGATGAGCATGGCGCCCGACGGGCGTAATCTTGGAGTCCTTCCAACCCAGGCACGCAGGACCAGACATGAAGCAGCTGCTCATCATCGGCATCGGCGCGGGCGACCCGGAGTACCTCACCGTCCAGGCGATCAACGCGATGAACCGCGCGGACGTCTTCTTCCTCCTGGACAAGGGTGCGAGCAAGGACAAGCTGATCCAGCTGCGCCGGGACATCCTCGAACGCTACGTCTCCCGCACCGACTACCGCATTGTCGAAGCCGACAGTCCCGAGCGCGTGCGCGACGGCGAATACGCCGGACAGGTGCGCGACCTCAACCAGGCCAAGCAGCAGGTTTTCGAGCGTCTGATCGAATCGGAACTGCAGGACGGCCAGTGCGGCGCGTTCCTCGTCTGGGGCGATCCGTCGCTGTACGACAGCACCCTGCGCATCCTCGACGCCATCCTGCGCGAGGGTCGGATACGCTTCGAGCATCAGGTGATCCCCGGCATCACCAGCGTCCAGGCGCTGGCGGCGCGCCACAAGGTGCCGCTGAACGCGATCGGCCAATCGGTGCAGATCACCACCGGCCGCCGCCTGGCCGAGGGCTTCCCGAGCAACGCCGAGAGCGTCGTGGTGATGCTCGACGCCGAGGACACCTACCGCCAGCTGGACGACCCGGCGCTGGAAATCTACTGGGGCGCCTATGTCGGTACGCCGGACGAAATCCTGCGCAGCGGGCGACTCGTCGAGGTCGGCGAGGAGATCCAGCGCACCCGTCAGGCAGCCCGCGAGGCCAATGGCTGGATCATGGACACCTACCTGCTGCGGCGCATTCCAGAAGACGGCTGAGCAGCTCCGACAAAAGCGGCTAGAGTGATTTCGTTGTGTCGCCAACGCCCGCCGGAGCGCACCGCTCATGCCCAACGCCACCCTCGCCCGCTTCATCGAACACGCCACCCAGCTGAGCCGGCAGGAGTCCGAACCCTGCCAGTGCGTGGCCTCGCTGGCACCCTTCATGATGGAGCTGCTGGCACACGCCGGCGACTTCCTCGAGGCGCACCACTACCAGAGCGACCCCTTCCATTACGCGCGCAACCTGATCTACCAGGCGCCGGATGACAACCTGTCGCTCTACGCGCTGGTCTGGTCGCCGGGCCAGTGGACGCCGGTCCACGACCACGGTAGCTGGGGTGTGGTCGGTATTGTCGATGGCGTGCTGGAGGAGCGCAGCTACGTCTGCCTGTCGGCCGACCGCAACCGCGACGAAGGCATCGAGCTGGTCAAGGGCGGCATGATCCTGCTGCCACCCGGCGCAGTCACCAGTTTCGTGCCAAACCCCGACCACATCCACGTCACCGGCGTCCCTGCCGACCGCCCGCGCGCGATCAGCCTGCACCTCTATGGGCGGATGATGAACAACTACCACATCTATGACGTCGAGGCCGGCACACGGCACTTCGTCGAGGTGGAACACAACGGTTGAAGCCCCGCCGGACGTGCCTACCGAACAGCCCGTAAGGCCCGCCTGGCGCGGTCTATACTGATCCGGCGCGCAGAAGGAATTGCTCTGGCGCGCCTCTTTCGGCGGAGGATGGTCAATGAATGCACCTGGTCCCGTTGTTCGTCCGACGATCCTGATCGTCGACGATGCTCCCGAGAACCTCACGCTCCTCTCGGAGTTGCTCAAGCTGCTGTATCGCGTCAAGGCAGCCAGAACCGGCGAGAAAGCACTGCAGATCGCCCAGTCCGACGATCCGCCGGACCTCATCCTGCTGGACGTGATGATGCCCGGCATGAACGGTTTCGAGGTCTGCCGACGCCTGCGCGAAGACACCCGTACACAGCGCATCCCGGTGATCTTCATCACCGCCCAGGTCGCCGCCGACGAAGAAATACGCGGTCTTGAGCTGGGCGCCGTGGACTACCTGACCAAGCCGATCAACCCGCCTACCGTGTTGATGCGCGTGGACAACCAACTGCGCATCAAGGCCGCCGCCGACTTCCTGCGCGACCAGAACGAATTCCTCGAACAGGAAGTGCAGCGCCGCACCCGCGAGCTGGCGGCGATCCAGGATGTCACCATCATCGCCATGGCCTCCCTGGCCGAGACCCGCGACAACGAGACCGGCAACCACATCCGCCGCACCCAGCACTATGTCAGCGCGCTGGCCGAGCACCTGCATCAGCACCCGCGCTTCGCCACCGATCTGGACGAGGAGACCCGGCAACTGCTGCTGAAATCTGCCCCCCTGCACGATATCGGCAAGGTCGGCATCCCCGACCACATCCTGCTCAAGCCCGGCAAACTCACCGCCGAGGAATTCGAGCTGATGAAGACGCACACCACCCTGGGGCTCGACGCCCTGGAGAAGGCCGAGGAGCGCCTGGGCATGAATGTGCCCTTCCTCCGCCTGGCCAAGCAGATCGCCTACGGCCACCACGAGAAGTGGGACGGCACCGGCTATCCCCAGGGCCTGGCCGGTGATGCGATCCCGCTGTCGGCCCGGCTGATGGCGGTGGCCGATGTCTACGATGCGCTGATCAGCAAACGGGTCTACAAGCCCGCGATGTCCCATGCGGTGGCGGCAGAGTACATCCAGTCCCAGCGCGGCCTGCACTTCGATCCGGACATCGTCGATGCCTTCGTCACGCTGCAGGAGGAGTTCCGTCGTATCGCAGAGCGCTTCAACGACAGTGACGACGCCCCATCCGGGCCCGCGCACCTGCCGCGACAGCCATAAGGTCCGTCACCAACGCGCACCAACCCTGCCAGGAGGCAGCCCGATGTTGACTCCGCTCGGCTTTCTTCAGCGCCTCAGGTTGCGCACCCGGCTGGTGCTCGGGTTCGGCGGCATTCTGCTGCTCGCCCTGTTCCTCGGCCTGTACGGTCTGCACGTACAGCGCCAGCAGATCGAACAGATCAACGTGATCTACGAGAAGGAGATGCTCGGTCTCTCGCACATCGAGGCAGCCCGCGTCGCCCTCGCGGGCATGGGGCGCAGCATCCGCCAGTTCGTCCTGGCGGGCGACGAGAACGGTCGGGCGCAGGCGGTCAAGCAGTTCAACGAAGTCCGCAGCAACCTGCGCGAGGAAATCGAACTGGCGCGGCCGCTCATCTACCGGACTTCCGCCCAGCAGGGGCTGGTGCGTTTCGAGGCCGCCTACGAGGAGTACCAGGACCAGATCAAGCACGTCCTGGAGCTCAACGATCAACCGATCCGCCACGGCCAGGCCACCGACCTGGGCGCCGTTGCCCTGCTCTCCTCCACCGCGCTGCAACGGCCGGGCGAGGTCGCCAACCAGGCGCTGGCCGAGGTAGCACAGGTCAAGCGTCAGGGCGCGGACCTGGAAGTGAACCTGGCCACGGAGCGCTTTTACCGCAGTGTCCAGCTGACCATCTGGCTGCTGGTGCTCGGCCTTGGCGGCGGCGTGCTGTTCGGCATCCTGATCAGCCAGTCGATTCGCCGGCCGGCCGATCAGCTGCGGTTCTCGGTGGATGCCCTGAGCAAGGGCGAACTGGACGTGCAGGTACCGTTCCAGGAGTACCCCAACGAAGTCGGCGAGATGGCGCGGGCGATCACGGCGCTGCAATCGGAAGCCCGGCAGATGGCCGACCAACGCTGGGTCAAGACCCAGGTGGCGACGCTCAGCGGGCAGATGCAGGCCGTCGCCGGCACCGCGCAGCTGGGCGATGTCGCCCTGTCCTCGCTGGCGCTCCCCATGGCCCTGCGCCGCGCCTCACTGCATGTACAGGAGGAGCAAAGCACCGAGCTGCTCCTGCTGGGCAGCTATGCCGCACCGCCGGACCTGCCGCAGCGCATTCCCATGGGCCAGGGACTGATCGGCCAATGCGCCCGGCAGCGGGAACCGATCCGCCTGTCCTTGCCCGAACGCAGCGTGGAAGGCGAGTATGCCCTCCCGCTGTACCTCGAAGTGCTGCCCCTGATCCACGGTGAACGTCTGGTCGGTGTGATGGCACTGGAGATGATGCAGCCGCCCAGCCCCAGCCAGCGGGCGTTGCTGGAGGAATTCACGCCGCTGCTGGCGATGAACCTGGAAATCCTCGAGCGCACCTCGCGTACCGAGCAATTGCTGAAGGAAACCCTGACCCAGGCCGAGCTGATGGAGCAGCAGGCTGCCGCCCTGCAGGAAAGCGAGAAACGGCTGCAGTACATCCTCGACTGCAGCCCGGTCAGCGTCGCCATCGCCACGCTCGACCGCCTGCACCTGGTGAACCCGGCGTTCGTCGAGAACTTCGGCCTGAAGATCGGTGATTCCCCGGTCGGTCTTTATGTCGAGCCGACAGAACGCGAGACGATCTGGAACGACATGCTGGCAGGCGAACGGATGATCGAACGCGAAGTCCGCATGTACGACAACCGCGGCGGTGAGCGCGACATCCTGGCCACCTACCTGCCCGTCCTCCACCACGGCGAACCTGCCGTGCTTGCCTGGCTGTATGACATCACCGCGCGCAAGCTGGTGGAGCAACAGACGCACCGCGCCAAGGAACTGGCCGAGGAAGCGACGCGAGCGAAGAGCGAATTCCTGGCCAACATGAGCCACGAAATACGCACGCCGATGAACGTGATCATCGGCATGAGCAGCCTGGCCCTGAAAAGCGGGCTCGATGCGCGCCAGCACAACTACGTGCAGAAGGTGAATCGCTCCGCCGAGGGGCTGCTCGGCATCATCAACGACATCCTCGACTTCTCGAAGATCGAGGCCGGGATGATGAGCGTGGAGCACGTCGAATTCCGCCTGGAGGACGTGTTGGACCAGTTCTCCGCCCTGGTCGGTTTCAAGGCCGAGGAACGATCCCTCGAACTGCTGTTCCAGCTCGACCAGCGGCTGCCCACCTCGCTGGTGGGCGATCCGCTGCGCCTGGGGCAGATACTGCTCAACCTGGGCAACAACGCGGTGAAGTTCACCGAACTGGGGGAAATCGTCCTGGGCATCGAGCCGGTGATGATCGGCAGCGGCGACGCCGAACTGCACTTCTGGCTGCGCGACACCGGAATCGGCATGACCGCCGAGCAATGCGGCCGCATGTTCCAGTCGTTCATCCAGGCCGACACGTCCACCTCGCGCCGCTATGGCGGTACCGGGCTTGGGCTGTCGATTTCCAAGAGCCTGGTGGAACTCATGGGTGGTCGCATCTGGGTGGAAAGCGAGCCGGGCAAGGGCTCGGTGTTCCACTTCCACGCACAGTTCGGCATCCCCGAGACGGCCGCACCACGGCGCATGCTGCGCGCTGACGAACTGCTCGGGGTGCGCGCGCTGGTGGTCGACGACAACGCCTCGGCGCGGGAGATTCTCTCGGGCATGGCACTGAGCTACGGGCTGGAAGTGGATGTCGCGCGCAACGGCGGCGAAGCGCTGGAGTGGATCAGCGAGGCGGAACAGCGGCAACTGCCGTACCAGCTGGTACTGGTGGACTGGCAGATGCCGGGCATGGACGGCATCGAAGTGGTCGCGCGGCTGCACGACGGCCACTGCGAGAACGTCCCGGCGGTGATCATGGTCACGGCGTTCGGGCGGGAAGAAGCCCTGGATGCCGCGCAGGAACGCGGCGTCGAACTCGGCACGGTGCTGACCAAGCCGGTAACGCCGTCCACCCTGCTGGAGTCGATCAACACCGCCCTGGGCAAGCAGAGCGTCGTCGAGCCGCGCAGCCGCGAGCGCCAGAGCGCCACCGACGAGGCCCTGGCCAGCGTCGCCGGCAGTCGCGTACTGCTGGTGGAGGACAACGAGTTGAACCAGGAGCTGGCGATGGAGCTGCTGGGCGACGCCGGCATCGAGATCGTGCTGGCCTGCAACGGCCGGGAAGCCCTGGACCGGCTGGCCGTCGACCCGCACTTCGACGGCGTGCTGATGGACTGCCAGATGCCCGTTCTCGACGGCTATGCCGCCACCCAGGCGCTGCGCCTGCGCCCCGAACTCGCCCACTTGCCGATCATCGCCATGACCGCCAACAACATGGCCGGGGATCGCGAACTGGCGCTGGCCGCCGGGATGAACGACCACATCGCCAAGCCCATCGACCCGCCGGCGATGTTCCTCACCCTGTCGCGCTGGATCAAGCCACGGCGGCGCGACGCCCTCCCCGGCGTCGCCCCAACGACCGAACCGCAAGCCCGTATTCTCGACCTGCCGGGTATCGATACCCACGCCGGGCTGGCGACCTGCGCCGGCAAGTCGGCGCTCTACGAGCGTCTATTGCAACGCTTCCGCACGAGCTACCGGGACTTCATCGTGGAATTCCGAGCCCTCGACTCGGCGGGCGATCCGACGGCCCGTCGGCGGGCAGCGCACACGCTGCGGGGCGCGGCCGCCAATGTGGGAGCCCTGGCGCTGGCGCGGGCCGCTACTGCGCTGGAGGATGCCTGTCAGCGCCCAGCGGCGGAGGAGGTGATTTCGCGCCTGCTGTTCGACGTGCAAGCTGAGCTGGAGACCGTGCAGGCAGGCCTGACGACGCTGTCCGACAGGTTGCCTGCGCCAGCGGCCGCATCCAGCGTGACGCCGGAGCAGGCCAATGCCCTCCTCCAGCAGCTGCGACTCCTGCTGGAAGACAGCGACACCAGCGCCGGCGAGCTGGTCGGCCGGCTCGACGGTGTCTACCGTGATCAGCCCCGGGCCGTGCTGCTGCGGGAAATAGCCGAGGCCATCGAAGGCTTCGACTACGAACTGGCCCTGGCGCGCCTGCAAAGGCTCCTGGACGAGGCGCCAGAGCAGTTGCAGATGCCGTCCTGAAGCGGGTCAGACCGCCTGCAGCGCCGCCAGGTAGGCGCGCGGCGGCTGGCCGGTGTGCTCGCGGAAGCAGCGGTAGAACACCGACAGCGAATTGAAACCGACGGCGAACGCCAGTTCGTCGATGCGCGCTGCCGGTTCCTCGCGCAGACGCTCCAGCAGATGGCCGATTCGCGCCTGGTTCAGGTAGCGGTAGAAGCTCTGCCCGAGCACCTGGTTGAGCAGGTAGGAAATCTGGTTGCGCGTGTAGCCGGTAGCCCGCGCCAGGCGCTCCAGGTCCATCTCCGGATCGAGATAGGGCTGGGCGCTGCCAAAGTAGGATTCGATATCCAGCAGCATCTTCCCCACCTGGGCGGAGTTCAGGCCCAGGCGGCGATGATCCTTGACGCCCTCCTCGCGCTGTCCACGCATCGGCGTGGCGTATTCGTGGACACGCCAGATCAACCCGTCGCGCACGGTGATCGCCTCGCTGGCGCGGAACGAGGCCAGCCGGCTGCTGCGTCGCAGCGTCAGGCGCGAGCGGTACTGGATGAACGCGGTGTCGCCATCGGCGCGGATCTGGTCGATGTGCTCGATGTGATGTTGCGGGCTGCGTGGCATCGCCGTGCGGATATAGCCGGGCAGCTCGCTGGCGGGGATTTCCAGGTCGTTGTAGAAGTCGCAGTACTGCACCTGCGGATGGAACATTGCCAGCACGCCATCGACGTCGCGGTTCATCCAGCACTGGTGGTAGCGCGTGACCACTTCGCGGGTGCGCTCGGTTTCATCGTTCATTCTTGTATCTCCGCCGCGTAGCCCCACAGCGTAGGGCGCGGGCATCGCGCTGCACAGTGCCGCGGGTCCGCAGCAGCATCGCCGATTCCGCCCGTGCACGGAAGAACGACGCAAAGCCGCGCCGCGCCTAGTTTTCGGCCAGGGCCGAAAACAATAGAAAAGAGCCCATTTCCCACCTGCCGATCGCATTTGCGCCGCGCTAGCCGGCGTATCCCAGGAGTTGAAGATGAACAAGCGTGCTTTGGGTTGTCTGTCCGGCCTGCTGGCCAGTGTCGCGCTGCCGGTGCTGGCGGCGCCGCAAGAGGTGCATTTCGCCAACTGGGCCGACTACATCGGGCCGACCGTACTGGCGGACTTCCAGAAGGAAACCGGGGTCAAGGTGGTGCTCGACGCCTTCGAGTCCGACGAAGTGCTGGAGGCCAAGCTGCTCACCGGGCATTCCGGCTTCGACGTGGTGGTGCCCTCGGCGGACTTCCTCGCCCGCCAGCTCAAGGCCGGCGTCTATCGCCCGCTGGATGACGCGCTGCTGCCCAACCGCAAGAACCTCGACCCCGACCTCCTGGCCCGCGTGGCACAGTCCGACCCGGGCAACCGCTTTGCCGTGCCCTACCTCTGGGGCACCGTCGGCATCGGCTACAACCCGGCGAAGATCAAGGCGGCACTGGGCGCAGACGCACCGCTGGACTCCTGGGACCTGGTGTTCAAGCCGGAGAACCTCGCCAAGCTCAAGGGCTGCGGCGTCGCCTTCCTCGACTCGCCGGCGAAGATCCTGCCGCTCGCGCTGCACTACCTGGGCAAGGACCCGAACAGCAACAACCCCGCGGACTATGAAGCCGGCACCAAACTGCTGGAGAGCCTGAAGCCCTCGGTGACCTACTTCAGCTCGACCAAGTACATCGCGGACCTCGCCAACGGCAACGTCTGCGTGGCCATCGGTTTCTCCGGCGACGTGCTGCAGGCGCAGAAGAGCGCGCAGGAAGCCGGCGGCGCGGTGGACGTCGAGTACAGCGTGCCGAAGGAAGGCACCAACATCTGGTTCGACAACCTGGCCATCCCCAAGGACGCGCGCAACCCCGAAGGCGCCCACGCCTTCATCAACTACCTGATGCGCCCGGACGTGATCGCCCGGACCAGCGACTACCTGCACTACGCCAACGCCAACGTGCCGGCCAAGGCGCTGATGGACCAGAAGGTCCGCGAGAACCCGGCGGTCTACCCCAACGCCGAACTGGTCAAGGGCATGTACGTCAGCCTGCCGCCGAGCCCGTCGATCCTGCGCCTGATCACCCGCGACTGGAGCCGGATCAAGTCCGGGGTCTGATTCCCCAGCCCCTCCTTTCGCACCAGCAGCCCCGGTCGTCATTGGCGCCCGGGGCTGTCTGCATTCCAGGGGGCGCCTTTTTCAACACGATTCCCAAGCCTTGCGGAAAGTGGATAGAACGCACGCCTGCCTCCGGCCGACACTAGCCTCGCCTGGCAGCACGATGCTGCGTGCGCATTCCCTTATAAAATTAAGAAACCTTCCGAGGCTTGTATGACCACCCCCGCCGAGCAACTGGAGCAACGGCTGAAGCAACAGAAAATCACCGAAGTCGAATGCGTGGTGAGCGATCTCACCGGCATCGCCCGCGGCAAGATTTCCCCCACCAACAAGTTTCTCGGCGAAGGGGGCATGCGACTCCCCGAAAGTGTTCTGCTGCAGACGGTCACCGGCGATTTCGTCGATGACGACGTCTACTACGACCTGCTGGACGAAGCGGACATCGACATGGTCTGCCGTCCCGACCCGGACGCCATCTTCCTGGTGCCGTGGGCGCTGGAACCGACCGCGATGGTCATCCACGACACCTTCGACAAGGTCGGCAACCCCATCGAACTCTCCCCGCGCAACGTGCTCAAGCGCGTGCTCAAGCTTTACGCCGACAAGGGCTGGAGCCCGGTCGTGGCGCCGGAGATGGAGTTCTACCTGACCAAGCGCAGCAGCGACCCGGACTTCCCGCTGGAAGCTCCCGTCGGCCGCTCGGGCCGCCCGGAAAGCGGCCGCCAGAGCTTCTCCATCGATGCCGCCAACGAATTCGACCCGCTGTTCGAAGACGTCTACGACTGGTGCGAACTGCAAGGCCTGGACCTGGATACCCTGATCCACGAGGACGGCCCGGCGCAGATGGAAATCAACTTCCGTCACGGCGACGCGCTGAGCCTGGCCGACCAGATCATCGTGTTCAAGCGCACCATGCGCGAAGCCGCACTCAAGCATGACGTCAGCGCCACCTTCATGGCCAAGCCGATCACCGATGAGCCCGGCAGCGCCATGCACATCCACCAGAGCGTGCTGGACATCGCCACCGGCAAGAACATCTTCGCCGCCGAAGACGGCTCCATGAGCCAACTGTTCCTGCACTACATCGGCGGCCTGCAGAAGTACATCCCGAAAGTGCTGCCGATGTTCGCGCCCAACGTGAACTCCTTCCGCCGCTTCCTGCCGGACACCTCCGCGCCGGTGAACGTCGAGTGGGGCGAAGAGAACCGCACCGTGGGCCTGCGCGTCCCCGCCGCCCCGCCGATCGCCATGCGCGTGGAAAACCGCCTGCCGGGCGCCGACGCCAACCCGTACCTGGCGCTGGCCGCCAGCCTGCTCTGCGGCTACCTGGGCATGATCGAGCAGATCAACCCCAGCGCTGCGGTCCAGGGCCGCGCCTACGAGCGCCGCAACCTGCGCCTGCCGATCACCATCGAGGACGCGCTGCAGCAGATGGAAGACTGTGACGTGCTCAAGGAATTCCTCGGCGAGAAATTCGTGCAGGGCTACGTGGCGGTCAAGCGCACCGAGCACGAGAACTTCAAACGGGTGATCAGCTCCTGGGAGCGCGAGTTCCTCCTGCTGAGCGTCTGATCCTCATCACTGACTTCACAACAACAATTCGGGAGTCCCCATGAGACTGCTGCGCACCCTTGCGCCCTTCGCCCTGGCAGGCATTGCCTCGGCCGCACACGCTGCACCCACCGTCAGCATCTACAACTGGACCGACTACATCGCCCCGGACACCCTCGCCGGCTTCCAGAAGACCACCGGCGTCAAACCGGTCTACGACGTCTTCGACTCCAACGAGACCCTGGAAGGCAAGCTGCTCGCGGGCCGTTCCGGCTACGACGTGGTGGTGCCGTCCAACCACTTCCTGACCCGCCAGGTGCAGGCCGGCGTATTCCTCGAACTCGACCGCAGCAAGCTGCCGAACTGGAAGCACCTGGACCCGGTACTGCTCAAGCTGCTGGAACAGAACGATCCGGGCAACAAGCACTCGGTGCCCTACCTGTGGGGTACCAACGGCATTGGCTACAACGTCGCCAAGGTCAAGCAGGTGCTGGGTGTCGACAAGATCGATTCCTGGTCGGTGCTGTTCGAGCCGGAGAACATCAAGAAGCTCCAGGCGTGCGGCGTGGCCTTCATGGACTCGCCCGACGAGATGATCCCCTCGGTGCTCAACTACCTGGGCCTGGACCCCAACAGCACCAACCCGGCGGACTATCCCAAGGCCGAGGCCAAGCTGGTGGCGGTGCGTCCGTACGTCACCTACTTCCACTCGTCCAAGTACATCTCGGACCTGGCCAACGGCAACATCTGCGTGGCCTTCGGCTACTCCGGCGACGTGTTCCAGGCCGCCGCCCGTGCCAAGGAAGCCAAGAACGGCATCGAGATCGCCTACAGCATTCCCAAGGAAGGCGCGAACCTGTGGTTCGACCTGATGGCGATCCCGTCGGATGCGGGCCATCCGGAGCAGGCCCTGGCGTTCATCAACTACGTCCTCGATCCGAAGGTGATCGCCGGCATCAGCGAGTACGTCGGCTACCCCAGCGCCAACGCTGACGCCAAGACCCTGCTGCCCGAGGAGATGCAGAACAACCCCGAGGTCTACCCGAGCCAGGCCGTGCTCGACAAGCTGTACATCGCCAAGGCGCCGCCGCCCAAGATCATGCGCCTGATGACCCGCAGCTGGAGCAAGATCAAGTTCAACCAATGATGCGAGAAAGTCCCATGAAGCACACCGAGGAGCACGCCGCGTCCTATTACGCCGCGACCGCCCGCGACCACCAGCAGTACCCCTCCCTCAGCGGGGATGTGCGGGCGGACGTCTGCGTGATCGGCGGCGGCTTCACCGGCGTGAACGCAGCCCTGGAGCTGGCCCGTCGCGGCCACTCCGTGGTGCTGCTGGAGGCCCGGCGCATCGGCTGGGGCGCCAGCGGGCGCAACGGCGGGCAGCTGATCCGCGGCATCGGCCACGACGTCAGCGGCTTCGCCAAGTACGTCGGCGAAGAGGGCGTGCGCTACCTCGAGCAGGCGGGTGTCGATTCAGTGGCCCTGGTCGCCGAACGCATCCGCGAGCTGGGCATCGAGTGCGACCTGCGCTGGGGCTTCTGCGAGCTGGCCAATACCCCGGCGCAGTACGCTGCCATGGTTCGCGAGCAGGCGTCCATCGGCGCCTCGGGCTATCCCCACGAGACCCGCCTCGTGCCGCCCGAGCGCATCCGTGAAGTGGTCGCCAGCGACTGCTACGCGGGCGGTCACATCGACATGGGCTCCGGCCACCTGCATCCGCTGGACCTGGTGAAGGGTGAGGCCCGCGCGGCCAAGGCCTTCGGCGCGCAGATCTTCGAGCAGAGCCCGGTGCTGCGCATCGAGCACGGTGCGACTGCCGTCGTCCACTGCGCCCAGGGTCGCGTACTGGCGAACACCCTGGTGCTCGGCTGCAACGCGCATCTGGAGGAACTGGAACCGAAGCTGACTGGCAAGGTGTTGCCCGCCGGCAGCTACGTGGTCGCGACCGAGCCGCTGTCCGAAGAGCTGGCGGCGCAACTGATCCCGCAGAACATGGCGCTGTGCGACCAGAAGGTGGGGCTGGACTACTACCGCCTGACGGCCGACCGTCGCCTGTTGTTCGGCGGTGCCTGCCACTACTCCGGGCGCGACCCGGCGGACATCGGCGCCTACATGCGGCCGAAGGTGCTCAAGGTGTTCCCGCAGCTGGAACAGGTGAAGCTCGACTACCAGTGGGGCGGCATGATCGGCATCACGGCCAATCGCTTCCCGCAGGTCGGACGGCTGAAAAGCCACCCGAACGTTTACTTCGCCCAGGGCTATTCCGGCCACGGGCTGAACGTCACGCACTGGTCGGCCAAGCTGCTGGCGGAAGCCATCCACCAGGGCGAGAGCAAGGGGCTGGACCTGTTCAGTGCCGTGCCGCACCTGACCTTCCCGGGTGGCAAGCTGCTGCGTTCGCCGCTGCTGGCACTGGGGATGGCGTGGTATCGGGTGCGCGAGTTGATCGGCTGATCGCTGGCACTGCCGTCAACGAAAAGCCCCCGATTCGGGGGCTTTTTTTCTGGGACGGACTGCGTCCGTGAGGGTCCGGCGCGCCGGCATGGCCTGCTCCTGCACGGAAGGTTCGCAGCTCCATTGCAGGAGCGGGCCATGTCCGCGATCCGTGGACAACGTCCGCGCCTATGACTGATCGCCGATACTAGGCCCGACCGCCCTGCTTCGCCGTGGTCTTCGGATACTCGCCGAACAGCGTGAAATACGACTGGGAGAATCGCCCCAGGTGCCAGAACGACCACTTCATCGCGACCTCGGCCACGGTCATGCCGGACTCGGCGGCGGCCAGCAGGTCGCGACGCGCGGCGTTCAGGCGACGGTTGCGCAGCCAGACGATAGGCGGGATGCCGGCGTAATGCAGGAACGACTGCTGCAGCGTACGCGGCGAAACGCCCGCCTTGGCAGCGAGGTCGGCCATGCCGAACTGCTCGTCGGGGCAATCGTTCACCACCTCCTTGACCCGCTGCACCACGCGCTTGGCCTGGACGATGGAGCGCGCTCGGCGTTCGCCATCCAGGGGCGCTTCGCACAGCAGCGAGAAACAGTGGGAGACGATGCTCTGCGCCACACCCGGCGCATCCATCGGGTCATCGCCCGTCGAAGCGCCGGTGAGCAGGTTGCTCAGGGAGGTTGCCACCGACTGGCAGTGACCCGAGCGCAGCGGTGTCAGCACCAGGTCGGCGAAGGCGTCGGCCGGCTGGCCCCAGTTCGCCGATTCCTTGATCACCACCGCCACCTCGCGGTAGTTCTCCGGCGTGACCCAGGCGTTGCGGGTTTCCCCGTCGAGCAGGTAGAGGGCGTTGTCGGACATGTCGAAGCTGAACACCAGGGCACCGGGCGGGGCGTGGAATTCCTGCTCCACGCGCAGGTTCATCTGCTCCTCGTAGAGCTCGATCCCCTCGACCTCGGCGTGCAGGATGCGCCCGGCGAATCGCCCGGCGGACATCTGCGTGTACTGCTGCTCCCAACCAGGAATGGCTATTCGCTGCTGATCTACTTCTTGTGCTTCGACAACCCGGATCGCCATACCCAGCCCTGCTGGTTTTTTCAGTTGGGGAAGGCTAACAACCGCCGCGACACCCGTGCAAGATCTCGAACAGCAAAGACGAGCGGTAATTACTCGCTCAGACGGGAAATCCGCCGACCGGACGTGGCGATCAGCTCGGTCGCCCGCGCGCGCAGCTGGCCACAGCCGCCATCGACATCCTGCCCGGCGCTGTTGCGCACCTTGGTCAGCACACCACGGCTGTGCAGGTAACGGACGATCTCGACGATGCGCTCAGCGTCCGGGCGCTGGTACTGGTCGCCTTCCAGCGCATTGAAGGGAATCAGGTTGAGCACGCCGAACTTGCCCTTGAGCAGCCGCAGGATGCCGTCGAGTTCTTCCTGGCTGTCATTGACGCCCTTGAGCAGCGTCCACTGGTACTGGATCGGGTAGTCCGTGGCGCGCGCATAGGCCTCGCCCTGCTCCACCAGCTCTTCGGGCGTCAGCCTCGGCGCGCGTGGCAGCAGGTGTTCGCGCAGCTCGGCATTGCTGGTGTGCAGCGACAGCGCCAGGGCCGGCTTGATCCGCTGCTGCGGCAGGCGCTCGAAGACGCGCGGGTCACCGACCGTGGAGAACACCAGGTTCTTGTGGCCGATGCCGCCGTCGGTGCCCAGACGGTCGATGGCTTCGAGCACGTTGTCGAGGTTGTGCGCCGGCTCGCCCATGCCCATGAACACCACCTTCTTCACGGGTCGCACGCGCCGTGCCAGCACCAGCTGGGCGACGATCTCGGTGGTGGACAGCTGGCGCAGCAGGCCACTCTTGCCGGTCATGCAGAAGCGACAGCCCACGGCGCAACCAACCTGCGTGGACACGCACACACCGCCACGCGGCAGCAGCACGCTCTCCACCATCTGCCCGTCGGCCAGACGCACCAGCAGACGCTCGGAGCTGTCGCCCCCGAGATGGCGCGAATGGATGCTCGCCAGGGCGTCCAGTTCGGCGGCGATCTGCGCCACGCCATTGCGCACGCTCAGTGGCAGGAAGTCTTCGGTCGCCTGCCGCTTGGTGCCGGCGTCCAGCGGCCGACCCTGCAGCCAGGCACGCAGCATCCGCGCGCGGTGCATGGGCAGCGCGCCAAGGTCGGCGAGGCGTTGGTCGAGATCGGCAATTCGCATGGGGCGCGAATCCTACCACCAGCATGAGCGAAGGCGTAGCGCTGTCGGTCGCTGGCATGAATGGCGTATGGAGAACACCATTCCAGAGCCTTCCCGGCAGCATTTTAAGATGTTTCTTATTCAGCGGCCGCCAGCCCGCGACCTACAGTGCCGGCGCCCCGCTCTCCTCCATGAAAGCGGGCCTTTGCATACAAGGAGTAAGCATGAAGAAGTTCCTGAGTGCCGCCGCACTGGTATCCCTCGCTGCGCTCGCCACCGGCTGCACCAGCTACAACATCAGCCAGCCGATCGCACCCGTAGCGGGCGCGGTGAAGACCGATCTGAAAGCCGACGTCGCCGTCGGCGGCCCGATCAGCGGCCAGTCGCAGGTCAATATCCTGTTCGGCTTCATCAAGTTCGGTGGCGACAGCGAGTTCGCCGACGGCGTGACCTACGGCGCAGAGAGCGGCTCGGGCATGAGCCTGGCCGCCTTCGACCCGGTGTCCTCGGTAAAGGCCGCTGCCGCGTACAAGGCCGTGAAAAGCTCCGGCTCCGATCTGATCGTCGCGCCGCGCTATGAAGTGTCCGTGCAGGACTACTTCGTCTTCAAGAAGGTCGACGTCAAGGTCACCGGCAACAAGGGCAGCATCAACAACATCCGTTGATCCGCTCCGGGCGGGGCGCAATGCCCCGCCTTCGGCTGGAGCGAATGCGGCCGCGGTGCTAGGGTCAGCCCATTGCACTGCAGGAAGTCGACATGCACCGGACCGCCCCGATCGTACTCGCAATTCTCCCCCTCCTCGTCACCGGCCTCGCCCAGGCCGCACCACCGGACTTCGACGCGAAGGTGAACAAGCTCGCCCAGCAGGTCATGCGCGAGCAGAACATCGCTGGCCTGGCCATCGGCGTTACCGATCGCGGTGAGCAGCACTTCTACAACTTCGGCATGGCGTCGAAGGAGAGCAAGCAGCCGGTGAGCAGCGACACGCTGTTCGAGATCGGCTCGGTGAGCAAGACCTTCACCGCGACCCTGGCAGGCTTCGCCCAGGCCGTTGGCAAACTCAAGCTGGAGCAGAGCCCGACGCTCTACATGAAAGAGCTGCGCGGCAGCGCACTGGACAAGGTGACGCTGATCCAGCTTGCCACCCATACCGCCGGCGGCTTCCCGCTGCAGCTGCCCGACGAGGTGAAGACGTCGCAACAGCTCACCGACTACTACAAGAACTGGCAGCCGCAGTACCCTGCCGGCACCCAGCGCAGCTATGCCAACCCCAGCATCGCCCTGCTCGGCATCGCTACCGCACGCGCACTCGACGTGCCGTTCAAGACTGCGATGCAGCGCAATATCTTTGCTCCCCTGGGCCTGAGCAACACCCACATCGACGTGCCGGTGACCCGACAGGGGATCTACGCCCAGGGCTACGACAAGGATGACGCCCCGGTACGGGTGAACCCCGACCCGATCGCCGACGAGGCCTACGGGGTGAAGTCCAGTAGCCGCGACCTGCTGCGTTTCGTCCAGGTGCAACTGGGTGAGGTGAAGCTCGGCGACAAGCTACGGGCGGCGGTGGATGCGACGCGCGCCGGCTATTACCAGGTCGGCCCGATGACCCAGGATCTGGTCTGGGAGCAGTACGCCTACCCGCCCAGGCTCGCCGAACTGCAGCAGTACAACGGCAGCAGCATGATCCTGCAAAGCCAGCCGGTGACAGCCCTGCGCAAGCCGTTGCCGCCGCAGCAGGATGTCTGGGTGAACAAGACCGGCGCCACCGGGGGCTTCGGTGCCTACGTGGCGTTCGTGCCGTCGAAGCAGCGTGGCATCGTCATCCTCGCCAACCGCAACTACCCCAACGAGGTGCGGGTGAAGCTGGCCTGGGACATTCTTTCGAAGCTCGACTGAGCCACCCGCTTTCCCACTTCGCTGCCATGCGGTTCGCGAGCCGGCTCGCTCCTGCCGGGGACTCCGCCATCAGCCGGCAGGAGCGGGCCATGCCCGCGATCCGCGGACGCAGTCCGCGCCTGCCGCTGGCACCATAAGCCGCCGGCAAGCCATCGATGACGACGTCCGCTCCTGCGCTCATGGCCGGGTTGGGCGCAAGGCCTGTCGCAGGCATGGCCCAGGCGCCGCCGCCCATCCTGCTGGGCCGGACCGCTGCGGGTTGCTCCCATCGATAACGGTGATGTTCTGAATCAAAATGCCGGTAATGCTCCCTGGCGGCCGAACCTGTAGCGTGTTTCCCTGACGCATTCCGCCACTCAGGACCAGTGCCTTGCCCCGTCTCCCACTGCACCGCGCGCCCATCGACGACTACAGCCACTCGCCGCATTACATCGCCGGGAGATTCCGCAACCTCAAGGCTCGCCCGGCCAACATGCCCGAGCCCAGCGCGAAGGTGCTGTGGGATGTCCTGTTCAACAAGCCGAAGAACACCGTGCCTCGCGCCCCGGTGCCGGTGCGCGCGCTGAGCCGCGACGAACTGGAGCAGGCACCCGACCGCAGCCTCTACCGCCTCGGCCATTCCACCCTGCTGATCAAGTTGCGCGGCGGCTGGTGGCTGACTGACCCGGTGTTCTCCGAGCGTGCCTCACCCTTCAGCTTCGCCGGGCCCAAGCGCTTCCACGCGCCGCCAATTGCCCTGCAGGACCTGCCGCCGATTCGCGGCGTGATTCTCTCCCACGACCACTACGACCACCTCGATCGCGCGACCATCGCCGTGCTGGCCGAGCGTGCGCAGGTCTTCCTCACCCCGCTGGGTGTCGGCGATCGCCTGCTGGACTGGGGCGTGCCGGCGGAGAAGATCCGCCAGCTGGACTGGTGGCAGAGCACTACGGTGGACGACCTGTGCCTGACCGCCACCCCGGCGCAGCACTTCTCCGGCCGCGGCGTGCGCGACGGCAATCGCACCTTGTGGTGCTCCTGGGTGATCGAGGACGACAGCCTGCGGATCTTCTTCAGCGGCGACACTGGCTACTTCGACGGATTCGCCGAGATCGGCCGGCGCTTCGGTCACTTCGACCTGACACTGATGGAAACCGGCGCCTACAACGAACACTGGCCCTACGTACACATGCACCCGCAGCAGACCGTGCAAGCGCACCAGGACCTCAACGGTCGCTGGCTGCTGCCGATCCACAACGGCACCTTCGACCTGGCCATGCACGCCTGGTACGAGCCTTTCGAGCGCGTGCTTGAAATTGCCGGCGAACGCGGGCTGGCAGTTACCACCCCGATGATGGGCGAGCGCATCGACATCCAAGCGCCGCACCAGGGCGAGCGCTGGTGGCGCGGTGTGGTGGCCGAGGAAGCCCGCGCGCCGGCGCCGCGCTGCGGCTGCCGCACGGCCCGCGAGGGCTGAGCCCGCAGCGATCGCAAGGGTTGAGTTCAGCGCGCCCGGATGCCAATCGTGGACGGAGTCCGCTCCTACCCAAGCTCGCACAGCGGAGTCGTCCTTGTAGGAGCGAGCTTGCTCGCTCCTACGAAGAGCCCACGGATGCGTGCGGACTAGCAATCACTGGCCAGCTCGAACAGCTGCCAGCGTACCGAGCTGACGCCCTTCTCCAGGCTGATGCGGCTGACCATGCGTTCCAGTTGGCCGACGGCGCCATGGCCGCCAAGCAGCTCGGCACGCACTTCCAGTTTTGTCGGGTTGGTCTGGTCTTCGCTGTGCAGCGACTGCAGGCGCAGCTCGCTGCTGTCCAGGCTATGCAGCATCAGGCTGCGCACCTGGATTTCGTCTTCGGCCCGGCAGACGACGGCCACACCATAGCGCTGTTCGGCTTCGTTGGCCGGCAGCACATCCTGATTGTTGATGCGCTGGGCGATATCGCGCAGCAGGATGTTGGCGCAGAGCACCACCACGCTGCCGAGCGCAGCTTCCAGCAGCAACCCCATGCTGCACAGCACGCCGATGGCGGCGGTGCACCAGAGCGTGGCGGCGGTGTTCAGGCCGCGCACGTTCAGGCCATCACGCATGATCACCCCACCGCCCAGGAAGCCGATCCCGGACACCACATAGGCGGCGATGCGCGGGGCATCCGCGGAAAGCCCCGGCATGGCCTGGGTCATCAGCACGAAGAGACAGGCACCGGTGCTGACCAGTGCGTTGGTGCGCAGGCCGGTGAGGCGCTGGCGCAGTTGGCGTTCGGCGCCGATCAGCGCACCCAGGATGAGAGCGGCGGCGACCCGCAGCAGGAAGATTTTCCAATCCATGTTCCACCTCGTTTGCGGCGCACGGCCGCTCCATGCGCCGGGCGATGCCGGCGCGCATTCGGGTGTGGATTGCGAGAGGGCGAAGGGCCGGATGGCCCCGCAGGGGAATGGTGAAACGTCATCCCGTGGTGGGATGCGTATCGCCACTGTCCGCAACGCAGCGAGACAGTGGCAGGGTTCTGCCGGACGGCTCGCTGTTCAGACCTGTCGCAATCGACCAGGGCAAGTGTCCAAGGCAGGACTCCTCTTCAAATTCAAAAAATACGGCCGGACCCGGTGTGAGCACTGCCCGGGACAGCTACCGGCCGCGAGTCGTCATCATCGCGCGGCAGCCTTAAGGATTTCTTATCGGTCGTCAGGCTGCGCCTTCACGCCAGCGCGCCGGGGTGGTGCCAGCCCGCGCCTTGAACAGGCGGACAAAGAAACTGACGTTCTCGTAGCCGACCTCGGCGGCTATCTCGCGCACCGACATCTGGGTCGCCAGCAGCAGCTTCTTTGCCTTGTCGATGCGCACCTGCTGCAGGTACAGGTTCGGAGGCAGGCGCGTCGCCTCCGTGAAGCGCCGCTTGAAGGTCCGTTCGCTGACCCCGGCCTGGCGCGCCATGCGTTCGATGGTCAGCGGTTCGGCATGGTGGCTTTCGATCCAGTCCTGCACCCGCAGCACCGTATCATCGCAATGGTTGCGATGGCCCGGCAGGATCGGCCCGAGGCGATGCGGCTCAGCCACCAGCAGGTGAGTCGCACAGAGCTGGGCGAAGCGGTCGCCGCAGTCACGGGCAAGAATATCCAGCAACGCATCGAAGCAACCATTGAGCGAGCCAGTGCTGTACAGCCCGCCCGCCTGGAGGAAGGACTCCCTCGCCACGAAGCGGCACGCCGGGTAGCGCTTGCCCAGTTGTCGAACGAACGCCCAGTGGGTGGCCAGCAGGCTGCCATCGAGGCGACCGCTCGCCGCCAGCCACGCCGCGCCGGTGGTCAGCGCCAGTACCCGTGCACCGCTGTCGATGCACTCGCCCAGCCAGTCCAGTACCCGCTTATCCGCTTCGAACCCGGCCAGGCGTGGCCCCTCGATGGCCGGCAGGACAACCAGCGATGCCGATCCGACCTCCGCGATCGACGATTCCGCCGTAATGACATGACCGCCTGCGGCGCGCACCGGTGCGCCATCGACGGACACGACTCGCACCGCGAAGGACGGCTCCACGCCCAGATGCTGCTCCAGCAACGCAGCAATGCGGAAGAAATCAGTCGCCGAGAACAGCCCCATCGCCCAGCAGCCTTCGTAGGCCAGCACCGTCACCTGTTTCACACACCCTCCTGGCCCGATCGGACTATGCATGCGCCCGTCTGAACATCGCCTCGGGCATCTGGCCGGAATACTATGACCGAACCCACCGCACGTCAGTACAGGAGAGTGTCATGCCGTTGCCCGTCACCACCCGGGAGCACTGGATCAGCAACGAGAAAGGCCGGTTGTTCGCCCAGGACTGGACGCCCGCCGAAACCCTCGGCGAGCCGCTTCTGCTGCTGCATGACTCGCTGGGCTGCGTGACCTTGTGGCGCGATTTCCCGGAGCAGCTCGCGCGCTTCACCAGCCGCCAGGTGATCGCCTATGACCGCCTCGGTTTCG
This sequence comes from uncultured Pseudomonas sp., assembly GCA_966191535.1. Lineage (GTDB taxonomy): Bacteria > Pseudomonadota > Gammaproteobacteria > Pseudomonadales > Pseudomonadaceae > Pseudomonas. Next base: position 29,877 of record CBIGPF010000003.1, on the reverse strand, counting down.
GCCGCTCCGAGCGCTACCCCGGCGCCCTGCCGCTGGACTTCATCGACGACGAAGCGCGCACCACCTTCCCCTTGCTGCAACAGCACTTCGATTTCCAGCGCTGCGTGGTGTTCGGCCACAGCGTCGGCGGTGCCATGGCCGTGGCCTGTGTGGCACAACATCCGCAAGCATGCGCGGCACTGATCACCGAGTCCGCACAGGCTTTTGTCGAGCACCAGACTCGCGATGGTATTCGCGCCGCCGACCTGGAATTTGCCCGCGAAGGCCAGCTGGAGCGCCTGCAGAAGTACCACGGCGACAAGGCATTCTGGGTGCTGCGCGCCTGGGTCGATACCTGGCTGTCCGACGACTTCAGCGACTGGAACCTGGACGCCGAACTGGCGCAGGTCAGGTGCCCGATCCTCAGCCTGCACGGCGAGCAGGACGAATACGGCTCGGCCGCGCACCCGGAGCGTTTCACCTCGGTTCCCGGCGTGCCGACGATGCTCAGGCTACTGCCCGATTGCGGCCACGTTCCGCACCGCGAGCAACAGGTGGCGGTGCTGCACGCGGTGGGCGAATTTCTTCAGCGGTACCTGCCCTGATCCCCGCCAGCCGCCGGCTGCAGGAACTACCGTCCGGCTGAAAAGTTGAATCTGGTTCCACGCGGCGCAGTCACTACGACCAGGCGCAGTCGCCTTGCCTTTCCGTACGGAGGGAGGCGGCCTGAAGGGCGTCGTTGCGCAGCGGATTCGCAGGAGTCGCGCAACGACCGGACTGATTTCGCTGCGCAGGTAGGTTCGCTCATGTGCCGCCTTCTTCTTCCTTTGTTGCTGCTCACCCTGTGGGCGCCCTCTTCCATCGCCGCCTCCATCGGCACCACCACCGACGAGAAAGCCCAGGCCGCGGTGACCAAGGCCGAAGTGCTGGAGCAGCAGGTCGCCCACCCGGCGACGGCGACGGCCAGCCCGGCGCCCATCACACAATCCGAGGTCAAGGCACTGGACCCGGCTGGCAAGGCACCGCTGGACGACGCCATCGTCTGCCTGTCCCGGACCCTCTACTGGGAAGCCAAGGGTGGCGGCAAGGCGGACATGGAGGCAGTGGCCAATGTAGTGCTCAACCGCATGGGTCACGGCGGCTTCCCCGACACCGTGTGCGGCGTGGTCAAGCAGGGCCAGGCGCAGAAGCACTGCCAGTTCTCCTGGTGGTGCGACGGCCGTCCCGACCAGGTGGAAGAGAAGAATCGCTACGACATCGCCAAGGAAATCGCCCGCCGCGCGCTGAACCAGCAGTTGAGCGACCGCACGCGCGGCGCCATGTACTTCCACGATCGCCACGCCTCACCGGCTTGGGCGAAGGAGTACATCCGCACGGCCGAGACCGACGAGTTCGTCTTCTACAAGCCGCGCGGCGGTGATGCGCGCTAAGGCTCTCTAGGTCAGCTGACGGCGCTGGAGCCGTCGCGCTGGCCGTCCATCCAGCGCACCAGGGCCTCGCCGAACTCCGGCGGCGCCTTGCGCCCGACACGGCGCGCGAGGTCGAGCACGGTGTGCTGGGCCAGCGCTTCTTCCATGCGCTTCTGCGCGGTGAGCATGACCGCATGGATCGAGCAGGTGCCGCAGGTCGCCCACTCCGGCGGGGAACCGTCGAACACGGCACAGCGGCCGCGGATGTCACGGCACTCGAAGATCTGCTTGTCGCCATCGATGGCCTTGACGATATCCAGCACGGTGATTTCGTCTGCCGGCCGCGCCAGTCGGAAACCGCCGCGCACACCTTCGGTCGCCGCCACCAGCCCAGCCTTGGCCAGCTTGGTGAAGACCTTGGCGAGCAGCTCCTGGGGCACGCCCTGCAGCTCCGCCAGTGCACGCACACTGGAATCGCGGCTGTCGCCCTTCTCGTCTGTCAGATAGAGCAGGCAGTGAATGCCGTACTCCACGCCCGCGCTGTATAAAGCCATCCTAAACTCCGACTAAATCAGTCGCATTATTCTCGCGCCGCACCGGGCATCCGGCAAGCACTTAAGCATGCATCCGGACGAACTGTCATCCGCTGGATGCGGCTTGCAGGCTCTCAGCGTGATCGACGCATGAACAGAAGCAGCGCAGTTTTTCCGCGCAGGCCGTGACGAACGGTCGGAGTTTGCGGTAAAAATCGGTTGCACCGGATAACTACGACAAATATAGTCGTAGTTATCCGAGACGAGCCGGGAAGCGAACCGCTCCGATATCAGGCACTCGGGAACCCCATAACCTGGATTCATCCTTTTCGTCGGAGAGCACCATGAAACAACGCATCCTGATCGTCGGCACCGGTTTCGCGGGCATGTGGAGCGCCCTCAGCGCCACGCGCCTGCTCGACCTGCACCAGCGCGGCGACGTCGAAGTCGCGGTCCTCGCGCCCCAGGCCGAACTGCGCATCCGCCCGCGCTTCTACGAGCCCAACGTGCACCAGATGGCCGCGCCGCTGGGCGATCTGTTCGGCGCCGTGGGTGTGACCTTCATCCAGGGCAGCGCCGAGCAGATCGACGTCGACGGCCGCCAGCTGGACTACCGCGATGCCAACGGCGAGATCGCCACCCTGGGCTTCGACCGCCTGATCCTCGCCAGCGGCAGCAAGGTCGCCCGCCCCGCCCTGCCCGGCATCGAGCACGCCTTCGACGTGGACGACATCGACCAGGCCGTGCGCCTTGAAGCGCACATCCGCTCGCTGCACCAGTTGCCGGCCTCCGAAGCGCGCCACACCGTGATCGTCGCCGGCGGCGGCTTCACTGGCATCGAGACCGCCGCTGAAATGCCGGCGCGCCTGCGTGAAGTGCTCGGCGCGGACGCCAAGGTGCGGGTCATCGTGGTCGATCGCGGCAGCGAGATCGGCGGCGCCCTGGGCGTCACCTCACAGTCCGTGGTGGCCGAAGCCTCCACCGAACTGGGCCTGGAATGGCGCCTGAAGTCTTCGGTGGAATCCATCGACGAGAACGGCGTGACCCTGTCCAGCGGCGAGCGCATCGACGCGAAGACAGTGATCTGGACCGCCGGCGTACGCGCCAGCGCGCTGACCGAGCAGGTGTCCGGCGAGCGTGACCGCCAGGGCCGCCTGCACGTGGACCGCAACCTTCAGGTGATCGGCCAGGACGCGGTGTTCGCTACCGGCGACACGGCTTACGCCGCCACCGACGATGTCGGCAACTACGCGCTGATGACCTGCCAGCATGCCATCGCCCTCGGCCGCTCGGCCGGCAACAACGCCGCCGCCGACCTGCTGGGCGTGGCGCCGATCCCCTACAGCCAGCCCAAGTACGTGACCTGCCTGGACCTGGGTGCCTGGGGCGCGCTGTTCACCGAGGGCTGGGACCGCCAGGTGCGCTTCCAGCGTGAAGAAGGCAAGAAGATCAAGACCGAGATCAACACCGTGTGGATCTACCCGCCGGCCGCTGATCGCGCCACTGCACTGGCAGCCGCCGACCCGATGATTCCGGTCGTGGCCTGATGCGCTGAGCGAAGCCCCGGTTGGCACGAGCCTTCCGGGGCTTTTTCATGCCTGATTCACACGATTTACCCTGTAGGAGCTGGCCATGCCCGCGATCCGCGAGCAGAGCTCGCGGAGTTATCGCAGCCAATCTGCAGTCACCTGGGAACACAGTGGTCTGACCTGAGCGCCGCCCTGCCGGCGGTTCGCGAGCGTGGCTCGCGCCTACAGGTGGCGCTTGTCGCGTGGCAGGCAGAGGGATTCGACCATCCGCGCCAGGGTATCGATCACTTCCTCGCGCCCCAGCAGCGGCTGCGCCTCGCTCAGGTAGCGCGCAGTGGTGTACTGCACGGAGTTGATCACCACGAAAAGCACGGCCGGCAGGTTGTCGATGCGGTAGTCGTCGAAGTGGCGCATCAGGTACTGCCGGCACACCTCCATCATCTGCCGCTCGAGGATCTGGAACACTGGCGCGGAGTTGAGCCGGTGCCAGTGCCGCAGCAGTTCGCGTTGCGCCGCATCGCCTTCCACCTGCTCGAAGATGCCCTCCAGCACCGCACGGGTCACGCTGCCGATGTCCACGCCCAGGAGCGGCGTGACGCGCTCGTGCACCACCTTCATCAGCGTGCCGGCGCGCTGCATCAGCAGGGCCTCGACGATCATTTCCTTGTTGGCGAAGTACTGGTACAGCGAGCCAACGCTTACGCCGGCGCGCCGCGCGACGTGATTGGTGGTCAGGCCGTCCAGGCCGTGCTCGCCGATTTCCAGCGCCGCGGCCTCGACCAGCACGGCCACCATTTCGTTGGCGCGCTGCTGCTGGGGTTGCTTCCTCATGTTTCTCTCCTGGTGCGAGCCGGATGCGAGTTGAATGCGAGCAAATACTCGCAATAGCGTAATTCGAGGAATCCACCCGGCAACCAAACCAAGGTATGAATCGATGAGCGCAACCGCCCTGCCTACCCGCCACGGCGCTGACCTGCAGCGCGCCCGCCGCACCGCTGCGCCGGTCAAACGCTTCCTCAAGGGCCCGAGCGAGCCGGATGCCGCAACCTGGCAGGCCATCGGAGAGTCCCTCACGGTGGGCGACGCGCCCATGGATGCGCTGGTGGAGTGGATGTTCGAAGTCGGCCTCGGCAACGGCATGCGGCTGTACGAACAGGCGCTGAACCAGGGCATCGCCGCCATCCCCGACGCACCCGGACCGCTGAAGACCTTCTTCGACCAGGTCGACGCACTGCCCGCCTGGGTCGACCTACGGCGACTCCAGGAGGGCGCCCGTGCCTGCGGGCTTTCCGGGCTGACCGGTATGCGCGTGCTGCGCGATCTCGGCCTGCTGGCCGGCTACCAGGCCTCCGGGATCAACCGCACCCTGGTGCTGACCGGCGCACTGGAGAAAGGCCCGCAGCGGCGCGTTGCGGAAACCACCAAATGGTGGATCGACTGCACCCGTCCCGGTGGCATGGCGCGCGGCGCGGCGGGCTATCGCAGTACGCTGCACGTGCGGCTGGTGCATGCGCTGGTGCGGCGGCGCGTATCGCGCCTCGAGGACTGGGACTTCGCCCACTACGGCCTGCCGGTCAACCAGGGCGACATGCACGCGACCTACCTGGCCTTCTCCGCGATCTTCCTGATCGGCCAGCGCATGCTGGGCGTCGCCCTGAGCCGCCGCGACCGCGACGCCATCATCCACCTCTGGCGCTACATCGCCTGGCTGATGGGCGTCGAGGAGCGCTGGCTATGCGGCAGCGAGAACGACGCGATCCGCGCGCTCTACCACAACCTGCTGTCACAGGCGCCGGCGGACGACAGCAGCCGCATCCTCGGCTCCGCACTGGTGGACGAACCCCTGCAGCGCCACTACGCCAACTTCGCCTGGCTGCGCGGACGCCTGAACCGCGCCATTCACCTGAGCATCGCCGGCACCTTCATCGACGCCCACGGCCGCTGCGCGCTCGGATTGCCCGGCGGCAGCCTGCCCTGGTATCCCCTGCTGACGGCGCCACCGCGATTCGTCTTCCACTGCGTACTGCGCGCCCTCCCCGGCGGGCGCGACTGGCTGGTGCGCCACGGCCTGCACAGCCAGGAGGATTATCTGCGCACCCTGTTCGGCGGCGCCGATCCGCGACTGGTATCTGCCGTGCACCTGGCAGGCAGCGAGCAGCAGCCCTGATAAGTCTCCGACATGCCATGGCTGCAAACAGCAAGAATGTTCAAGCCAGGCGGTGCGTTTCTCTGCCACGCTGAAGGCACTTATCTGCCTGCAAGAAACGTTCATGTCCCACGATCAGCTTCCATCACGCGCGTTCCTCAGGGGCGCCATCGATATCATGCCGCTGTCACTCGCGGTCCTGCCCTGGGGCCTGCTGGCCGGCTCCCTGGCGATCGACGCCGGTCTCTCGCCGCTGCACGGCCAGGGTCTGTCCGCAATCGTCTTCGCCGGCGCCGCACAACTGGTGGCGATCGGCATGCTCAAGGGCGGCGCCGGGTTCTTCTCGATCATGATCACCACCCTGCTGCTGACGTCCCAGCACCTGCTCTACGGGATGACCATGCGCCCGGTGATTTCCCCGCTGCCGGGCCGCTGGCGCGCCGGGCTGGGCTTTCTGCTCACCGACGAGTTGTTCGCCCTCACCAGCAGCCACGACAAGCAGACCTTCAACCGCTGGTACGCCCTGGGCGTGGGCCTGACGTTCTATATCGCCTGGAACCTCTTCACCCTCGCCGGCGTGCTGGTGGGCACCAGCATCCCCGGCCTCGAGCACCTGGGCCTGGACTTCTCCATCGCTGCGACCTTCGTCGCGCTGATCGTGCCGGTGGTGAAGAACATCCCGACCGTGGTCTGCGTCGCCGTCTCGCTGTTCTGCTCGGTGCTGCTCAGCTACCTGCATATAGGCTCGGCGCTGGTGCTGTCCGGACTGGCGGGGATGTTCGCCGGCTTCCTCTGCCAGAAATTCTCGGGGGTGCGCGCATGATGGCCTGGGCAGTGATCGTCGGCATGGGCCTGATCGTGTTCTTCAACCGCTACGTGTTCCTCGAGCCACGCCTGCCGATCCGCCTGGGCAGCAACGTTCGGCAGTTCCTCGGCTTCGCCGTACCGGGGATGCTCACCGCGATCTGCGGGCCCATCGTGTTCCTTCCCGAGCACCAGTTGAACCTGCGCCTGGACAACCCCTACCTGCTCGGGGCCATCGTCGCCGTGGCGCTGGTCCTGTGGACGCGCAATGTACTGCTCAGCGTGCTCCTCAGCATGGGCGCGTTCTACCTGCTGCGCTGGTGGCTGTGACGGGCGCCGGGCTTCAGCCCGCCTCGCCCCGCCCGTAGTACGCCAGCACCAGTCGCACCAGCGCTTCCTCGATGCCCTCGCGCCGCCCCGGTGCCAGGGCAGCGGGGTCCTCCAGCAGGGCGCGCAGCACGCCACCGACAGCGTGGGCGAGCACGAACACCTCGGGCTCGTCGAGCTTGCGCAGCTGCTGGTCATGGCCGATCAGGCCGTGGGTCACCAGGTGGGTCATGATGCTGCCGCGCAGCGCCGGCAGCGGGCTGCCACCGCCGCGGGTCATCAGGTAGTGCATCAGCGCCTTGTGCGCGCCGGTGCGCCCGCCGTAGGCGCTGACGGCCGCGTGGATCACCGCACGGATGCGCTCGCCGGGCGACTCTGGCGGGCGAGCGGAAAGCGCACCCATGATGCCGGTGGCCAGCGCCGCCAGTTCGCGTCGGGCCAGTTCGTCGAGGATGCGTTCCTTGTTGGGGAAGTACTGGTAGAGCGAACCGACACTGACCCCGGCCAGTTCCGCCACGTGGTTGGTGGTGACCCCCTCCAGGCCATGACGCTCCAGGATGCGCCGGGACGCCTCCAATATGAGCTCGACCTTTTCCAGGGCCCGCGCCTGCCGTGGCAGACGGCGGCTATCTGGCTGATTTTCCTCTGTTTTTCGGGTCACCTGAGGCCACCGGGAAAGCGAGTACAGCAACCACTGCGTCCTACCTATCATGGCAGCCACATTCAGGCCGGCAAGGCGAGCGGATGAACCGCAGCGGCCGGCACCGGAGACATCGCCATGAGCCTCAAGAGCCACACCGCGCACCTGGACGACGACATCTGCGTGCACATCTTCGCCGCGTCTGGCGCCATGGTCGGCGTGTGCCTGACCGTGGTGGGCATCCTGCGCATCATCGTTGGCCAGCACCGCGTCGACCTGATCGGCCAGGACATGCTCGCGGTGAACACGGTGATCTACCTGGCCACCACCCTCGCCGCCTACTTCGGCCTGCGCACCCGCAAGCTGCAGCGCAACCACCGCCTGGGGCGCATCGCCGACACCCTGTTCCTGGTCGGGCTGAGCATCACCACGCTGACCACTGCCTTCATCGCCTGCGCCATGTCCTGCTGTTGAGCCGGTGATTGAATTCCGCCATCGCTATGTAGAAAGATATACGCCGATAAGGTTGTCGCTCAGAGAGAAGAAGAAATGAACACCGCCGTGTACGCCAAGGAAGCCGTCGGCGCGAATTACGCGCTGGAATCGATGCAATACGCCCAGGCCCGCACCTGGGAAGCCGTGGACGCCATCGCCGCCGCGATGCGCCCGGGCATGACCGAACTGGAAGCCGTCGCCATCGGCAAGCAGGTGCTCGCCGACCTGGGCATGGAGCGCATCTGGCACCCGCTGCTGATCCGCTTCGGCGCCAATACCCTGAAGACCTTCAAGCAGCGCTCCGAGGGCAACCCGGTGCTGGGCGAGAACGACATCTTCTTCATCGACATGGGCGTGGTCTGGCGCGGCCACGAAGGCGACGCTGGCGCCACCTTCGTTACCGGCGACGATCCGGACATGGCCGCTTGCGCAGCGGCGGCGAAGACTCTGTTCGAACGCGTCGAGGCGCGCTGGCGCGAGACCGGCTGCAGCGGCGTCGAGCTCTATGACTTCGCCCACCAGCAGGCCGAGGCCATGGGCTGGAAGCTCAACCTGGACATCAAGGGCCATCGCGTCAGCGACTTTCCCCACGCCATCTACCGCGCGGGCGACCTGGGCGACTACGCCGAGCACCCCCATGGCGGCCTGTGGATCCTGGAGATCCAGCTCGCCCACCCGAGCAAGGCCTATGGCGCCTTCTACGAAGACCTGCTGGCCTGACACGGAGCACACGCATGAGCGAAACCGTACTGTTGTTCTCCTACGGCACCCTGCAGGACAAGGCCGTGCAGTTGTCCAGCTTCGGCCGCGAGCTGCAGGGCCGCGCCGATGCCCTGGTGGGCTTTCGCCAGGACTGGGTGGAAATCACCGATCCGGCGGTGCTCGCCACCAGCGGCAAGACCCACCACCCCATCGTCCACTACAGCGGCGAGGAAGCCGATCGCGTGCCCGGCACCGTCTTCGAGATCAGCCAGCAGGAGCTGCTCGCGGCGGACGCCTACGAGGTATCGGACTACCAGCGAATCAACGCCCAGCTGCAATCGGGCCTGCAGGCGTGGGTCTATGTGAAGGCGTGACGCGCGCGCTGTGGTGGCAACTTCATAGCGTTTTTTGACACGCTGGTCAGAATTTTCTGAACCCTCTGTGGAGAAAAACAATGAAAGTCAGCGCACGCAACGTGTTCAAAGGCAAGGTCCGTGAAGTCCGCGCCGGCGCGGTCAACAGCGAAGTCGTCCTGGAGCTCGCAGGCGGTGAGACCCTGGTGGCCGTCGTCACCGTGGAAAGCGTCAACAGCCTGAAGCTGGCCGCCGGCGTCGACGCCGTTGCGCTGGTCAAGGCGCCCTGGGTCATGCTGATGACCGAAGCCAGCGATATCCGCCTGTCGGCGCGCAATTGCCTGAACGGCAAGGTCGTCAGCGTCACCGACGGCGCGGTCAACGCCGAAGTGGTGATCGAGCTGGCCGGCGGCACCAAGGTCTACTCCATCGTCACCCGCGACGCTGTGAGCGAGCTGGGCCTGGCTCCGGGCGCCAGCGCCACTGCGGTGATCAAGGCTTCCCACGTGATCCTCGGCGTGCCGGCCTGAGCTGCTCTCGCGGAGCGTCGCCCGACGCTCCCTTGCCGTGGCCGATCCGCGTGATCGGCCTTCGCGCAGTCGCACTCCTTCCGCTTCCCCTTCCCGCGAAACAGAAAGTCATCAAAAGCGGTTTGGCGCGACGCCAGATCAGCCGTTAGGCTCGCCGGAAGCAGCCGGAAAAGTCCTTCGGAAGCGTCCTCGGAAGCAGTGTAACTGTTTGTTATATTTAACATTTAATTCACATTTCGCTTTCTAACTTGGCGCCTTCAACCTACCGGACTGGCCCCATGTGGAAGCTCATCCCGTTCGCTGTCGCCCTGGGCAGCACCAACCTCGCCTTCGCCGACGCGCAATGTACCCGCGCGGACAGATCCACCTGGCAGCAGGAATCGATCTTCCGCTCGACCATGAAGCAGCAGGGCTACCGGATCACCAAGTTCCGCGTGACGCCGGGCAACTGCTACGAGATCTACGGCTTCAACCCGCAGAGCGACCGCGTCGAGCTGTACTTCCATCCCGTCACCTTCGCCCTGGTGAAAGCTGAGCCGGTGCTGCGACGATGAAGACGCGCGTACGCCGCTGCGCAGGCAGCCTGCTGGTGGCCGCCGTGTTCGCGTTCGCCTGGCACCAGTCGCCCTCTTTCGACGTGTCGGACTTCGCCGTCAGCAACGCCGCCCCGACTACTACCCCCGCCAGCCTGACCCGGCAATTCGCCTCCTCGGACATGCGCGACTTCGTGCACTCCGCCTCGCTCGCCACCCTGCCCGGCGGCGCCTTGATGGCGGTGTGGTTCGCCGGCACCCGCGAAGGCTCCGCGGACGTGCAGATTCGTGCCGCGCGGTTCGACGCCGGCACCCGGCAATGGTCGCCCGAGCGCGTACTGGCCACGCGGACGGGGACCGAGCAGGCGGTGCGGAAGAACATCCGCAAGCTCGGCAACCCGGTCATCGCCCTGTCGCCAGACAACCGCCTGTGGCTGTTCTACGTGTCCGTCTCGGTGGGCGGCTGGGCCGGGAGCGCGATCAACGCCATGCACTCGGACGACCTGGGCCAGACCTGGAGCACCCCGCGCCAACTGGTGACCACACCCTTCCTCAACCTCAGCACCCTGGTGCGCGGCGCACCGGTATTCCACCGCGACGGCTCCATCGGCCTGCCGGTCTACCACGAATTCATGGGCAAGTTCGCCGAATACCTCTACCTGAACCGCGACGGCGAGGTGCTCGACAAATTCCGCATCAGCAAGGGCAAGCATTCGCTGCAACCGACAGTGGTCGCGCAGGATGGCCGGCAGGCCGTCGCGCTGCTGCGCTATGCCGGCGAGCAGCACCACCGCGTGCTGGCCAGCCGCACCAACGATGCCGGACAGACCTGGAGCGAGCCGCAACCGGTCGAGCCGAGCAACCCCAACTCGTCGCTTGCCGCTGTCGGCCGCGCCAACGGCAACCTGCTGGTGGCGATGAACGACCTGGAAGATGGCCGCTTCCGCCTGACGCTCTACGAAACCGACGCGCAGCTGCGCAACTGGCGGCTGGTCTCGCAGCTCGACGAATCCCCCGATCCCTGGGGCGACCCGGTACCGCCGGAAGTCTTCCGCGCCCTGATCGGCGCGACCTGGGACGAGGTGGATGCACGGCAGCAGAAGGCCCTGGAGCAGAACTTCCTCACCCGCGTCAGCCAGCGCATGTGCGAATCCGGCCAGTGCCGCTTCGAATACGAGTACCCCTACTTCGCCCGCGACGCGGCCGGTGCCTATCACCTGGTCTATTCGTGGAACGACACCTTCATCAAGCACGTCAGCTTCACCGACGCCTGGGTCGAGGGCAAACCATGACATTCGGACTCTGGCAGGCGCATCTCGCGCTGGCCCTGTTCCTCTTCCTGCTGGTCGGGCCATTCGGCACCGCACGCCACTGGCAAGCACTGAAGCTCGCGATAGCAGCCGGGCTGACCGTCGTTCCCGTCGATGGACTGCCGCTGGCCATAGTCGTGCGCAGCTTCACCCATGACCTCTCCACCAGCCTGCTGGTGCTGCTGGCAGGCTTCACGCTGGCGCGCTTCGGTGTGGTGCAGATTCGCTCCGCCCAGCTGCGCGACCTGCTGCTGGTTATCGGGGCGTTGGCGCTGGTGCTCTACCCGGCGTCCCTGGGCCTGAGCTACCTGGACCCGTTCCGCTGGGGCTACGAGCCGACCTGGCTGCTGCTGGCGATGGCCGTGCTGACCCTCGCCTTCCTGCTGCGCGGGAATGGCCTCGGCGCGGCGATGCTGCTGGTTGCAACCCTGGCCTACGCGTTGCGCGGCGACGGCTCCGGCAACTACTGGAACTACCTGATCGACCCGCTGTTGGTGCTCTACGCCTGGGTCTGCTGCCTCAAATGGGCAGGCCTTGCGCTGCTGCGCCGCGCCCGCACGCTTTTCTCCGGCGGGCGCACTGTGCCCCGCTCCACGGATTTTGCCGAGACTGATCGATGAGCTGGATTCGCTCCCGACGCCTGCACTACCTGACCGGCGTCGTCGCCGTGCTGTTCACCCTGTTCACGCTGCTGCGCGGCGTGTTCCTGCTCGGGTTTTCCGGGCTGCCCTGGCACGCCCTCGGGGCGAATGACGACGTCCTGCGGACCCTCGGCATCGGCCTGCGCTTCGATCTGCGCCTGGCCCTGCTGCTCGTCCTGCCGCTGATGCTGCTGGCCTGGCTGCCCTGGCAGAACCTGCTGCGCAGCCGCGTCATGCGCTACCTCGCCCGCGCTTACCTGGCCCTGGCCGTGGGGCTGGTGCTGCTGGTCTACATCATCGACTTCGGGCACTACGCGTACCTGGGCGTGCGCATCAATGCCACGGTACTGCGCTTCATCGAGGACGCGCAGATCTCCACCGGCATGGTCTGGCAGACCTACCCGGTGATCTGGATCAGCCTGGGCTGGCTGGCCTGCCTGGGGCTGACACTCGCCGTGCTGTGGCAGCTCGAACGCAGGACCCTGGGGCGACCCGCCACGCCGATCCCGCGCGTGTCCGTTGCCGCCGGCGCCGCACTGGTCAGCGTGCTGGTATTCCTCGGCCTGCTCGGCCGCGTCGACAACCTCAACCTGGAGAACCCGGTGCCGCTGCGCTGGAGTGACGCCTTCTACAGCGGCGACGCGCAGATCGCCGCCCTCGGGCTGAACCCGGTGGTATTCCTCTACGACACGCTGCGCGTCGATCCCGTCGCCTACGATGAGGCCGAAGCACGCCGGCACTACCCGTTGATGGCAACCTACCTCGGCATCGACACCCCCGACGAGCAGGCCCTCGACTACCGCCGCCAGCAACCCGCGCAGCCGACCGCGCTGGCCGGCGGGCGTCAGCCCAATGTGGTCTTCGTCATGCTGGAGTCACTCGGCACCAGCGCCGTCGGCGCCTACGGCAATCCGCTGAACCCGACCCCCAACCTCGACCGCATCGCCCGCGAAGGCTGGTTCTTCCGACACTTCTACGTGCCCGTGACCGGCACCGCGAAAACCGTCTGGGCCAGCATCACCGGCGTGCCGGACGTGACCCGCGAGCAGACCGCCACGCGCAACCCGCTGATCTCCCGCCAGCACAGCCTGATCAATGCCCTGGACGGCTACGAGAAGTTCTACATGATCGGCGGCAACGCCGGCTGGGCGAACATCAACGCGCTGATCCAGCGCAGTATCGATGGCGTGCAGCTATACGAGGAGCGCCACTGGAAAGCGCCGCTGGTGGATGTCTGGGGCATTTCTGACCTGGACTTCTTCAAGGAAGGCACGGCGGTGCTGCGCCAGTTGCCGAAGGACCAGCCGTTCTTCGCCTACCTGCAGACCTCCGGCAACCATCGACCCTTCACCCTCCCGCGCGAGAACGATGGCTTCCAGGCGCTCGACCTGCCGCTGGAGACGGTGCAGGGCGCCGGCTCGCGCAGCCTGGAACAATTCAACGCGGTGCGCCTGCTGGACTTCAACATCGGCAAGCTGCTGGAAATGGCCGAGCGCGACGGCTACCTCGACAACACCCTTTTCGTCTTCTTCGGCGACCACAACACGCGCATCAGCCAGATTCCGCACATGGCGCCGGCCTTCGAACAGCTCGGGCTGGAGAGCAACAACGTGCCGCTGATGATCTACGCGCCAGGCCTGCTGAAGCCCCGCGTGTTCGACGAGGCAGTAGGCCTGGCGGACCTGTTGCCCACCGTGCTCGGCCTGCTCGGCGAGCCCTACGCCAACGGCGGCATGGGCCGCGACCTGCAGCAGGCCGCACCGGAAGGCGAACGCGTGGTGCCGCTGGTGCTGCGCGAAGGGACCTTTCCCATCATTGGCGGCGTGACCCAGCGCTTCCTCCTGCAGATGCAGCACGATGGCAGTTCGCCGACCCTGCACGACATCTACTCGCCAACGCCGATGGACAACGTCGCCGAACAGCACCCGGAGGAGTTCCAGCGCCTCGCCGCCCTGACCCGCGCCATGCACGAGACGTCGCGGGCGATGCTGTACCGCAACGTGCGCGAGTGAACACGCGCCAGCCTAGAAAAGGGCCGCTCGATGCGGCCCTTTTCAGTGCAGGTACGGACAGGCGTCTCAGACCGCCGACAGGTGCTCGTAGAGGATGGTCGCGCCGACCATCATCAGCACCACGCCGCCGATGATCTCGGCGCGCTTGCCGACCACCGCACCGAGCACGCGACCGAGCATGGTGCCAATGGTGACCATGGTCATGGTGGCCAGGCCGATGGCGCTGGCGGCGACCCAGATGTTCACGTCGACGAAGGCGAGGCCCACGCCAACCGCCAGGGCGTCGATGCTGGTCGCCACCGCAGTGACCGCGAGCACCCAGAAGGAATGTTGCGAGGGCTTCTCCTCCTCGACATCGTCATCGTGGCGCACGCCGTTGTAGATCATGTGCAGGCCAAGCACGAGCAGCAGGCCAAAGGCGATCCAGTGGTCCCACTCGATGACATAGCTGCTGGCGGCCTGGCCGAGTAGCCAGCCGATCAGCGGGGTGATGGCTTCGATGACACCGAAGATCAGGCCCGTGCGCAGGGCTTCGGCAAGGCGCGGCTTGTGCAGGCTCGAACCTTTGCCGATAGCGGCGGCGAAGGCGTCGGTGGACATGGCGAAGGCCAGGAAGATCAGCGAGATGGGATTCACGTACAACTCCAGCCGGGCACGAGACAACGACAAGACACTGCGAGCCCGGCGTGAGCGCAGTCATGTCGTTGGTCTCGCCAATCCGGTTGGATGCACTGGCCACGGCAGGTTGCCGATCATGTTGACCAGGGCGGCTTCACGCAGGTGTGAAGCCAGGCTACTCCCCAAAGAGGCGGCGATCTTAACAGGAGTTCGTGAAGAAAACGTCACACCGGTCGGACCAGCGAACAGGTTGCAACCTGCCGTTACTCATTAGCCGGCGGGCATGGATTCATTAGCAGGACTTAATGGTCGGTGATAATTCGAACAATCCACTGCCACTGGGCGACCTGTCATTTTCGCCTGAACGGCAGTGTCCATAGGGCTTCCAGGGAACATCACCCTCCGGCCCACGCAACCAGCGGTGCCGCCAGCACGGCGATTCGATCATTCCCAGCAGTTTTCCTCATGGGTACGGCCGCTGGGCCGTCAGTAGACTGTGGCCACTCGCGAGCAATCACCTATCAGAAGTCCACTACCCGAGAATTCCTTCATGAAACTGCTCACTGCCAGTGTCCTGTCCCTCGCCGCCCTGCTCGCCAGCCAGGCGTCCATGGCCGAAGAGTCCCCGCTGATGACCAACCGCCTGACCGAAGCCAACTACCAGGCCATGCAGGCCACTCGCGCCAAGACCGACGCCGAGCAACAGACCGCGCAGAACGCCCAGCCGGACGCCGAGAAGAAGGCCGAGCAGGACAAGCACTGCTGATACCGCTGCACACCGGGGGCGCGCCGTCGCTCCCGGTTCCTGCCTTTCTCGCTGTTCACCCGCCCCGCCCGGCCTGACCGTTGGCGCGCCCCCTGTAGGAACGCGCCATGCGAGCGATCGCCGGCATGGCCCGCTCCTGCAAGTCTCCTCCGAACGCCACCGACAACCGCATCGCCTTTCGCAGGACCGAGGGAGCGCCTGGTCCTGGCTCGCGAATGGGACGGATGAACGCTGGGCAGATGCGCGAGCAGGCTCGCTCCTACCAATTGGCCTGCATGGGGAGCAGGCAGGATAATTCACCGGCCCTCACCAGCGAATCCTCCAAACATCAGCCCAAATTGATGTCAGCCCAATCAAATATGAATTTTTCCTGATGCGGCAGCACCCTACTCTGGCCACGCGCTGCACTGACAGCGCCAGCTACTCAGCCGTCCTCTAGAGACGCGGGTTCTCGATAACAACTCCAACTGCCCCGAGGATCTCCCATGCGCCTTCGCCCGCTCATGCCTGGCCGTGAATCCCCCCTTTCCCTGAACACCGGAGGCCGGCATGTCTGACCTTCGCAGCCCCACCGCAGCCGCCAATGGCGATGAAAGCCTGCTTGCCAGCCACGGCTATCGCCAGGAGCTCGACCGCGGCCTGAACCTGTGGTCCTCGTTCTCCGTCGGCTTCGCCACCATTTCCCCGGTCGTGGGCATCTACTCGGTGATGTCCCTGGGCGCCATGAGCGTCGGGCCGTCCTGGGTGTGGATCGTGCCCCTGTGCCTGCTCCTGCAATTGACCGTAGCGCTGGTCTACGCCGAACTGTCCTCGCAGTTCCCCCTGGCCGGCGGCTGCTACCAGTGGGTACGCCGGCTGATCGGCGACCGCGCGGCCTGGTTCACCGGCTTCCTCTACCTCGCCTCCGCCCTCGCCTCGCTGACCACCGTGTCCTACCTGGGCGGCTTCTGGCTCGGCCTGCTGGTCACCGGCGAACCGCCGTCCGCCAACGCACAGGTACTCTGTGGCGCGGCGCTGCTGGCCCTGGGTCTGGCGGTCAACCTGCTGGGCATCAACCCGCTGAAGTACTTCGTCAACGCCGGCATCTTCGCCGAGGCCATCGCCTCCATCGGAATCGGCGTGCTGTTGCTGCTGTTCTTCCGCAACCATTCCTTCGAGATGCTGTTCAGCAGCCTCAATGCCCTGGAAGTCTCCGGCGGCACTTACTGGTCCGGCTTCCTCACTGCGCTGGCCGTGGGCGGCTGGGCCTTCCTCGGCTTCGACGCCTGCTCGCAGATTTCCGAGGAAACCACCGACGCCCGCGTCTCCACGCCCCGCGCCATCCTGCGCTCGATGCTGGTGGTCGGCCTGACGGTGATGCTCACCGCGTTCGCCGTCACCCTGTCGTACAAGGACCCGGCCGCCGTGGTCAGCGGGCAGATCATCGACCCGGTGACACCCGCCGTGGTGGACGCCTTCGGCGCCTGGGCCGAGCGGCCGTTCGTGGCCATCGTGCTGGTCGCCTTCGTCGCCTGCGTGGTCTCGGTGCAGACCTACATCGGCCGCGCCATCTTCGGCATGGCCCGCGATGAAATCCTTCCCGGCTCCGCCCTGCTGCGCCGCGTGGACAAGCGCAAGGTGCCGATGGCCGCGATGGTCTGCAGCACCCTGCTGGCCAGCCTCGGCCTGGCCCTGGGGCTGAACGCCACCGCGGTCGGTACGCTGATCGCCTTCGGCAGCGGCGGCTTCTTCTTCGTCTTCCTGATCGTCGCCGCCAGCGCGCTGTATGCCCGTCTGACCGGCCGCTGGGACCCGGAAAAAGGCGCGCTGAAACTCGGCCGCAAGGGCCTGCTGGTCAACGTCGTTGCCGTGGTCTGGCTGGTGTTCGAGGCGATCAACGTGGCCTGGCCGCGGGAAATGCTCGCCCCGCCCGGCGCGCCCTGGTTCCAGGTCTGGGCGGTGGTCGTGGTGTTCTCCGTCCTCGCCCTGTTCGGCCTGGCCTACCTGTTCATCGCCAAACCGCACCGCCGCATCGCCACCAGTCTGAGCTTCGCCGGCCGCCCGGTCGGCTGATCCATCGACTGAGCCATCCGCGCCGGCACGCACCGGCGCCTCTCCTTCCCTTCTGCCCTGCCGGGCCGCCTTGCGCCCCGGCACGGGCAGGCCATGCCTGAAATCCGGAGCTTCCCATGTCCACCCTGAACTACTGGAACTACCCCACGGAAATCCTCTGCGGCGTCGGCGCCCTCGACCAACTGGCCGAGCGCTGCCGTCTCGCCGGAATGCGCAAGCCGCTGCTGGTCACCGACCCCGGCATGCTCGAACTGCCGCCGCTGCACGAAGTGCGGCGCCGCCTGGAAGCCGCCGGCATCGACTACGCGCTGTTCCATGGTTTCTCCAGCAACCCCGCGCTGGAGGAAGTCACTACCGGCGCCCTGGCCCTGGCCGAAGGCGGCCACGATTCGCTGATCGCCCTGGGCGGGGGCAGCGCGCTGGATGCGGCCAAGGGCATTGCCCTGCTCAGCCGCGACGCCGATGGCCTGCACCATTTCGAATGGTCGCAACTGATCGAGCACTACCCGACCCTCGGTGATCACCCGGCCCTCGACCTGCCGCCGCTGATTGCCATTCCCACCACCGCCGGCACCGGTTCCGAACTGGGCCGCGAGGCCGTACTGACCGACAGCGCGCGCGGCATCAAGATCGTCGTTGGCCACCGCGAGCTGCTGGCGCACTCGGTGATCCTCGACCCGGTGCTGACCGTCGGCCTGCCGAAGTCCCTCACCGCCGCCACCGGCATGGACGCCCTGACCCACCACCTGGAATCGCTGTTCTCGCCGCTCTATCACCCGATGTCGGCCGGCGTCGCCCTCGAAGGCGTGCGACTGGTGAAGGAGCACCTGCAGCGCGCCGTGCACAACGGCACCGACCTTGCCGCTCGCGAAGGCATGCTGGTGGCCTCGGCCAGCGCTGCCGTGGCCTTCCAGAAAGGTCTCGGCGGCGTCCACGCGCTGGCCCACCCGCTGGGCGCGAAGCACCACAAGCACCACGGCCTGCTCAACGCGGTGTTGCTGCCCTATGTGCTGGTGGCCAACCGCTCGGTCATCGAAGCGGATGCCACGCGCCTGGCGCGTTACCTGGAGCTGCCGGAAGCGAGCTTCGACGGTCTGCTGGGCTGGGTTCTGGAGCTGCGCTCGTCCGTAGGCATTCCCCATACGCTCAGGGAACTGGGCCTGAACGGCGAAGACGCGCAATGGGTCGGCGAGCAGGCTGTGGCGGATATTTCCTCTTCCGAAACCAATGCCCTTCCACTGCAAGCCGAAGACTACTCGCGCATCTACCTCAACGCGGTCAACGGTACGCTCACCTGAACCTCAGGCGCCGAGGCCGTGCACACTCAGCAGGTCTTCGATGAACGCACGGGCGGCCTCGCTGCGAGGTCGCCCGGCGTAGGTGATCATGCTGTGCGTCACCTCGTAGCAGAGCTTCTCCGGTAGCAAAGGCTTCATCCGCCCGCGCTCGACCCAGATGTTCGCGTAGTGGGTCGGCAGGTAGCCCAGGTGCGTGCCGGCCAGCACCGAATGCGCCACCGCCTCCATGTGATGCGCAGTGGCGCTGCTGCGTTCGGGACGGAACGGCAGTTCCTGGTCCGCCGGCAGGAAGCCATGGCGCACCCAGTTGTACTCGGCGATCTGCTTCAGCGTCGGCTTGCGTGCCGTGAACAGCGGGTGGCGCTCGCCGCAGAACACGCCGATCTCCTCGGTGTACAGCGGCAGGTAATCCAGCGTCGGCCGCGTGCGGCTGAAATAGGAAATCGCCAGGTCCAGCTGGCCGTCGATCACCGCCAGCTCCAGCTCGGTGGGTGAGTTCACGTAGAGGTTCAGTTGCACGTCCTGCTCGCGACCGTGGAAGGCTGCCAGGGTCTCGTCGAAGCGCGCCTGCGGCAGGGTCGTGACGTTGTCCGCCAGCCCCAGGTACAACTCGCCGACCAATTGGCCGGACAGCGCCTGCGCCTGGTCACGGAACAGCCCGATGGCGTCGAACATCGCCTGGGATGCGTCGAGAATCCGCTGCCCTTTCGCCGTCAGACGGAAACCGCCCTTGCCACGCTCGCACAATCGATAGCCCAGGCGCTTCTCCAGGCTGCCAATGTGCATGCTGATGTTCGACTGGCTCATGTTCAGCTCGGCCTGCGCCGCGGTGAAGCCGCCGCACTTCACCACGGAGGCGAAGATGCGCAGCAGGCGCAGATCGAGATCGGTGAAATTCCTGAGCATGGGCAGAGTCCGACTGGGCGGGGCGGCTAGTCTACTGCACGGGGTGGAGCCAGTCCCGCAGGTGCGATCCGATGGAATCCCCGGCGCGCCCGCGAGTCCCTGCCCAGGTACCCCTCACGGCCAACCAGCAAGGAGAGACGCCATGCTGCTCGAAGGTTCCTGCCACTGCGGCGCCGTGCATTTCAGCCTGCACAGCGCCCATCCCTATCCTTACCAGCGTTGCTACTGCTCGATCTGCCGCAAGACCCAGGGTGGCGGTGGCTACGCGATCAACCTCGGCGGCGAGGCAGCCAGCCTCAGGGTGCGCGGGCGCAAGCACATCAGCATCTACCACGCGAAGATGCGCGAGGAAGGCCTGCGCACCCACACCAGCGGCGCCGAGCCGCATTTCTGCAGCCAGTGCGGCAGCGGGCTGTGGCTCTACGATTCACGCTGGCCGGAGCTGATCCACCCCTTCGCCTCGGCCATCGACACGCCCTTGCCGGTACCTCCCGAGCACACGCACCTGCTGCTGCGCTCCAAAGCCAGCTGGGTCGAACTGCAGGCCGGGCCCCATGACCTGCAGTTCGACGACTACCCGCAGGAGTCCATCGCCCAGTGGCACCAGCGTCTCGGACTGGAACAGTGACAGTCATGCTCGCCAGAACGGCTTGGCGATCTCCTGTGCGACCTGGCGGCGCGTCAGACCGATGTCCTCGATCAGGTGCGGATTAGCCCTGGCCATGCAGGCGAGCTGGCGGCGCACACGTGCTCGCGTCTGCCAGAGAGCAGGCAGCTGCATCAGGGCCGGCAGGCTGAACGACCGGAGCGAAGCTTCCGGCAGCAGCAGGCGGGGAGTATCGTTCATGGCAACCTCTGCTCGGCTCGTGTCTCATGGGGCCGAGCATGGCGGTCGCCCGCGGTGCCGTCCTCAAGCGACGCCAAATACTTCCAAAAACGTACAAAGGGGGCGTCATGCAGCAATCGCGTCTGGCTTTCGGCCCCTTCGTGCTCGATGGCCCAACCGGCGTGCTCAAGCGCGGCGAGCAGCCCGTCGCCATCGGTTTTCGCGCGCTGAACCTGTTGCAGACCCTGCTCGAGCGGCCGGGTGAGATTCGCACCAAGGCCGAGCTGATGGATGCCACCTGGCCAGGCCTTGTCGTCGAGGAAGGCAACCTCACCGTGCAGATCGCGCACCTGCGCAAGGTGCTCGGCGAAACAACGGACGGCAGCCCGTGGATCACCACCGTGCCCCGTGTCGGCTACCGCTTCAGCGCTGCCGTGCAGCGCCTGACGGACATGCCGCGCACGCCGCCGGCCTTGCCGGAGGAGCCGTCCATCGCCGTGCTGCCCTTCGTCAACCTCGGCGGCGACCCGCAGCAGGCCCTCTTCGCCGACGGCCTCAGCGAAGACCTGACCACCGAACTTTCGCGGGTCGGCGGGCTGTTCGTCATCGCCCGCACCTCGGCCTTCGCCTACAAGGGCAAGGCCATGGACGTGCGCGAGATCGCCCGCGAGCTGGGCGTGCGCTACCTGCTCGAAGGCAGCGCCCGGCGTGCCGATGCGCGCGTAAGGATCAACGCCCAGCTGGTGGACGCCAGCACTGGCGAACATGTCTGGGCCGAGCGTTTCGAGAGCCGCGTGGAGGACCTCTTCGACCTGCAGGACCAGCTCACCGGGCAGATCATCCAGGCCCTGCTCGGCCACCTGCGCACACCGCTGCCGCGCAACCGGCCGAGGAGCCTGGAAGCCTACGAACTCTGCGTGCGCGCCCGCCAGTTGATGGATGATTCACCGCTGGCCGCACGGGAAGCGCACCTGATGCTGAGCCGCGCCATCACCCTCGACCCGCAGTACGCCGAGGCGCGGCGCTGGCTGGCGATGAACCACTGGATGGGCTGGATACACAGCGGCGGGCCAACCCCGCAGGAGCGCGAAATCGCCCTGGCGCAGGCGCGCGAGGCGGTGGCCATCGACCCCAACGATGCCGGCTGCCGCTGGAGCCTGGCCTACCTGCTGAGCTACGAGCGCCAGTACGCCGAAGCCGACGCGCAGTTCCAGCGGGCACTCGAACTGGACCCCAACGACGCCGACGCCTGGACCGCGCTGTCCGATGTCACGGTGCTCGCCGGGCGCATCGACAAAGGCCTGGAGTACATTCGCCGGGCCTTTCGCCTCAACCCGTTCCCCGCCGGCTGGTACTACCTGACGCTGGGCCAGGCGCAGTACGCGGCGCGCGATTACCAAGGCGCGATACAGACCCTGCGCCGCGATGAGACCTATCGCAGCAGCTCCCGGCGCTTCCTCGCTGCCAGCCTCGCCCAGCTGGGCCGGCTGGACGAGGCCCGTGCGGAAACCGAGTTCTTCCTGGTCACCAACCCCGACTTCAGCATCCGTCACTGGGTGGACACCGAGCCACTGCGGGACGTTGCCGTGCGCGAGCACTTCGTCGAAGGCTTCCGCAAGGCAGGCCTGCCCGACTGACACCCTACGCCTGATCCATGTGCCCCGCTCCGCATTGATGAGAACACAACTGGGGCTGGTACCGGCGTCACCTTGCAGGAGCGGGCCATGCCCGCGATCGCGCGCATGGCGCGCTCCTACAGGTCGGCTTGGGCGTAGGTTCGGCCACCGACACGCAGTTGTAACGCTTGCCGACTAACGTGCTCGCCCAACTTTCCTCCCGGCGCTGCCAGAAGACGGACCATGACGGTAGACACGAGCACCTCGCGCAAGCAGTTCCTGATCCGCTCGGAGAACATGACCGCCGACGATTTCGGCGAGATCTACACGCGGATGTTCGGCAACCTCTACGCGGGGATGCCACGCCCGGAACGGCCGATCGCCATCGGCGGGGTCTATGGTCGCTACGAGGGCGTGAGCTTCCGCCGCCTGAGCTTTCGCGGCGACCTGCTGGCCGAGATGCCGGACCTGGACGACGAGATCACCTTCATCTTTCCCAGCGCCGGACGCATCGTCTTCAACCAGTCCAGCGACAGCGTGGGCATGCCCAGCATCGGCCTGGCGATGGAGAAGGCCCAGGTGCGCTCGGTCGGCTTCATCGACGGCCACGCGCACCACGGCCTGTCGGTGCGCCGCTCCCTGTTCGCCCGGCGCCTGGCGACACTGCTGGGCCGGCCGATCACCCACAAGGTGCGCTTCCAGCCACGAGTGGACCTGAGCGACGAGGCCTTCCAGGGCATCAAGGCCATTGTCGCGATGGCCACCGGCAACGAGTTCGACCTGCTGATCAACTCCAGCGCGCTGATGCCGGCGCGCCTGCAGGAGATGCTGGTGGATGCAGTGCTGGACATCTGGCCGCACAACTACAGCGACGCACTCAGGCGCCCCGCCCCGCAGATCGCGCCACGTCATGTGAAGCTGGCCATGGACTACATCCAGCACGCCATCCAGGTACAACCCGACGCCGTGATCAGCGGCAGCGACCTGGCCGAATTGACCAACGTCAGCCTGCGGGCCCTGCAAGAGGGCTTCCGCCGCTTCGTCGGCAGTTCCATCGTCGCCTACCAGCGCGAGGTGCGCCTGCAGCGCGCCTACGAGACCCTGAAGCAGGACGGCCCGCAGTCGGTCAGCGAGATTTCCCTGGCCCTGGGATTCAGCAATGTCGGGCGCTTCTGCCAGTACTTCCAGAATGCGTTCGGCATGAGCCCGGCGGACCTGCGCCGGGGCCTGCCGGTCGACGCCTGATCGCTCGGTTTCCCGTCCCCTGAAAGCACAACGGCCCGCCGCGTAGTACGCGACGGGCCGTTTTCTCATGGCCGATCCAATCAGAACTGGTAGCTGGCCTTCAGGCTGCCGCTGGCGCCGTGGCTGCCACTGCCGCCCAGCGCGCCCACTTCGGCGCCGACGCTGAAGTCACCCTGGCTGGCGGTCAGGCTGAACGCACCGCTGAACTGGTCGCGGTTGTCGAAGGCGGCACGCTGGGACACGTCCAGGCCCAGCAGGTGGCCTTCGCTGTCGACCTTGTAGTCGCCCAGCGCATGGTCATAACCGACTTCCAGGCCCGGCACCATCTGCCAGCCGCTGCCCAGCGCCACCGGGGCGAACGAGGCCTTGAGGTTGGCGTAGGCGCTGCGGCGGTTCTCGCTGATGTCGTCGACGTCCAGCGCCAGTTCGCTGCCCTTCTCCTGGAAGCCATCGAGGTCCAGGTGGCTATAGCGCAGGCCAATGCTCGGCTCGAGGGTGACGGTGGAGACCGCCGTGCGATAACCCAGCGCGATGCTGCCGCCGCTGAGGCTGCCGCTGGTGTCGCCCTTGGCTTTGCCCAGGCCGCCGCCGATGTCGCGCTTGCTGTCGTAGTCGAGCCAGCCGTAGCTGAGGTCGGCGTCGACGAACAGGCCCTGTTCCAGACCATCGAGGGCAAGGCGCGCGCCGCCACGGACGAAGGTCAGGTCGGTGTCCACGTCACCGCCCGCACCGCCGACGCTACCCTTGCTGTAGCCGAAGCCAGCGTTGCCGCTGAGCTGCTCGGAGAAACGCTGGGTCACACCGACCATCATGCCCTGGGTGTGCTCGTTGCTGCTCTCGGCACTGGAGGTGGCGGAGTTGCCCTGATAGCCGGCCAGCGCGGTGGTCCACAGACGGGTCTGACCGGTTTTCAGGTCGACGCCGCTGGCATAGGGCGCGGCGGCGTGGTCGATCAGCGCATCCTGGCGCAGCAGGTAGCTGGCCGCGTCGGCATGCACCTGGCCGCCGACGGTGGACTCGACGCCACCCAGGGTACCGGCATCGATGGCCGACTGCAGGTAGTAGTTGTACGCGGTGTAGGCGCCGGAGAGGCTGCTGTTCTGCAACTGGGTCAACAGTTGCGCGCCGGCGGCAGAGTTGCCGGAAAGGCCTGCGACGCCCGGCAGGGTGCTGTAATAGACCATCTTGCCGCGCAGCACGTAGATGGTTTCCTGGGACAGGCCGAGGCCTTCCTTGAGGTAGTTGTCCATGCTGCCGTACTCGGCGGTCACCTCGTCCAGGCCGGCCTGCAGGTAGCTGGCCTGCACGCCCAGCAGCGGCTCGTAGATGGCCGCCATGCTCGCCGGCAGCATCGTCAGGGTGGCCTGGACCCGTGCGGCGGTGTAGTCGTTGGTGGCCAGGTAGTTCTCCATGATGGTGGCGCTGTCCACGCCGGCGATGCTCAGCAGCACGGCAGCGGTCCAGCCGGTGCGGTCCTTGCCGGCGGTGCAGTGGAACAGCGCGGCGCCATCGGCAGCGGCGAGCTCGTTGAACAGCGTGGTGAACTGGCCGCGCATACCGGCGTCGCTGACGAAGGCGCGGTTGGTATCCTCCATCATCTGGATGGCCTGGGCGGCGCTGGTGAAGGAGATGTTGGTGACGTTGGCGCCGGAGGTGGTGCTGCCGATGATGTCGATGTTCTGGTAGGTCGCGCCAGCCGGCAGGGTGTCCGGCGTGCCGGCGATTTCGCTCGGGGTGCGCAGGTCGAACACGTCGCTGATGCCCAGGCTGTTCAGGACCGCCAGGTCGGTGCCCTTGGGCGTCAGCGCATTGGAGCGGTAGAACACCCCGGAGCGCATCACCCCGTCGTTGGACGTGGTGTAGGCGGTGGTGGTGCCGGCGATGTCACGGAAGTTGTCGATGCCGATCAGGTGCGGCGTGTCCAGGGTGTAGGTCTCGGCTGCGTTGGCGCAGGCGATGGACAGGCTGAGCAGGGACAGGCCGACGGTGGAAGCGGAAAGCAGAGCACGATGAAACACGATGTAGCCTCTTTGAGCGTGTTGGCGGGGGCTACTATCGGTGGCGGTCGGGACCTGAATGTGACAGTTCCGCGCCCGGCGCAAATGGGCGCGCGATCTGTCCGTGGGCTGCGTTTTCTGTCCGTGGCGCTAGTCTTCGCGGCGCGTCGATGTCTCACGGTCGCGCTCGTAGCGATGACGCATCGGGAACGCCGGGAGCCAGGTTTCGCGGCGGCAGGTCCACAGCTCGTAGGTAGGCTGGAAGCGGTCCGGCTGATCCAGCGCGCCGAGGTTTATCTCTATCTCGTCGCCGCTGCGGCCGAACACCGAGGAGCCGCAACGCGGACAGAAGCAGCGCCCGGCATATTCGCCGACCTCGCCCTCGATGCGTACGGCGCCCTCGGGGAAGATCGCCGAACAATGGAACAGCGCGCCATGGTGCTTGCGGCAGTCCAGGCAATGGCAGATGCCGACCCGGTAAGGCAGGCCGGTGGCTTCGATGCGCAGGTTGCCGCACAGGCAGCTGCCGGTGACCTTGTCCATGGTGGTGCCTCCTTTTGAGTATGGAGCGGGGGTTTCCCTCTCCCTGACCCTCTCCCTCCAGGGAAAGAGTGGTGGGTCAATCAGCCCGGCATCCCGAGACGTACTGCTTTTGACTCTGCCGGGCTCGTACGCGCTCTACCGGGCCGACCCACGGCCGATTTGGCCGTTTCGCGATATTCGTCGTCCGGATCGCGTGAGACAGCCGCGGAGCGCACGCCTAGCATAGGCCTCCCAAAATCGAAAAACCCGGCGCGCCCTGCCTGCGCCACACCTTGCTGCCCCGGAGTCCCATGTCTACCACTGCTTCCTCCCTGGCCACGCCCTCCGTGGCCAGCCAGGCCAGCCCGCTGGTCATGCGCGTGATCGGCGCCTGCGCCCTCGCCCACCTGACCAACGACCTGATCCAGGCTGTGCTGCCGTCGATCTACCCGGTGCTCAAGGCCAACTACGGCCTGAGTTTCACCCAGGTCGGCCTGATCACCCTGACCTTCCAGCTGACCGCCTCGCTGCTGCAGCCCTGGGTCGGCTACCACACCGACCGTCATCCCAAGCCCTGGCTGGCGCCGCTGGGCAGTGTCTGCACGCAGATCGGCATTCTCATGCTGGCCTTCGTCGGCAGCTTCCATGCGATCCTGCTGGCCTCGGCGCTGGTGGGTATCGGCTCCTCGACCTTCCACCCGGAAACCTCGCGGATCGCACGCCTAGCCTCCGGCGGACGCTACGGCCTGGCGCAGTCCACCTTCCAGGTCGGCGGTAACGCCGGCAGCGCCTTCGGCCCGCTATTGGCTGCAGCCATCATCATTCCGTATGGCCAGGGCAACGTGGCGTACTTCGGCCTGTTCGCGGTGTTCCTCGTCGGCGTGCTCTGGGGCCTGAGCCGCTGGTACAGCCACCACCTGAACCTGTTCAAGCTGAAAGCCGGTGGCGTGGCCACCCACGGGCTGTCCAAGGGCCGTGTCACCGCCTCGCTGGTGGTGCTCGCGCTGCTGGTGTTCTCCAAGTACTTCTACATGGCCAGCTTCACCAGCTACTACACCTTCTACCTGATCGAGAAGTTCGACCTCTCGGTGGCCAGCTCGCAGCTCTACCTGTTCGGCTTCCTCGGCGCGGTGGCGGCCGGCACCTTCTTCGGCGGCCCGGTGGGCGACCGCATCGGCCGCAAGGCGGTGATCTGGTTCTCCATCCTCGGCGTCACGCCCTTCACCCTGGCGCTGCCCTATGTCGACCTGTTCTGGACCAGCATCCTCAGCCTGGTGATCGGCTTCATCCTCGCATCGGCCTTCTCCGCCATCGTGGTCTACGCCCAGGAACTGGTGCCGGGTAACGTCGGCATGATTGCCGGTGTGTTCTTCGGCCTGATGTTCGGCTTCGGCGGCATCGGCGCCGCCTTCCTCGGCCACCTGGCCGACATCCACGGCATCGAGTACGTCTACACGCTGTGCTCCTACCTGCCGCTGCTGGGCTGCCTGACCATCCTGCTGCCGTCCACGAAGAAAAAAGCATAACCCTCCCTGCCGCCGGCCGTTGCCGGCGGCGGACCTCTCGTCCGGCCGTTCGTGCCCGGGCAAATGTAATGGATTGTTGTAAAGCGACCTGCGCGTCGACGGCGATACATTTGCGCCGCCTGGGCCCAGGGCCATCGCTGTTAGCCTTTCCGCAATGCAAATAACTCGCATTTGCCGGAGAGATTTCCGTCCATGTCGTCCCGCCGCAATTCCCTGAACCTCACCCCCGTCACGCCCACCCAGTCCTCGCCCAGCCAGGCATCACTGACCCTGGCCCCTGTCGTCGGCCTCGCCACCTTCATGGCGATCCCGCTGTCGGCCTGGGCTGACACCCCACCAGCCGTCGATGACCAGGACGCCCTGGCGCTACCCGACAGCACCGTACAGGCCACCCAGGAGTCGCCCTACAAGGTCGACCGCGCCAGCTCGGCGAAGAACACCGAACCACTGCGCGATACCCCGCAGAGCGTCACCGTGCTCTCCGAGACGCTGCTCAAGGAGCAGAACGCCCAGAGCCTGAAGGACGCCCTGCGCAACGTGCCGGGCATCACCTTCAACTCAGGTGAAGGCGGCGGTGGCGTGGGCGACAGCCTGACCATCCGTGGCTTCAACGCCGACGGCAACATCTACCGCGATGGCGTGCGCGACCCGGCCAAGTACTCGCGCGACGACTTCTTCAACACCGAGGGCGTCGAAGTCTTCAAGGGCTCCAGCACCGCGGCCTGGGGCGTCGGCGCCGTTGGCGGCGCGGTCAACCTGGTGACCAAGACTCCGCAACTGGACGACTTCAACCTGCTCAGCGGCGGCGTTGGCACCGCCAACTTCAAGCGCGGCACGCTGGACGTGAACCACCGCATCGACGGCCTTGGCGACGGTGCGGCCTTCCGCGTCAACGTGATGGGCGCCAACACCGGCACCGACGGCCGCGACTGGGTCGGCGACGAGCGCTACGGCTTCGCTCCGTC
The DNA here is from genome assembly GCA_966191535.1 of uncultured Pseudomonas sp. Lineage (GTDB taxonomy): Bacteria > Pseudomonadota > Gammaproteobacteria > Pseudomonadales > Pseudomonadaceae > Pseudomonas. The sequence goes on along the minus strand of CBIGPF010000003.1, from coordinate 1,597 downwards.
CCTGGCACTGGGCCTGGGCACCGACACCCGCATCACCCTGGCCTACGAATACCTGCACGACAACGCTACGCCCGACTACGGCATTCCCACGGTCAACGGCAGCAACGGCAGCTCGCCACACCGCGCCGGCGGCGCCAGCTGGAGCAGCTACTGGGGCTGGCGCAACCTCGACTACGAGAACAACGAATCGCACCGCGTGAACCTGAAGTTCGCCCACGACTTCAACGACGCCCTGAGCCTGGACAGCCGCTTCACCTGGTTCCACCTGGACCACGACTTCTTCGTTACCACCCCCGGCGGCGACCCGAACGCCGGCGCGCCCGGCATCCAGGCCGGCAAGGGCATCTACCGGCGCAACATCAACACGCCGCTGCGCGAGCAGACCAACGACACCTACAGCAACCAGACCAGCCTGACCTGGCGTGTCGACACCTTCGGCATCGGCCACACCCTGGTCGGCGGCTTCGACCTGAGCAAGCAGACGCTCGACTCGAAGACTGGCGCCCTGACCGCCGCCAGCCGCACCGCCATGGGCAACCTGCCGGTGGCCAGCAACGACTGGTCGAAGTATCCCTATGCGCTGGACACCTACACCTCGGCCAAACAGTCGGTGGAGCAGATCGACAAGGCCTTCTACCTGCTCGACACCCTGAAATTCGACGAGCACTGGCAGCTGCACCTGGCCGCGCGCCAGGATCACTTCGACACCCGCGTGCTGGACAGCGAAACCCGCGCCAGCCAGAGCGCCGCCTGGGTCGACAAGGGCAGCTCCTCGCAGAACGAGAAGCTCACCAGCGTGCACACCGCGCTGACCTACAAGCCGGTGGAGAACGGCAGCATCTACGTCAGCTACGCCAACGCCAAGCAGCCCTCCGGCGTCCTCGCCGTGGCACAGACCGGCAGCATCGCCTCGACCAAGGGCGACCGCGGCAAGACCTATGAAGTGGGCACCAAATGGGAACTGCTCGACGGCCAGCTGGCGCTCAACAGTGACGTGTTCGAGACCAAGCGCCAGCTGACCTATATCGACGATGAAGAGCTGTCGGCCTACACCGGCGGCGAGGAACGCGTGCGCGGCATCGAGCTGTCCGCCAGCGGCAACATCACCCGCAACTGGTCGGTGTACGCCGCCTACGTGCACCAGAACAGCAAGCTGGTGAAGCCCTACAACGGTTCGGACAAGGGCGTGCAACTGGCCAACACCCCGCAGAACGCCCTGAGCCTGTGGAGCACCTGGCAGTTGCCGGGCAACCTGGCCCTGAGCTACGGCGTGCGCTACGTGGACGACGTGAAGATCTACCCGGGCCTGGGCTCGACCATGACCCGCGCCGGCCAGACCACCGTGCCCGGCTACGTGGTGCAAGACGCCATGCTCAGCTGGCAGGCGACCCAGGACGTGCAGCTGCGTCTGAACGTCAACAACCTGTTCGACAAGCACTACTGGAGCCAATACAACGGCCGTGGCTATGGCGTGCCCGGCGCCAGCCGTGGCGCGGTGCTGAGCGCGGACTACTCGTTCTGAGCGAAGGCCGGCACGGGCAATGCCGTGCCGGCCGGCAAGCCCTCTCAACCGCGAACCTGCCCGTCATCAGGACTC
>CBIGPF010000002.1:0-83199 GCA_966191535.1 uncultured Pseudomonas sp. | reverse complement strand
AACATGCTGGCCGGGGTCCTGGCCCTGGGCTGCCTGATGATGCTGAGCCTGGAGTCGGCCACACGGGGTTCTGCGCGTTACGCACGCCTTGGTGCTGGTAGCCCGCGAGCGCCCCGGCAGTACCGACTGAGCGGGAGGTGCTCGGCGCTGATCCTGATACTTTGCGCCGCCTTCACCGCTGCCGCGCTGGGGGTTCCCCTGTTCACCCTGGGCAAGTGGCTCAAGGCGGGCGGCATCGCCGTCTGGAGCTCGCATGAACTCCTGAACTGCCTGGGCCAGACCCTGCTGCTTGGCGCCGGCGGAGCGCTGCTCACCACCGTCGCCGCGGTGCCGATCGCCTGGATTTCCGTCAGAGCGCCGAGCCGCTTCCAGCGCCTGCTCGAAGGCAGCAACTACGTGGCCAGCGCGCTGCCGGGCATCGTCATCGCCCTGGCACTGGTCAGCGTCACGATCCGCTTCGCCCGGCCGCTGTACCAGACGGTCTTCACCGTGCTGCTGGCCTATGTGCTGATGTTCCTGCCGCGCGCACTGGTCAGCCTGCGTGCGGGGCTTGCCCAGGCGCCGGTCGAGCTGGAGAACATCGCCCGCAGCCTCGGCCGCACGCCGATGCAGGCGCTGTGGGGCGTCACCATTCGCTTCGCCGCGCCGGGTGCTGCGGCAGGCGTCGCGCTGGTGTTCCTGGCCATCGTCAACGAACTCACCGCGACACTGCTCCTGTCGCCGAGCGGCACCTCGACGCTGGCCACGGCTTTCTGGGCGAAAACCAGCGAGATCGATTACGCCGCGGCAGCGCCCTACGCGCTGCTGATGATCCTCCTCTCCCTCCCCTTGACCGGGATTCTCTACCACCAATCCAAGCGAGTAGCAGGTCGATGAGCACTCTCGAACTGAAGTCCGTTTCCCGGTTCTTCGGCACCTATGCAGCGATCGAGAACTTCAGTCTGTCCGTGGCCAGCGGCGGCCGGGCGGCGATCGTCGGGCCGTCCGGCTCAGGCAAGACCACCCTCCTGCGCCTGATTGCAGGCTTCGAAGTGCCCGACCTGGGAACGATCACCCTCGATGGCATGACGCTGGCCGGCGGCAGCACCTTCGTCCCGGCCCACCGGCGGGTCATCGGGTATGTCCCGCAGGACGGCGCGCTGTTCCCGCACCTGTCGGTGGCGGAAAACATCGGTTTCGGACTGCCCAAGGGCATGGAGAATCGCGAAAAGCGCATTCATGAGCTGCTGGACATGGTTTCGCTGAGCGCATCCATGGCCACGCGTTGGCCCCACGAGCTCTCCGGCGGACAGCAGCAACGCGTCGCGCTGGCCAGGGCATTGGCGCAGAGCCCGAAACTGATGCTGCTCGACGAGCCCTTCTCCGCCCTGGACAGCGGCCTGCGCGTGTCCATGCGCAAGGCGGTGTCGAAGGTCCTGAGTGACGCCGGCGTCACCGCCATCCTCGTGACGCACGACCAGGAAGAAGCACTGTCGTTTGGTGACCAGTTGGCGGTCATTCGCCAGGGGCGCCTGGTCCAGGCCGGCGCGCCGAAAGACCTTTACCTGCGCCCCGTCGACGAGGAAACGGCCGCATTCCTGGGGGATGCCCTGGTGTTCCGCGCTCATGTGCAGAATGGCTGGGCCCGCTGTGCGCTGGGCAATGTGATCGCTGGTGACAGCGCGCTCAACGGCCATGCGCAGATTCTGCTGCGCCCGGAACAGCTCCACCTGAGCCGCAGCACGATGTTCCCGACCAGCACCGACGGCTGCTATGGCGTGGTGGTCGGCAATGATTTCGGCGGCGACAAGTGCACGGTGATGGTCCAGCTGGAGGCACCGCTGTCCGAAGACGAGTTGACGATCCCGGTCAGGGTGCCGGCGATGGACTGCCCGGAACCGGGCACCCGCGTGCATATTCTCGTCAGTGGCGCCGCGCACTCCTTCGCCGCAGACCGCCTGGGCCAGCTGCGCAACTGACACCGGGAGCGCCGGCAATGCCGGCGCGATCCGTCTGCGGCCTCAGTCTCAGCTAAGTTTCGCCCCGTAGGCTCTCTTCCACGCCAACTGACGCGCCGCCGAAGAGACGCTTCCCATGAATTCCAGCACGAAAACCTATTGGCTCAACAAGGTCCCGGAGGTCACGCTGGCCTTCTGGGTCATCAAGATCATGTCCACCACCGTCGGCGAAACCTTCGCCGACTTCCTCGCTGTGGATGCCGGCCTCGGCCTGGGCATCACGACCGTCGCCATGGCCGCCCTCCTCGCCATCGCGCTGACCCTGCAATTGCGCACTCGCGCCTACACGCCGTGGATCTACTGGCTGACGGTCGTCGTGGTGAGCATCCTTGGCACCCAGCTGACGGACATCCTCACCGACGTGCTCGATGTCAGCCTGTATCTCAGTACCGCCGTATTCTCCGGTCTGCTGGCGATCAACTTCGGCGTCTGGTACGCCATCGAGCGCAACCTGTCGATCAAGGAAATCGTGACCCCGCGCCGTGAGCTGTTCTATTGGACGACCGTGCTCTGCACCTTCGCCCTGGGCACCGCAGCCGGAGACCTGGCGACCGAAGCGCTGAGCATGGGCTTCACTGTGGGCACCCTGCTCTTCGGCGCCCTCCTCGCCGGAACTTTCGCCGCCTGGAAGCTCGGCGCCAACGTCGTCCTGGGCTTCTGGACCGCCTACATCCTGACCCGCCCCTTCGGCGCCTCGCTCGGCGACCTGCTCACCCAGGCCAAGACCTATGGCGGCCTCGGCATGGGCGCCACCTGGACCAGCGCCATCTTCCTCTGCGTGATCCTGATCCTGGTCGTCGTCGCCCAGCTCGGCGTCAACAACGGCAAACGCATCCCCCAATAACGCTTACCTGTTCAAGGAACCCTCCATGACCTACTTCAAGAAAATCGTCTGCAAGGTCGCACTGGCCTCGGCAATCGCCCTGCTCGGCCTCGCAGCCGGCTGCACCAAACACGATGAACCCAAGACCGGCGCGAGCCAGCAGACCAGCAGCGGCCAACGCCAGGCGACCCAGCTCGGCGACCTGTCGGAGTTCCGCAGCATCGCTGTCGACGTCACCGCCCTGGTGGACAAGAACGAGCTGGAGAAAGGCAAGGCCCGCATCAAGGACCTCGAACTCGCCTGGGACAGCGCAGAAGCCGGAATCAAGCCCCGCGCCGTCAGCGATTGGCACGCCCTCGACAAGGCCATCGACCGCGCGCTCGACGCCCTTCGCGACAGCAGTCCGCAGCAGGCGACCTGCAAGGCCGCCATGGACGACCTGATGAAGACCTTCGACATGCTCCAGGGCCAGCACCCCGCGTAATTCTCGACAGGCCCTTCCCTTCCAGGGCTATCGTCTCAAGGTATCTTCCCCGCACGGCAACCATGATGGTTGCCGTGCATTGCGCATTCAGGAGCCCGAGGTCGGAACATGCGAATACTGCTGGTCGAGGACGACACCATGATTGGCGACGCCGTCGAGGGCGCACTCAAGGACGCCGGCTACGCGGTCGACTGGGTAACCAACGGCCTGACTGCGCTGTCGGCCCTCAGCACCCAGGCCTATGACCAGGTCCTGCTCGATCTCGGCCTGCCCGGGCGCGATGGGCTGGGCGTACTGGAAAGCATCCGTTCGCAGGACAACCCCGTCCCGCTGGTTATCATCACGGCGCGGGACAGCCTCGAGGACCGACTTAGAGGACTGGACGGCGGCGCTGACGACTACCTGCTCAAGCCGTTCGAGATGGCCGAATTGCTCGCACGCATGCGCGCGGTGATGCGCCGCAAGGGCGGGACTGCCTCGCCCATGCTCGGCAATGGCGTGGTCTCGCTGGACCCGGTGGCAAAGCTGGCGAGCAGCGCGGAGGCCCAGGACGTGCAGCTGTCCAACCGCGAATTCAGCCTGCTCCAGGCACTACTGATCCGCCCTGGCGCCATTCTCTCGCGCAGCGACCTTGAAGACCGCATCTACGGCTGGGGTCATGAAGTCGAAAGCAACGCCATCGAGTTCCTGATCCACTCGCTGCGCAAGAAGCTCGGGGCCCAGGTCATCCGGAACGTAAGGGGAATGGGATGGATGGTTTCCAAAGGCGACTGAGGGAGTCCGTTCAGTTCCGCCTTTCCCTGGCGCTGTCGGTGACCATCCTGATCGTCGCCTTGCTGGCGAGCGTGTTCGCCTTCGTGGCGAGCTACCAGGAAGCGCTGGAGATGCAGGACAACACCCTGAAACAGGTCGCCGCGCTCGTCGAGCGTCAGCAGATGACACCGCACTACCCTACCCACACCCCGGCGATTGCTGGCGACAACGAAGAAACACGGGTCGTCGTGCAGTACCTCGCCGACAGCGCCATCGCCCCCGCGGCGAATGACAGCAGCCTGCCGCTGCCGCTTCCGAGCAGCCTGCCGGATGGCTTCTCGACGGTCAGCGTCGGCGGCGAGGAGTTTCGCGTGCTGGTCAGGACCACCACGGTCGGGCAACGCATCGCCATCGCCCAGGAGACCGAGAGCCGTGACCGCGATGCTCGCGAAAGCGCACGACGCGGCGTGATTCCCTTCGTGATCCTGATTCCTGTCCTGCTGCTTGTGGTAGCCGACCTGATCCGCAAGCTGTTCCGTCCGATCGCGACGCTTTCTGCCGAGATCGACCAGCGCGACGAACAGGACATGGCGCCCATCGACGCCCATCACCTGCCCACCGAGGTCCGCTCCTTTGCCCTGGCGATCAATCGGCTGCTTGCGCGCGTCGGCAAATCCATGGAGTCCCAGCGCCGCTTCGTCGCCGACGCAGCCCACGAGCTGCGCTCGCCGTTGACCGCGCTGTCGCTGCAGGCGGAGCGCCTGTCGGCCACGGAGATGTCCGAGCTGGCCAGGGAGCGGCTGGGCAAGCTGAGACAGGGCATCGACCGCGGCCGGAAGCTGGTCGACCAGTTGTTGGCCATGGCGAGCGCGCAATCGTCCACCACCACGGCGCAGGCGCCGATTTCGGTGCACAAGGTCTACCGCGCCGTGCTGGAGGACCTCCTGCCGGTGGCCGAGAAGAAACAGATCGACCTCGGCGTGGACGGTGACGACTGCGAGATCGTGATGAACGAATTCGACCTGCAGACCCTGATCAAGAACCTGGCCGATAACGCGGTGCGTTACACCCCCGCCGGCGGCAGGATCGACCTTCGCGTGCTGCACGAGGGTGAGACGGTGGTCCTGCAGGTCAGGGACACCGGGCCAGGCATCCCCGACGCCGAGCGCGAGCGGGTATTCGACGCGTTCTACCGGGTGCCGGGCAGCGATGAGATCGGTTCGGGCCTGGGCTTGTCCATCGTCAGGACGATCGCCAACCGGGCCGGTGTGACCCTCGAACTGGACTACACGGACAGCGCCTCAAAGACCGGGCTGTGCGTCTCCCTGCGCATGCCACGATCCACCTGAAACCGGCGCCCGCAGCGGGCGGCAGGACGACTGCCGGAACGTCCTGCCGCTCGACTGAGCCGGGCCTGTGCGCCCCTCAGGCTCAGCTAAGTCTTCCCTCGTACTCTCGCCGCTCACGCCAATGATCGTCCACGAGACCCTCGAGGAAACGAGCCGATGAGCGACATCACGCTCCCATCTCCGTGCCGCACCGGCACAACCACCGCCGGCCTTGCACGTGCCTTGCCGGCGGTAGCCTATCCCGCGTTACTGATCGCCTTCGTGCTGTGCTTCCTGGCGCCACTCGGGCTGCATGGGCTGTGGATACCCGACGAGACACGCTACGCCCAGGCCGCCCAGGAGCTGCTGCACAGCGGAAACTGGGTGGCGCCGCACTTCCTGGGGCTGCGCTACTTCGAGAAGCCCATCGGCGGCTATTGGCTGATCGCGATCGGCCAGGCGATCTTCGGCGACAACCTGTTCGGCGCCCGCATTGCCTCCGCGGCGACAACCGCCGCCACCTTCGGCCTGATCGTCCTGCTGGGACGCCGCCTCTGGAATGACCACTGGAAGACCTGGACAGCCTGCCTGCTCTACATGAGCTACGGCCTCGCCGCCGGGCAAGCCGGCTACGCCAACATCGACCCGCAGCTGACCCTCTGGATCACTCTCAGCCTGGTCGCGGCCTGGTACGCGATGGAAGGCGAAAATCCGCGCGAACGCTGGGCCGGCTGGGGCCTGCTCGGCGTGGCCTGCGCCATGGGCTTCATGACCAAAGGATTCCTGGCCTGGCTGCTGCCGGTAATCGTGGTGGCGCCCTACGCCATCCTCCAGCAACGCTGGCGCGAACTGCTCAAGGGCGGTCCGCTGGCGATCCTGCTGGCCGTGCTGCTCAGCCTGCCCTGGGCACTTGCCGTGCATCACCGCGAAGCGGACTTCTGGCAGTTCTTCTTCTGGAACGAACACATCCGCCGTTTCGCCGGGGTCAAGGCGCAGCACGCCGCGCCGTTCTGGTTCTTCGTACCGATGCTGTTTGCCGGCGCCCTCCCCTGGACCCTGCTGGTCGTGCCCAGCTTCAGACGCGCCTGGCGCGAGCGGAAGGAACGCCGAACCGCCTTCCTGGCCCTCTGGTTCGCCATGCCGTTCCTGTTTTTCAGCCTCAGCAAGGGCAAGCTGCCGACCTACATCCTGCCGTGCTTCGTTCCGCTGGCGCTGCTGATGGCCAACACCCTGGTCGACAAGCTGCGCCAGAGGGATGTGTTCGCGATCAGTGGCAACGGCCTGTTCAACCTGGTCGCCGGCTGCCTGGCCCTGCTCGGCCTGATCACCGTGCAGATCGTGCACCCGGTCTACACCGGCCAGCCCGTGCAACTGATCCTGGGCCTGCTGGTCTGCGCCACCTGGGCGGCCTGCGGCTTTGCCCAGTGGATGCGCCCAACGCGCCACTGGTTCGCGCCGGCCCTGGGGTTGTGGGTCCTGATCGCGCTGTTGCCGGCGGCGATGCCGCTCTCGGTGGTTGATAACAAGATGCCCGACCAGTTCATCGCCCAGCACCTGGGCGAGCTGAAAGGCGCGAAGAGCCTGCTGAGCAACGAGCTCGGCGCCGCCTCGGCGCTGGCGTGGCGATTGAACCGCAGCGACGTGACCCTGCTCGATGTCCAGGGCGAACTCCAGTACGGCCTGTCCTATCCGGATGCCGAGGACCGCAAGGTCACCTCGGAAAATATCCAGCGCTGGCTTGCCCAGCACGCCGAACAAGGCCCGGTCGGAATCGTGCTGAATCTGTCCGGAAAATCGGGGGCGGTCGTGCCCTCGTGGATTCCGCCCGGCGCAGACGTGTTCCAGCAGAACAACCTGCTCATCGTCATTACGCGAGGCCCGGCTGCGCCGAACCAGGCGCCGTGACAGAACCGGCGCGGCCTGTTGCAAGATGCGCAGGCCGCGCCAGCGGATAGCCCGGCAGCCCTCTTTCGAGCGCTGCCGGGCCGGTCTGTCACGGCCTAACGCAGGCTTACCACATCACCTGCACGCCAACCTTGGCGCCGACCGAGTGGCTGTCGCCGAAGTCCTGCAGGCTGGTGCGGCCAAGCAATTCGCCGAACAGCATCGAGCGGTCGTCATCCCAGTTCAACGATGCGCCCACGCCCAGACCACCCCAGAGTGCCTGCTCCTCGCTCTTCACGTGCAGGTCTGCGACGTCCGCCGAGGTGCCGTTGGCGAAGTCGTAGTACAGGTTGGTGATGCCGTAGACATGCGCTCGACTGGTCTGGCCGTTGCTGGCGGTCCACTGGGTTTCGCGGTCCAGGGAAATACCCAGGCGCGAGACGATGCTGTCGCCGTTGTCGTCGGAGACCTTCGCGCCGTACTCGTCGGTGAACGAATCGAAACGTACCTGCGACCAGCTCAGCTGGGCTTGCGGGGTGATCGACCAGATATCGTTCAGCGCCACGCGATGGCCGACCTCGACACTGGCCGCCGCGCCATTGCCACGGTTGCCGTCCTCCAGCTTCTTGCCCAGTTGCGAGGAGCGCAGGTCACTGTCGTACCAGCTCAACGTCGCCTGGCCGTCCACGTAGGTACCGTCATTGCCGTACCAGGTGGCCGCGCCGCCGAAGCCGTAGCCGGTGACATCGATGGAGCCATCACCGTACATCGACGACACGCTGGAGTTGGCGGTGCCGTAGTGCACGGTCGGGCCGACGACCAGGGTGCCGGCGTCGCTTTCATAGACCGGCGCATCGAAGCCGGCTTCGAACGTCCACAGGTGCACGTCGTAGTCGGCGTTGCTGGTGCTGGACGACGGATCGATCTGCGAGTCAGAACCCTCCGCCCTCACCCAGGCGCCGCGGCCAATGGCTGGGCGGCCGTCCTTCGCTTCGCTCTGCAGCTCTGCATCCGGCTGCCAGTAACGGTTGCCGACGCGCTGTTGCAGCGTGCCCAGTTCGTTCACGCGCTGCAGCACGCTGGCATAGCTCTCGTAGAGCGGCACGGTCGGTGCCAGCAAGGGGCCGGATGGCGACGTCACGGGAGGCGTGACCGGTGGAGTGGTCGGAGGATTCGTCACCGGCGGAGTCACGACCGGGTTGTCCAGCGACGAGCGCAGGTACCAGCCGCCGTCGTTGGCAGCACGGGGACTGCCCTGGTACAGACGATAGGCATAGGCGCCCGCCACGATGGCCGGCTGGCCCTGATAGGTGTAGTTGCCCGCCAGCGAGAAGACGCCATTGGAGGCGCCCTGCACGTCGATCAGCTGGATGCCCTCCACAGTCGCTGCGCCGAGGCCACCGACATTGGTGACCTTGAGGATGCCGGTGCCGGAGGTATCGCCGGTAATCACCAGACGGCCCGTCGCGGAGCTGTCGTCGCCCAGCACGGTATTGACGGCAACCACGCCGCCGTTGCCGATGTAATTGCCATCGATGGTGAGCACGCCCGAACCACCGCCTGGCGTGATGGTGCCGCTGTTGGTCACGTCGCCGATCACCGTGCCAATGCCGGACAGCGTACCGGCGGCGTTCACCGCCACCGGGCTGGTGATCGAACCATCGATGGCCAGGGTGCCGAGGTTGACGGTGGTCGGGCCGGTATAGGTATAGGCGTCGGACAGGATGGTGGTGCCGGTGCCGTTCTGCGCCACGCCGCCCGCGCCAGTGATCTGCCGGTTGAAGGTGTAGGTGTCGCTGCGATTGAAGGCGAACGTGGCGCCGCTGTCGACCACCACATCGCTGGCGAGGGTGCCGCTGGTGCCGCCGTTGCCGAGTTGCAGGGTGCCCTGCTGTACGTTCCAGGGCGCGGCCACGGTGCTGTCACCAATCAGCGACCAGGTGCTGTTGCCGGTCTTCTGGAAAATATCGAAGTTGCGGTATTGCGCCGTGCTGCCGATGGAGGCGACATCGAACTCGCTGTCGGTATCGCCGCCCAGGCGGAAGACATCGTTGACGCTTGCGCTCGCCAGCACATTCCCCACGATATCCGACCCGTCGTGCAACTCCAGCACCGACGTACTGCCCGGGTTCTGGCTGAATTCGATGGCATTGGCGTAATCGGCGCCAGCATGGATGGCACCGGAGTTGATGATGGTCAGGCGGGCGTTAGCCTGCACATAGATCGCAGAAGCGCCCTTGCCGCCTTCCAGCAGGCCGGTGTTCTCGATAGTGGCGGAGCCTGCCGCGATACGAATGGCGCGACCTCCACCAGTCCCACCCGTGAGATCGGTTCCACCGCGTATGACGCCGTGGTTCACGATGCTCCCATTGACGGTATTGGCCGTCGACACGCCCGAACCCGCGCGCCCGCCGTAGCCATTGCCACCGGTGATGACGCCGGAGGCGTTGTTGAGTAAAGCCCCTCCTGTGGAGAGCGATACTCCGGACGCGGCCGTTGTGCCAGAAGCGTCAAATCCTGCCGCACTGGTACCGCCCTTGATGGTTCCATTGTTGGTAATCAGCTTGACGCCAAGGGCCGCTGCAACCCCGGTACCGCCACCACCTGTCGCACCAGTCATGTTGCCACCGGTTACGCTGCCGTTGATGGTGGCCTCTCCGGCTATGCCAATGCTGATGGCGGTGATGGCCGTCGATGCCGCGTCAGCGGTATAGGTCCCATTGAAGGTAAGGGGGCCATCAGTCGATGAGACAAAGTTGCCGAAAACAGAGCCCTTGTTCAGCGTGAAACCTTGCGTATCGATGGTGATCGGCTTGGTCGGCGCACCAGGCAGCGCGCCGCTCAAGGTGATATTGGTGGTCAGCTTGATCGTGGCGGTGGCATCCGGATCGGAATTCGCGGCATTCATCGCAGCCGTGAAGGATGCCTGGTCAGAAACCAGATATTCGGCTGCTGATGCCGCCTGCGGGAGCAGTTGCGCGGCAGCCATGGCAAGAGTGATTGCAGAGAGTTGAGGCGCACGCACGGAGGCGCGCTGCATTCCTTGGCACGTATAGGAGGACTTCATGTGATCCCGCTCGAGTGTGTTGTATTTGTTACAGCGTGAAGCGGCGGCGAGCTTAGATCACGGCTTGAGTGGGCAATGCGAACGGTTAGCAGCGGCGAGATTTAAAGTTGTCAGACAATCTCAGAATCCATCAAATGTCCGTTACATAGGGCTTTAGGCGTCATTTTCGGAACGAAGGTACTGGTACTTGCGTCACGCGCTGCCCGTATCACAGTGATTTTAGGTAACGCGTTGCCAGACGGGGTGCGTGGTTTTTTCTGTACATAAACCGCTACAGACATTCGCTCCGGAACCGCTGGAAGCGCTCGACGGGACCGTCGCGAATGTCCGCGTCGCCTAGTCGTCCAGTTCCGCCAGGACACCCTTGAGCCGCTCCAGGGTGGTCGGCGTGCAGGCCTGCATCGGCTCGCGCACCTCGTTGGCGATCCAGCCCTGCAGCGCGAGCGCGCCTTTAACGGCGGCCGGATTCGGCTCGGCAAAAGCGGCCTGCATCCACGGCAGCAGGCGGTAGAACGTACGGCGCGCAGCGTTCACGTCGCCCTCCTCCATCTGCTGGAACAACCGCACGTACAGATCGGCGCGAACATGGGATGACGCCGAGATCGCTCCTGCGCCCCCCAGACACAGGTTGGCGAAGATCTGCAGGTCTTCCCCGGTGAGCACGTCCACCTGGCCATCGGCGATCAGCGCCAGGGTGGTCTCCACATCGCCCGCGCAATCCTTGATCGCCACGATGTTCGGATGGCGCACGATACGGCGCAGCGTCTCGCGCTCGATGCGCACGCCGGTACGGTAGGGAATGTCGTAGAGCACCAGCGGTACGCGGGCAGCGTCGGCCACGGTGCGGAAGAAGGCTTCCAGCCCCGCCTGGGATGGACGGATGTAGTAAGGCGCCGGCACCAGCACGCCCGCCACCGGACGGCGCTGGATGTCCTCCAGGAAGGCCAGCAACTCGCGCTGGTTGTTGCCCGCCAGGCCCATGATCACCTGTTGCGGCGCCGCCCACTGCAGCACGGCGTCGAGCACTTCGAGCTGCTCGTCATGGCTGAGCGCGGCGGCCTCGCCCGTGGTGCCACAGACCACGAGACCGGCGACACCCTGCTCCAGCAGTTGCCCCACCAGCCCCTGCAGCGCCGGGAAATCGACTGCGCCATCACGAAAGGGAGTGACCAGCGCCACCCAGATCCCACGAAAATTCGACATGCAAAAACTCCAGTTGGCTGACCGTCGGGTCGCCGTCAGGGAGGGATGCGGGAATCAAGCGGGGGAGGTTCGACCTTGCGCCTTGTGTCCTGTCAGCCCATCTGACGGGACAGCGCCCCGGTCAAATGAGCGACTGTTTCTTCGATTTCTTGGCAACGACAACGCACGCGCATGCCCGGGCAAGGAAGCCCGAAGCGGAAAGCGAGTGGTTGAAGATGGAGAACATGGAAATGCCGTTGCACGAAATGTCTGACGGATACTGCTGAAGGAATGAGGGAGCTGTCAACTCCCCCGCTCCGCTCATTCGCCCTTCAGCTGCCGACCGTGGCTGCACATCCATCCCGCCAGGGAATCCAGGGTCGGGCGCAGCGTCACGCCCAGGGGTGTAATGCGGTATTCCACCCGTGGCGGCACTTCGGCGAAGACCTTGCGTGCCACCAGACCGCGCTGTTCGAACAGGCGCAGCTGGCGGGTCAGCTCTTTCTGGGTGATCGGCGCAACCGCGCGTTGCAGCTCGCTGAAGCGGATCGGTGTGTCGGTGACGATGAGCCGGTAGAGAATCGGGATCGCCCACTTGCCGGAGATCAGGCTGACGAAGCGCAGCATGGGGCAATCATTTTCTTCAGCCGGCAACGGCGCGTCGTTATTCATGGCGACCCTCGAGCTCCCTTGGTATCCAGTTGGTGCCTACTATGCAAAGGATACCATTGCGAAAATACTGGCCTGCAAGCCATCTCACCGAGGAGTTGAAGCATGAATCGCCTGCAGGGCAAGTACGCACTGATCACCGGCGGCACCAGCGGTATCGGACTGGAAACCGTCCGCCAGTTCATCGCGGAAGGCGCGCGGGTCGCTGTCACCGGCCGGGATGCGGCGACACTGGATCAGGTGCAGCAGGCCTTCGGCGAGGCCGTCCTGACCCTGCGCAGCGACGCCGGCGACATCGCCGCGCAACGCCAACTGGCAGAGCAGCTGCAAGGCCGCTGGCCGCGTCTGGACATACTGTTCGCCAATGCCGGCGACGTGACTCACCGCCCGTTGGAGGACTGGGACGAAAGCACCTGGAACCAGTTGATGGCGGTCAACTTGAAGGGACCGTTCTTCCTCATCCAGGCATTGCTGCCGCTACTGGCCAACCCCGCGTCGGTGATCCTCTGCGGCTCCACCAGCGCACACATCGGGTTGCCGCAAAGCAGCGCCTACGCAGCAAGCAAGGCGGGATTGCTGTCGCTGGCCAGGACTCTGTCCGGCGAGCTCGCCGGGCGCGGCATCCGTGTCAACGGCCTGAGCCCGGGGCCGACCGAAACGCCCGCGCTGGGCAAGCTCGGCCTACCGCCGGAGCAGCAGGCCGCAATGCGCCAGCAGATTCGCGAACTGGTCCCGATCGGCCGCCTGGGCAGCACCTGGGAACTGGCCCAGGCCGCAGTCTTCCTGGCGTCGGACGAGTCGGCCTTCATGATCGGCAGCGAACTGCTGGTGGACGGCGGCGTCGCCAACCTCTGAGGTGTCAGTCCTTGCCGCAGCGGCTTTCGTCGTGCTGCAGGCTGGCCTGGCTCACCTGGCTGCCCGGCGGCACGCTGCGGGTCAGCCAGACGTTACCGCCGATGGTGGAACCCTTGCCGATGGTGACGCGTCCGAGAATGGTGGCACCGGCATAGATCACCACGTCGTCCTCGACGATCGGGTGGCGCGGCTCGCCCTTGTGCAACTGGCCGGTCTCGTCGGAAGTGAAACGCTTCGCGCCCAGGGTGACGGCCTGGTAGATGCGCACCTGCTTGCCGATGATCGCGGTTTCGCCGATCACCACGCCGGTGCCGTGATCGATGAAGAAGCTGCTGCCGATTTGCGCGCCGGGGTGGATGTCGATACCGGTGGCCGAGTGCGCCAGCTCCGAGATGATCCGCGCCAGCAGCGGCAGGCCGGCGTTGTACAGGTGGTGCGCGAGGCGATGGTGAATGATCGCCACCACGCCCGGATAGCACAGCAGGACTTCGTCCACGCTGCGCGCGGCCGGGTCGCCCTGGTAGGCCGCGAGTACGTCGGCATCCAGCAGCCGGCGCATTTCCGGCAGCGCACGGGCGAAGTCGCGCACCAGCACCACGGCATGCTCGTCGATCCGGCTGTCGACCACGTCGCCGCGCTGCCGGGCGCTGTAGCGCAGTTCCAGGCGCGCCTGGACCAGCAGCGCATTGAGCGCGGCGTCCAGGGTGTGGCCGACGAAGAAGTCTTCACTTTCCTCGCGCAGGTCGTTCGGGCCCAGGCGCATGGGGAACAGCGCGCTCGCCAGCCGCTCGACGACTTCCTCGATGGAGTGGCGCGACGGCAGTTCGCGACCACCCTGCTCCGGGTGGCGCCCGGTGCGCGAGCGCCATTCATTGCGCGCGCCACGCAGGTCCTCGACGATCTTCGCCAGTTGCCAATTCACCGGGCCATTCTCATTCAGTCGGTTGGCGTCATTCATCGCTTGCAGTGTTCCTTCGTAAGACGGGCATTCAATCACGGTTGCTTATCCTGATCGGTCCTACAGCGCAGGACAAATCGCCGGAAGGCATAACCTAATGCCTTTTTGGTAGTACGCAGTGTTGCCCAGGCAACAGCGAATCAACAGCAGTGTCTCCACAGCAACACCTCGCCAACGCCGAAACCCGCGTAATCCGTAGCCTGCAGCTCTGGCACAGGCCTTGCTGCCAGGCAGGACCCACAGCGCAGCCGTGATTTCCCTTCTGTCTGAGCAGAGCGCACGAACCGTGCCGGCTGCCGTGGCCGCATTCCAATGAAGACTTGCCACGCGTGCACCGACGGGGCGACGCCCCACTTCGACGATGGCAACGAGGACACCCTAATGAGTCTGGATATTTTCTGGTTCCTGCCCACTTCCGGCGATACCCGCTACCTGGGCCATTCCGGCAGTGGCCGCCCGGCAACCAACGAGTACATGCGGCAGATCGCCGTGGCTGCCGACCAGCTCGGCTACGACGGCTTGCTGATTCCCACCGGCAGCAGCTGCCTGGACCCCTGGGTCACCGCCGCCAGCCTGGTACCGGTCACCCGGCGCATCAAACTGCTGGTGGCGCTGCGCACATCGCTGGGCAACCCCACCGCCTCGGCACGCCAGGCCGCGACCCTGGACCAGGCCAGTGGCGGACGCCTGTTGCTCAACGTCGTGTCTGGTGGCGACAGCACCGAGCTGGAGGCTGACGGCGTCTTCCTCAGCCATGACGAACGCTACACCGCTTCCGACGAGTTCCTGACCATCTGGCGCCGCCTGCTGTCAGGCGAAACCGTGGACTACGAAGGCAAGCACCTGAAAGTCAATGGCGCACAGAACTTCTTCCCGCCCGTACAGAAGCCTTACCCGCCGCTGTATTTCGGCGGTTCCTCTCCTGCCGCCCATGAACTGGCCGCCAAGCATGTGGATGCCTACCTGACCTGGGGTGAACCGCCGGCGGCGGTGGCCGAGAAGATTGCCGACGTGCGCGAGCGCGCCGCTCGACAGGGTCGCACCGTGCGTTTCGGCGTGCGCCTGCACGTGATCGTCCGCGAAACCAGCGAGAAGGCCTGGGCTGCCGCCGACGAACTGATCAGCCACCTGGACGACGCCACCATCGCCGCCGCGCAATCCAACTACGCGAAGATGGATTCGGTCGGCCAGCAGCGCATGGCCGCGCTGCACGGCGGTGACCGCAACAAGCTGGAAGTGGCGCCCAACCTCTGGGCCGGTGTCGGCCTGGTGCGTGGCGGCGCGGGCACCGCGCTGGTCGGCGATGCGGAAACCGTGGCCGCGCGCCTGCTGGAATATGCCGCGCTGGGCGTCGACAGCTTTGTGCTGTCGGGCTATCCGCACCTGGAAGAAGCGTACCGATTCGCCGAACTGGTATTCCCGCTACTGCCGGGCAAAGGCCGCGTGACGGTGGACGGCGTATTGACCGGCGGCGCGTTCGACGTGCGCGCTGGCCGTGACGCGCAAAAGGAAGCAGCCGCCTGATAGCCAGCGCCCCGCCCAAGCCGGGCGGGGCATCCCAGGGCTTGGCGCAGGGCTGACGCCCTCCTCTCGCGCACACCAGCGACCGCCCGGCGCTACTGCCGCCCCACTGCTTCGCTCTCCCTCCCCGCCTCATCGAAAGCCTGACGGCGAACCAGCACGTCAGCCGGTGTTCATATCCAGATCACTGCCGCGAATGGTCGGCATATCAAGCGGTGGCAAGTGATATTCAAATGCCATCATTCTATGCTTTATTCGGGTTTTCGCGCGTTGACACGGAGGTTACGTGACCCCGATCTACAGCAAGGGAATCTATGAGCTGTTCACCCCCGGCGGCGTCGGCAAGCGAGTCGGCGTGCTGCGCAATGGCCGGGTCGAACTGCAGAGCAGCCCGGATCGTTTTCGCGTCTACGCCAACCACCTGTTCATCGAACTGAACGGCCAGGACCTGGGCGAGTGCATCGGCGAAATCGACGCCGAAGGTCGCGCCCGATGGCTGGATGGCCGTGCACTGTTCCACCTGGTACCGACCTCCTCCTGACGCTGAGGGCTCGTCACGTCAGGGGATCAAACTGCGGTGCTCGCGAGTCGAGCGACCGCCTCATCTCCTGGCAATGCCGCTGAGGGTGATGCCATAGCGGCGCAGCAGTTCGTTGGTAGCCGCGTCGCCCTGTGCATCTCGCGCAGCGCCGTATTCGCCGGCCGGCAAATTCTGCTTCACCCACTCCCGAAGAAAGGCCGTGGCCTCCTCGATGGTCGGCTGCGTGCCCTGCGTCATCTCGACAGTGCTGGTGTTGTTGTCCTTCTGGTAGCTGATCACCCAGACAGTCATGAATACCTCCTGGATTGCAGTGAAGAGCATGAATATTCGAATCCCGTCACGCGACCGAGTTGCAGATGTGCGACGGGCGGGAATGGCGCGCCAGGGCGGCAGGGATGAAGTGCGCGACAGCCTTTTGCAGCCTCGAGCGAGGATCGACGTGGGCGTTGTGAACTGGCGGCGAGACGCCTCACTCGCTGCGCTCTGCCGCCTCGAAGGACACATCCCGCACGTTGTGTGCTTCAACGTTTCGCCGGATGGTGTGGTAGCGCTTCTGAAAGCCGCGCAGGTCCATGATGGGAATCTGCAGGTAGCGAGCGACATAGCACCAGGCGCGCGCCTCGCTCATCGCATCGTCCGTGGCCTCGAACTCGAACGCCCGACCTTCCTTTACAAAACGGACGTGGTAACGCTTTTCCGACGACTCGCCCCCCATGACGCCTCCCGTTCATGCCTGTGCTTCAAGCAATGACTGGCCGGGAGCTTTCTCAGTTCCGCCAAAATCACGGAGCATCGGGGCGGCCGCCCCAGGAGTCAGTCCATCACCACCAGGGAGATCGTGCCGCCGTCGGCCGGCGCATGGTGCAGGACAAGGTCGATCCGGTGGGCCGCGTGCAGCAGGGTTTCGGCGTCCCGCTCCAGCAACTGCGCGGCCGCCAGCAGTGCTGCTGCCGTGTCGACCGAGGTGGCCCGGAGTGCGGCTTCGCGCAATACCTGGACGACATAGGTTTCATTGAAAGCCGAAGCCATCAGTACCTTTCGCAGTCGTTCCACGTCAGCCTCCATTGCTGATAGGTGGGCATAGCAGGAATAGCTTCGTTTTGTCCTTCACACCTCGCCAACCGACGATTGGCGCGGCCTGCCGGAACGGCTATGATTTGGTAACGCGTTACCTTTCGACCGATCTCTTTACGGTAACGCGTTACGCAAACAACAAGGAGCCCGCCATGAAAGACGCCAAGGACAGAGCCACCCGCGACGCCTTCGAAGCACCGCGCAAAGGTCGCCCGCGCAAGGAAGGCGCCATGTCCAATGCCGAGAAACAGGCGGCCTATCGCAAGCGCCGGGCCGAATCCGGCGGCGGTGCGGTGATGCTCAACAACGAGGAAATCTGGCTGATCTGCCACGCGCTGGACGGCAAGGTCTGGGAGTCCGACGCGGAGCAGCGCCAGAAGCTGATCGCCCGGCTGCGCAAGCGGGTGGTCTGAGTCCGTTCACATCAGGCCGCAGATCAGCTCCATCCCCAGGCTCCTGACCTGCTGGTCGGTACGCAGTTCGTCACCGTGGATGCCAATCACGTTGGTCCGCGGGATCGACGCGTCGCAGCCCTGCAGGCTGATCAGGTAACGGCCGTCGTCCTGGCGGTCGCAGGTGAACGTGAACGATGGGTAACTCCGGTGAAGGAGATCTGCCACGTTCTGGCAACTGGGCGGGTTCATCGGCTTCTCCTGCGTGTATGGCTTCATCCTGAGGGCTCAGCGAGGAAATGAAACCGTGGCCCGAGGCCATCGTTTTTCCCCGCTGCGTTACCTGCCGAATAAAACCCTCCGCGAATTAGCCGCTTGCACAGCGACGGTCGACCCTTCTTGCTCGCCTGCCAATTTAATAACCCGGACCAACGGTATCGGCTTTACATATAACCCCGATCCGCGACCGCAATCCCCCATCGTTATAAAAAAGAGTCGAACAGCCCCTGGTGAATTCTTTCGGATGAAGGGAATGCCCCGCATTCGTCCATTCAATTACCCAGGAGCAAGCACCATGGCCGAACACAGAGGCGGTAAAGGCAATTTCGCGGAAGACCCGCAACGTGCGTCCGAAGCAGGCCGAAAAGGCGGCCAGCACAGCGGCGGCAACTTCAAGAACGACCCGGCACGGGCATCCGACGCGGGTCGCAAGGGTGGTCAGCGCAGTCACGCTGGCCACTGACTGACAGGGCTGGCACAAACGAAAACGGCGCCGAAGTATCGGCGCCGTTTGTCATGGGGACTGCGGGTGTCGCGAAAGCCTGTCCGCTACAGGGTGCAAACGACTTCGCTCACCTGGATATCCGAGCGCGAATCGTGCCCGACAGGGCCATGCAGGGCGCGGACAAACTTCTGCGCCTGCTCGCGGTTCAGGCTTTCCTGCAGCAGCACAGTGCTCATGGCTTTGCCGTCGCGGCGGTAGCGAATCAGGTACGCGTGCATGGCGATCTCTCCCGGGTGGGCAGGAAATGAAATGGGCAGGGGCAACTATAGGCACAGGTTTCGCCGTTGGCCCGAAACCGGAGTCCGAAGCCGGATGCGGTGACGGCAGCGAAAAATACCGCTCCCGCCGACTCAGCTCAGCAGCCAGGGCTGTACTGGCGGATTGCGCAGGGTGCGCTGGATGGCACCGTCGAGCTCACTCAGATCCGCCGACTTGGGCAGCACCGGATAAGGCCCGCCCTCCTCGCCCTTCTCTGCCCAGGGCGACAGCACCAGCACGCGCATGCGCGGACGCATCGGCAGGCAAGCTTCGATCAGCGCCGCGCCGGTCAGCGGACCGGTGAGTTGCTCATCGATCAGGAACAGGTCGATGACCGAGGACGACACCAGGTGCTCGATGGCCTCTTCCTCGCTGAGGGCGCTGAGCACCGCGTGTCCCTGGCCGAGCAGATGATCCTCCAGACGCTGGAGTTGTTCGGGCGCTTCCTCGAGGACCAGCACCATCGTGTTGTCGAGTGTTTGCATGTCGTGCACCTCCCTTGTCGAGGCAGGGAATGCAGCAAGTTACAGGCCGGCAGGGTGCTGACGCCCAGAAGACCGTCGCAGAGCCATTGCCAAGCACGATGATCGCGCAACGCCACTAGCAGGCTGCCCGATTGCGCTCGCCACACGGTGCAAATTGCCCGAACCGCCCCAGCCGGCGCAGCATCGCTCGCACCGCATATGCCCTCAACCGAAACGGCCTATCGCTACACGTTGCTTGGCAGCAAGGCTCAGGCTGTTAGGGTAAGAACACTTCCCAGTGTTTCCCCTGGCCCCACTCCGACGGGGCCTTCTTTTTGCCTCGCCGTTTGACCAGCCCCCACACTCCTCGCACTATTGCGCCGCGTTTCGCGCGCCCTCCATGAGGCGCGCCAGGCTGTTCCGGTCCACTGCCTCGCTGAACAGAAAGCCCTGCACCTCGCCACACTGCTCGTCTTCGAGGATGCGCAGCTGGCCTTCGGTTTCCACGCCCTCGGCGGTCACTGCAAGGTTCAGCGCCTTGCCCAGGCCGATGATGGCCTGCACGATCGATCGATCACGGCCGGTCGTGTCGAGGGTGGCGACGAAGCGGCGGTCGATCTTGATGCTGTCGAACGGATACGAACGCAGGTAACCCAGGGACGAATAGCCGGTACCGAAATCATCCATGTTCAGTTTCACACCCAGGTCCTTGAGCGCTTGCATGATCTGCAGCGCGCATTCGACATCGCCCAGCATGGTGTTCTCGGTCACCTCCAGTTCCAGGCGCTCGGCTGCCAGGCCGGACTCCACCAGCGCCTGCTGCACCTGGCCAACGATATCGGCGTGGGCGAACTGGCTGGGCGAGATGTTCACCGAGACCTGCATCGCCCCCGGCCAGCCAGCGGCCTCGCAGCAGGCCTCGCGCAGTACCCAGGCGCCGATGTCGACGATCAGGTCGCTCTCCTCCGCCAGCCTGATGAACTCCTCCGGCCCCACCAGCCCGCGTGTGGGGTGGTTCCAGCGCAGCAGTGCCTCGGCAGACACGATGGCCAGGTCACCGATGCGGTAGCGCGGCTGGTAGTACAGCTCCAGCTCGCCCTGGCGCAGGGCTTGACGCAGTTCGGTTTCGCTGCGTTTTCGCGCCTTGAGCTGCTGGTCCATGGTCTCGGAATAGAAGCGCCACGCGTTGCGTCCGGCAGTTTTGGCCTCGTACATCGCCACATCGGCGCAGCGCAGGAGATTCTGCGCATCTCCCTGGGCGTCGCCCGACAGCACGATGCCGATGCTGGTGCCGACATGCAGCAGGTTGCCGGCATAGTCGATGGGCTGGTTGATGATCGCCACCAGTCGCCGGCAAAACGCCTCGGCGTCTTCGCGACCGTGGGACTGGCTGTCGACGATGACGAACTCGTCGCCCCCCAGGCGTGCCACCAGGTCTTCGCCGCGGATCGATTCGCGCAGGCGCTCGGCGACGATCTGCAGCACGGCGTCCCCGGCGGGATGGCCGAGGGTGTCGTTGATCGGCTTGAAACGGTCCAGGTCGAGCATCAGCACCGCCACCTGCTGCTCCCGATCGCTGCCCAGCAGATCGTCCATGAAGCTGGCGAGCTTGCTGCGGTTGGGCAGCCCGGTCAGCGCGTCGTGCAGCGACAGGTGCTGGATGCGCGCATGGGCTTCGACTTCATGGGTGATATCCGCGCTGGTGCCGCGGTAGCCGCGCCCGCCCGCACCGGAGGCGGTGAACTTGCAGATGCGCCGCAGACCGCGCGCGTCGCGGAAACCACAGGTCAGCGTGGTGGAGTGGCCTTCCTGGGGAATTTTCTCCAGCCAGGCGATCAGGCTGGTGGTGTCGCAGGTGATCAGGTCGTCGATGCGCCGGCCGATCCACTCGGCGATGGGATAGCCGGTCAGCGTTTCGAAGCGTGCCGAGAGGTAGGTCAGGCGGAACGTCTCGTCGGTCTCCCAGATCCAGTCCGAGCTGGCCTCGGCGATGGCCTTGAAGCGTTGCTCGCTGGTTTCCAGCGCCAGGTTGCTGCTCTTCAGGCTGTGCTGGTAGTGATCCACCACGCGCGCATTGGCCAGCGAGGCGCGGACCAGCCACGCCAGGAAAACCAACACCAGCACCACCACGGCGCCCCAGGCGCCCAGCAGCCGATGCAACATGTCGCTACCGGGTGTGGGCGTGCGCCAGTTGAGCTCGAAGCCGGAGTCGCCCAGGTCGACGGCGCTGCCGTCACTGACCCGGACGTCGTCGGCGCGCACCTGCAATCCGTCCAGGCCGAAATCCCGCGCCATCGTCTGCAGCTTCGCAGGCGTGAGTCGGTCGACAAAGATCATCAGCGGCCCGTCCAGTGGCGGATTCGCATGGGTTGGCCGGACCAGTGCAGCCGTGGCGATGGCGGGTCGATCGCCCAGGGTCACGTAACGCGTTACCACCGAATCACGGCGCGCAGCCACCGTGGCTGCGTCGCGCAGTTCGTCGAGATTGATCGGCATCTCGCCGGTGCAGTGACTGCGCGTCAGCCGTCCGTCCCGCATCACGTATTCCTCGCCAGCCTGGTTGAGCACGCAGACCATCTCGTATTCATTGGCGGTGTAGAGCAGCGGGCCAACGTTGTCCTCGCGGTAGGCCCAGTCGGCATTGAGCGGCGGCCCGAGATAGCGGTAGGCGTCGTTCCAGAAGGCGTAGGTCCTGATCAGCGATTCGGAGGCCGCGATCCGATTCTGCAGCGCCTTGCCGGCATAGAAACGGGTTTGCTCACGGGCCATCTCGTCCTGCACTGCAGCGATGTGCCCCATCACCGCCCCGCTTACCCCGAGCGCCCCGATCAGGATCAGGATGAACAGCGTCAGGTGCCAGGTGACGGTGCGCTGGGCGGAGATCTCGCGTGGTGCGGCGAGCCGGGTGACGTGGGTATTCATCGGCGTCTCTTCTGGGAGGACTTACCTGTGGGAGTGGCGCTGCGTGCCGACGTTCAACCTGAACGCCGGACGCGGGCCGTCGACGACCGTTCGCGCGTAACAGCTGAACCTTCGATAGGGTGGCGGCTCTCACCCCACGGCAGACCTGCGCGCGCCCGGCAGAGCCAGTCCGGGAGGGTGCAATCGGTTTCCCGCAGGTCGCAGGCCCCGCGAGGTCCGTCTACCCTGAAATTCGGAACGCATCCGCGAGCGGCCCTTCACCCAGGACACGCTGCTGTGACTCGCGAAAGGAGATTCAGATGCCCTCAGTGCAATACACCAACCGTCGTCATGCCGGCGTGGCACTGGCGATGGTCCTGCGTGACATGTCGCTGGAGAATCCGCTGGTGCTCGCCCTGCCCCGTGGCGGCGTGCCGGTCGGCAAGGAAATCGCCCGTGCCCTCGGTGCCCCGCTGGACGTACTGCTGGTCCGCAAGATCGGCGCGCCGGGCAACGAGGAGCTTGCCCTGGGCGCCATCGTCGACGGCCCGGAGCCGAACTGGGTGGTGGACGAGCAGATGCTCGAGCGCTTCGATCCCCCGCCGGAATGGTTCGAGCAACAGGTGCTGGAGCAGCTCCGCGAACTGGAGCGCCGCCGGGTGCTCTATCGCGGCGTGAAGGCGCCGGCGCAGCTGGAGGATCGTGACCTGATTGTTGTCGATGACGGCCTCGCCACCGGCAGCAGCATGCGCGCCGCCCTCAAGTGCCTGCGCGCGCACCACCCGCACAAGGTAGTGCTGGCTGTGCCGGTGGGCCCGGCGGAAACCGTGCAGAAGCTGCGCTACGAGGTGGATGCGCTGATCTGCCTGGATACGCCGTCGCCGTTTCGCGCGGTAGGTGATCACTACCGGGATTTCCACCAACTGAGCGACCAGGAAGTGATCGACCTGCTGGCAAAATAACCGCGCCCTGTAGGAGCAATCGTCTGTCAGGCCATTGCCGCGATGCTGGGCAAAGCCCGCGATCCGTCAACAGGGCAGACGGTGTCCAGATACGCCGGCTGCGCTCCTCAGCCGCTCTCGCGCTCCAGCACCCGGCAATCGAGCAGGTTCAGCCGCTCCACCGCCCCCTCCAGCGTCACCACGCCGATCGACTGCAACACCCGCAGCGCGGCGATCTCGCCGATCTCGCGGGCCGGCGGCTTGATGGTGGACAGGCTGGGCAGCAGCATCGGCGCGAAGGGGTAGTCGCCGAAGCCCAGCACCGCGCAATCCTGGGGAATCTTCAGGCCGGCGCGCTGGCCGGCGAGCAGCCCGCCGGCGGCCAGGTTGTCATTGGCGAAGATGATTGCCTCCGGCCGCTGCGCGCCACGCGCCATCAGCGCCTCCATGGCCTGCC
Source organism: uncultured Pseudomonas sp. (assembly GCA_966191535.1). Lineage (GTDB taxonomy): Bacteria > Pseudomonadota > Gammaproteobacteria > Pseudomonadales > Pseudomonadaceae > Pseudomonas. The sequence continues at coordinate 59,866 of CBIGPF010000002.1, read as the reverse complement.
GCCCAGCTTCGAACGGTGCGCTTTCGGTGGGGACGAACATCCACGGCTCGCCGCCCAGCTCGCGCAGGGTATCGGCGTAGCCATCGCGGCGATCCAGGGCGCTGAAGTCGCCGGGTGCACTGTTCTGCACGAAGGCGATACGCCGATAGCCCTTGCGGTGCAGGTGACGCACCGCATCGACGCCGACCTGGTAGTGGGAGAAGCCGACCTGGATCGGCGCGCGCTCGGGCTGGTAGTCCCAGACCTCCACCACCGGCATGTCCGCACCCGCAATCAGCTTCTCGGTCGCAGCGGTGTGGAAGTGGCTGGTGAGCACCAGCGCCGCCGGGTTCCAGCCAAGGAAGGCGCGCACGGCGCTTTCTTCCTTGTCCTCGGAGAAGTAACTGGAAGCCAGCAATAGCTGGTAACCGTGGGCGGCCAGGGTGTCGCTGAAGGCCTGGATAGTGTCGGCGAAGATCGGCCCGGAAATGTTCGGCACTACCATCCCCACGACCCTGCCGCGCGCCGACGCCAGCCCGCCGGCCACCTGGTTGGGCACATATCCCAGTTCGTCAACGGCGGCGCCGATACGCTCGCGCAGATCGTCCGACAGCTGCGCCGGCTGGTTGAAGTAGCGCGACACGCTGATGGCGGAAACGCCCGCACGCTCGGCAACGGCGGTCAGCGTCACGCGTCCTGCGCCACGGCGCTTGCGGGGTGTCGGGTTGGCCAAGGTGGCTCTCCTGCAGTTCTGTCGATCTGTTATTTCAGGAATATAAACTTAATTTTTAATTATTTGACGGTCTATCAGGCGATTCAGGATACTCGCCGATGTTAGCGCTAACAACACAGACTGTCCGCACCGATACGCCACTCGCACGAGCGAGCGCTCGTGACAGTCCCGCAGATAAAAGGCGCCCCGGCAACGAGACCCGAGGGCGGACCAGGGCATGAAGGAGTGGCTATGCAATCGCACGATCGGGGGACGCTCGGCCGTCCACAATTCACGGGCCGGCGCAGCGCGCTGGCCCTGGGTATCGCCAGCGTGATCGGCGCACTGGCCTGCAGCGCGCAGGCCGCCGACGCCACCAGCGGCAACAGCCAGTCCGCTGACTCGGCACCGACACTCAAAGCCGTGACCGTCACCGCCACCCGCCGCGAGGAATCGCTGCAGAAGGTGCCGGTGGCCGTCTCGGTGGTGGATGGCGAACAACTGGAGCGCGACAACCGCAACAACGTGTCGAGCATCGTCCAGCAGGTGCCGACCCTGAACTTCCGCACCGGCGCCTCGAACAAGGACACCTCGTTGTTCGTCCGCGGCGTGGGCACCATCTCCACCTCCCCCGGCGTCGAACCGAGCGTTTCCACCGTCATCGACGGCGTGGTGCTCGGACGTCCGGGCCAGGCAACCCTGGACCTGCTCGACGTCGAGCGCATCGAGGTGCTGCGCGGACCGCAAGGCACCCTGTTCGGCAAGAACGCCTCGGCCGGCGTACTCAACGTGGTCACCCGCGAGGTGCCGGATGAAACCACCGGCTACATCGACTACTCGCACTTCGGCGGTGGCAACGAGAACCGCACCCGCTTCGGCATCGGCGGCACGCTGGTTCCCGGCAAGCTCAAGGCCAGCGTCACCACCCTGGTGGGCAGCTACGACGGCAACGTGGACAACGTCTACAACGGCCACGAAGTGAATGGCTACAACCGCGCCGGCGCACGCACGAAGTTCGAGGTCACCCCGAACGACGACCTCAAGGTCACCCTGATCGCCGACTACATGAAGGGCAACGACGACGGCCCCAGCGGCGTCATCACCAGTACCTCCAGCGCAGCGTTCGCCAACGCGCTGCGCCCGGTCACGGCGGACAGCGACAACCGCAAGATCAACAGCGACTACCGCACACACGTCGACGACACCAACAAGGGCCTGTCGGCGCAGCTGGACTGGAACCTGGGCGACTATACCCTGACCTCCATCAGTGCCTGGCGCGGCTGGGACAACACCCAGTGGCAGGATGGCGACCGCCTCTCGCAGGTCACCGCGAGCATCCCCAGCTCCCACGACAAGGGCGAGCTGAACTACGACCAGTACTCCCAGGAACTGCGCCTGGCCTCGCCCAAGGGCGAGTTCCTGGAATACGTCGGCGGGCTCTACTACATGCATGCCACGGACGACGAGACCTATCGCCGCGTGGTGACGTCCACCACCGCGCAGAACACCGGTGTGGCCGACTACAGCACGCGCAGCGACACCTACGCGGTGTTCGGCGAAAGCACGCTGAACTTCACCGACGACTTCCGTGGCATCGCCGGCCTTCGCTACACCCACGACAACCTGGAATACGACCATCGCCGCCGTTCTACCTCGGCCACGGCGGTGACCGGTATCCAGCCGTCCACGTCCAGCTCCGGTTCCACTGACGAGGATGGCTGGTCCGGCCGCCTGGGCCTGCAGTACGACCTCAGCGAGCAGCTCACCAGCTACCTCACCTACTCGCGCGGCTACAAGGGCCCGGCCTACAACGTGTTCTTCAACATGCAGCCGCGCGACACCGAGGCGCTCAAGCCGGAGACCTCCAACTCCTGGGAAGCGGGCCTGAAGGCCACCGCGCTGGACAGCCGCCTGACCGCCAACCTCGCGGTGTTCCACACCGTCTACGACAACTACCAGGCGAACTTCTACGACACCGTCGCCGGCCAGGTGGTGACCCGCCTGATCAACGCCGGCAAGGTGAAGACCGAGGGCGCCGAGCTGGACTTCAGCTACCAGGCCACGCGCCAGCTCAAGTTCTCCGGTGCCGTCGCCTACACCAAGGCGCGCGTCGACAGCTTCGCCTGCCCGGCCGGCGCGGCTGCCACCTGCAACGTCGATGGCAAGCCGCTGCCCTTCTCGCCGGACTGGAAGAGCTATGTGCGCGCCGACTACAGCATCCCGCTGGACAACGGCCTGGATGTGGAACTGGGCACCGACTACAGCTGGCAGGACAAGGTGCAGTACGACCTGAGCCAGAACCCGGACACCATCCAGGGCGCCTACGGCCTGTGGGGCGCCAGCATCGCCCTGGCCGACTACAACGACGGCTGGCGCGTCGCCCTGCTGGGCAAGAACCTCACCGACAAGTCCTATTCGCCCCTCCTGGCCACCGGCGGCAGCTACGTCTACCGCATGGTGCCGCGCGACGACGGCCGCTACTTCGGCGTCGAGCTGCGCAAGGACTTCTGATCGCCTGAAACAAGCGGCGCCGGCTCGCCCCGGCGCCGCCGACAACAATACCCACGCCGCCTTGCGTCCAACCCGACGGACACACAGGAAAACCGACATGACACGCACCCTTTCCCTTGGCGCCTTCCTCATGGCCACCGGTCACCACGTCTCGGCGTGGCGCCATCCGGACGTGCCGGCCAACGGCGGCCTCGACTTCCGCCTCTACAAGCGCCTGGCGCAGGTGGCCGAAGCGGCGAAGTTCGACGCACTCTTCGTTGCCGACAGCGTTGCCGCGCCCACCGGCGACATCGCCAGCCGCATGGCACGCTCCGACCACTTCGAGCCGCTGACCCTGCTCTCGGCGCTGGCGGCAGTGACCGAACGCATCGGCCTGGTCGGCACCGTGACCACCAGCTACAACGAGCCGTACCACGTGGCACGCAAGTTCGCCTCGCTCGATCACATTTCCGAAGGCCGCGCCGGCTGGAACCTGGTGACGTCCGACGCCGCGGCCGAGGCGCTGAACTTCAACCGCCAGGAACACTTCGGTCACGCCGAACGCTACGCCCGCGCACGGGAATTCCACGCCGTGGTCACCGGCCTGTGGGACAGCTGGGAAGACGACGCCTTCACCCGCGACAAGGCCAGCGGCCAGTACTACGACCCGGCCAAGCTGCACGTGCTCAACCACGAGGGCGAGCACTTCCGCGTGCAGGGCCCGTTGAACGTCGCGCGATCGCCCCAGGGTCGCCCGGTGATCGTCCAGGCCGGCAGCTCCGAGACCGGCCGCGAGCTGGCCGCGCAGACCGCCGAGGTGGTGTTCACCGCGCAGACCTCGCTGGCCGCCGCCCGCGACTTCTACAGCGACCTGAAAGGCCGCCTGCCGCGCTTCGGCCGCAGCGCGGATGACCTGCGCATCATGCCCGGGGTGTTCGTGGTGGTCGGCCAGAGCCAGGCCGAGGCGCAGGAGAAGTTCGAGGCGTTCCAGGAGCTGGTGGAGCCGCAGGTCGGCGTCGCGCTGCTGTCGCGCATGCTGGGCAATTTCGACCTCTCCGCTTACCCGCTGGACGGACCGCTGCCCGAATTGCCGCTCACCGACAGTGGTCAGCGCAGCCGCCAGTTGCTGCTCACCGAGCTGGCCGGGCGCGAGAACCTGACCCTCGCCCAGTTGGGCCGGCGCATCGCCGGCGGACGCGGGCACTACAGCCTGATCGGTACGCCTACGCAGATCGCCGACGAGCTCCAGGCGTGGTTCGAAGGCGGCGCCGCCGACGGCTTCAACGTGCTGGTGCCGCACCTGCCCGGCGGACTGGAAGACGTGGCCAACCACATCGTGCCGGAATTGCAGCGCCGCGGGCTGTTCCGCCGCGAGTACAGCGGCAGCACCCTGCGCGACCACCTCGGGCTCAAGCGCCCCGCCAATCGCTACACGATCTGACGATTCACGGGCCGCCCCTCTGCGGTCCGTTTCAGTTTGCCAAGGAGATTCCATGACCTACCTCGCCCACCCCGACCGTTACCAGCGCGTCCCTTACCGCCGCGTCGGCCGCAGCGGGCTGGTGCTGCCTGCCCTCTCCCTGGGCCTGTGGCACAACTTCGGCGACAGCGTGCCGCTGGACCGCCAGCGTGCCCTGCTGCGCACCGCTTTCGACCTGGGCATCAACCACTTCGACCTGGCCAACAACTACGGCCCGCCCTACGGCAGCGCCGAGATCAACTTCGGTCGCCTGCTGCGCGAGGACTTCGCCGCCTACCGCGACGAACTGGTGATTTCCACCAAGGCCGGCTGGGACATGTGGCCCGGCCCCTACGGCCAGGGCGGCAGCTCGCGCAAATACCTGCTCTCCAGCCTCGACCAGAGTCTCGGGCGCCTGGGCGTGGACTACGTGGACATCTTCTATTCGCACCGCTTCGACCCGGACACGCCGCTGGAGGAAACCGCCGGCGCACTGGCCAGCGCCGTGCAGCAGGGCAAGGCACTGTACGTGGGCATCTCGTCCTATTCCGCCGGCAAGACCGCCGAACTCGCCGCGCTGCTTAAAGAGTGGAAGGTGCCGCTGCTGATCCACCAGCCGGCCTACAACCTGTTCAACCGCTGGGTGGAAAAGGACCTGCTGGCCACCACCGACGAGCTGGGCAGTGGCGTCATCGCGTTCACTCCGCTGGCCCAGGGACTCCTCACCGACCGATACCTGAATGGCGTACCAGCCGATGCGCGGGTCAACCAGCCGGGCGGCGCCTCGCTGCGCCCGGAGCACCTGTCCGAGGACAACCTGCGCCGCGCTCGCGCACTGAACGAAATCGCCCAACGACGTGGCCAGAGCCTGGCGCAACTGGCGCTGGCCTGGGTGTTGCGCGATGCCCGCGTGACCTCTGCGCTGGTCGGCGCCAGCCGGCCGGAGCAGATCGTCGAGAACGTCGCCGCCCTGGACAACCTTTCCTTCAGCGCCGATGAGCTGGCGGAGATCGATCGCCACGCCGTGGAAGGCGGGATCAACCTCTGGGAAAAACCGTCCCACGACTGGAAGGATTAACGCTGTGAGACTGTTCAATCGACTGCTCGCCGGGCTGCTGCTGATCGTAGCCGGCGCGGCCCAGGCGCAGGACCCGGCGCAGCTGCGCCTTGGCTACCAGAAGGCCTCGGTCAGCCTGGTGCTGGCCAAGGAGCACGGCCTGCTGGAGAAGCGCTTCCCGCAGACGAACATCCAGTGGATCGAATTCCCCGCCGGACCGCAGATGCTCGAAGCGCTGAACGTCGGCAGCCTGGACATGGGCTCCACCGGCGACATCCCGCCGATCTTCGCCCAGGCCGCCGGCGCCGACCTGCTCTACGTCGGCGTCGAACCGCCCAAGCCGCAGGCGGAAACCGTGGTGGTGCCCAAGGACAGCCCGATCCATAGCGTCGCCGAGCTCAAGGGCAAGCGCGTGGCCTTCCAGAAAGGCTCCAGCTCGCACAACCTGCTGCTGCGTCTGCTGCAGAAGGAAGGCCTGAGCCTCAAGGACATCCAGCCGCTGTACCTGACCCCCGCCGATGCCCGCGCTGCGTTCGAGAGTGGCCGGGTCGATGCCTGGGCGATCTGGGATCCGTGGTATTCGGCGTTGCTGCTGGACGGCCACGCGCGTTTGCTGGCGGATGGTTCGGCGGTCGGGCTGAGCGGGCCGTTCTACCTGTCCAGCCGGGCATACGCGGGCGCCAACCCGGCGTTCATTCACCAGGTGCTGAACGCTCTCAACGAGGCCGAGGCCCTGACCCGCAGCGACGAGCCCGGCAGCGTGGCGATCATGGCGCGCGTCACCGGGCTGGCTCCGGCGGTTATCGAGGAGACCTTCAAGCACCGCCCGGCCTCGCCCATTCAACCGGTGAGCGACACGGACATTGCCGCGCAGCAGCGCACGGCCGACCTGTTCCTCGCCGAGCGCATCCTGCCGCGCGCCGTGGATATCAGCGCTGCGCGGTGGAATCCCTGACGCGTCGTTCTGTTTTTCGCAGGAGCGAGCTTGCTCGCGAACAAACCCCGTGCCATGCGATTCGCGAGCAGGCTCGCGCCTACGGGGCTGCTCCGGACTGTCGCGGTGAAATGACCAAAATGGTTATCTAACCGGTTACTTTATATTTCTTCCAGTTATTAGCTAGACCAATTCATTCCTTCTCCGCGTCACCGCGGCGCTGCCACACTCGGCCTCGCCGGCGGGCCATCCCCGCCGCTCTGGAACGGGCCTTTCCCCACCCTCGAAGGCCCGCACTCGATCACCACGGGAACCCGTCGCACGAACGGGGCCCGAGAAGGAGCTGGATGTTCATGAAGAAACTCACTGCCGTTACCGCCCTCGCCCTGACCGTCCTTTCCGGACTGGCCCACGCCGACCGCCTGGACGACATCAAAAAGGCCGGCGTACTGCGCGTCGCCGCGTTCGACAGCAACCCGCCGTTCGGCTTCGTCGACGGCAAGAGCAAGCAGATCGAAGGCCTCGACGTGGATTACGCCAAGGCCCTGGCCGACAAGCTCGGCGTCAAGCTGCAAGTCCTGCCGACCAACCCGGCCAACCGCATCCCGCTGCTGACCGCGAACAAGGTCGACCTGGTGCTGGCCAACTTCACCATCACGCCCGAGCGCGCCGAGCAGGTGGATTTCAGCATCCCCTACTTCTCCTCCGGGCAGCAGTTCATCGTCCGCAAGGGCAGCCTGAAATCGCCGGAAGACCTGAACACGTGGCGCGTCGGCGTCGACAAGGGCACGGTCAACGAAGGCGTGCTGCGGGAGAAATTCCCCGGCGCCAAGGTCATTGCCTACGACGACACTCCCTTCGCCTTCACCGCTCTGCGCAACGGCCAGGTCCAGGCCATCACCCAGGACGGCCCGAAGCTGATCGGCCTGCTGGCCAACGTGCCGGACAAGGAGAAGTACGAAGTGCCGCCCTTCACCATCTCCAATGACCTGATCGGCGTCGGTATTCCCAAGGGCGAGAAGGCCCTGACCGACTTCGTCAACCAGAGCCTCACGGAGCTGGAAGCCGGCGGCCAGGCCCAGGCCATCTACGACACCTGGTTCGGCCCGACGACCAAGACGCCCCTGGCGCGCCTGTACAAGATCGGCGACAAGAGCTGATCCCCGCGGTACCCAGCGCACCACCGCACGCCCCACACCCGTGGGGCGTTGCCGTTCCTACTTATGTTGGACTCTCACGATGTTCGGCGAACTGCTCGCCCCGACCTACCTGAGCTGGCTGCTCGACGGCTTCCTGCTCACCCTCGGCATTTCCCTGTTCTGCTGCGTTGTCGCCACCTTGCTCGGCGCACCGCTGGCAATCGCCCGGCAAGCGAAGTCGCGCTGGCTGTCGTGGCCGGCACGCGCCTATCTCGCCCTGCTGCGCAATACGCCGCTGCTGGTGCAGTTGTTCTTCTGGTACTTCGGGGTGCCGGCGCTGTTGCCGGAGGACTTCGTCTTCTGGCTGAACACACCCCATGAGCTGGGCTGGCTGGCGTGGCCGTCGTTCGAATTCCTCGCCGCCGCCTGGGGCCTGACGCTCTACACCACGGCGTTCATTGCCGAGGAGTTCCGCGCCGGCATCGCCTCAGTCAGCGCGCAACAGCGCGAAGCCGGCATGGCACTAGGTCTTCGCCCGATCCAGGTGTGGCGCTGGGTAATCCTGCCACAGGCGCTGCGCACCGCATTGCCGCCGCTGATGGGGCAGTACATGAACGCGCTGAAGAACTCCTCGCTGGCCATGGCTATCGGGCTGGCCGAGCTGTCCTACGCCTCGCGCCAGGTGGAGACGCAGACCTTCAAGACCTTCCAGGCCTTCGGCATCGCCACCCTGCTGTACATCGGCGCCATCGCGCTGATCGAGGCGCTGGGCCAGGCCCTGCAGCAGACCCGCCGCTACCGCCAGGGAGCCTGACATGGACTTCTCCGTCATCCACGACAACCTCTCCTACTTCCTCGTCGGCGCCTACCCGGACGGCCCGCTGGGCGGCGCAGCGCTGACCCTCATCCTCGCGCTGGCGTCCGGCCTCGTTTCGGCCATCATCGGCCTGGCGCTGGGTATCGCGCTGTCGGTGCTGCGCGGCAAGCCGCGTCTGCTGCTGGTGGCGTTCCTCGGTTTCTTCCGTGCGATCCCGGTGCTGATGCTGATCTTCTGGACCTACTTCCTGCTGCCCATCGTCTTCCATGTCGACGTGCCGGCGCTCGGCACCGTGGTCTGCGCGCTGTCGCTGATCGGCGGAGCCTATCTGGCCCACTCGGTGCACGCCGGTATCGAAAGCCTGCCCAGGGGCCAGTGGGATGCCGCCCGCGCGCTGGGCCTGCGCCCCTGGCAGGTGCTCACCCTGGTGATTCTGCCGCAGGCGCTGCCGGTCATGCTGCCGTCCTTCCTCAATCAATGGGTTTCGCTGATCAAGGACACCTCGCTGGCGTACGTGATCGGGGTCGGCGAGCTGTCCTTCGTCGCCACCCAGGTGAGCAACCGGGTGATGGTGCATCCCACGGAAGTCTTCCTGTTCGTCGCCCTGCTCTACTTCCTGCTCTGCTCCGCGCTGGACCTGGCCGCGGCGTTACTGACGAGGCTGCGGCCGGATTACCGCAAGGCGGCGTGAGCCTCAGTACTCGTCGTGCCGACGCCACCACATACCCTGCTCGTTGCGCCCCCGCGGTGCACGGTCAAGCCACTGGAACAGGCCCCAGAGGGCATCCAGACCGCGGGCATAGGTCGAATAGCAGTGATAGATGCGATCACCCTCGCGGACGAAACTGCTCATCCCCGGCAGGTCACGGGAGAAGGTCGCCACATCGGTCCCGCAGCAGGCGGCGGTTTCGACCACGGGCGCGGGTGCAGGACCTGCAGCGGGGCCTTCGCGGCGAAAGTTGTAGTTGACCTCCCCACCGCGCTGCTGCGCCTCGGTAAAGGACACGTTGAAGTCGTAATTGAAGCCACTGCCATGGGACGACGCCCACGGGAAGCTCCAGCCCATGCGTCGGCGGTAGGCCAGCAGCTTCTCCAGCGGCGCGCGGGATACCGCCAGCAGGCTCACGTCATGGTTCGCCAGGTGCGTGGCGTAGCCATCGAAGCCATCGGCAATGTTCGAGCAGGACGGGCAGCCGGCGCGGTAGTCCGGGCCGAACATGAAGTGGTAGACCAGCAGTTGCGAGCGGCCGGCGAACAGGTCCTGAAGGCTGGCCGGGCCCTGCTCGGTGTCGAACCGGTAGTCCGTGTCGACCCGCACCCAGGGCAGCGCCTGGCGTTTGCGCGCCAATTCGTCGCTGCGCCGGGTCAGGGCCTTTTCCTCGGCCAGCAGTTCCAGTCGCGCGGCCAGCCATTCTTCGCGGGTACCTGTGGGGTGGGCAGTCATGGCAGTTCTCCTCCGCCAGCGGCGGCTCGGTGGGCATGACATAGACTAGGCAGCGGGCCGATGGCGACGGGAGTGACAAAGGTGGCGGGATTTCCATGGATTCGCTGATCACGGCGGCGGCCTGTGCCCTGGCGGCGGGCGACCCGCTGGGCGCGCTGAATCGGGTGGCGCTGCGCGAGGATCCGCCGGCCCTGGCCTTGCGCGGTATCGCCATGGCGCAACTGGGCGATTTGCCCCGAGCGCGCACCCTGCTGCACCGGGCTGTCCGTGCCTTCGGCACCCATGAGCCGATGGAGCGCGCTCGCTGCCGGGTGGCCGAAGCGGAAGTAGCGCTGGCCAGCCGCGAGCTGAACTGGCCGACCGAGCCGCTGGAGCGGGCCGCACAGGTGCTGCGAGCCCACGGTGATACGCTCAATGCTGCCCATGCCCACTACCTGCTGATCCGTCGTGCGTTGCTGATTGGCCAGCTCGATGAGGCTGGCACGTTGCTGGATTCGCTGGAGCCCACCGCGCTGCCCGCGCCGCTGTGCGCGGTGCACTGGCTGATCGCCTCCGGCATCGCCGTTCGCCGATTGCAGGCGGGCGAGGCGCGGGCCGCGCTGCGCAAGGCTGCCGATGCGGCGACGGCATCGGGCATTCCAGCCCTGCAAGCGGAGGTCGACCAGGTGACACGTATTCTCGACGCACCGGCCGCCCGACGAAGTGACCGGCACGCCGCTCGCCTGCTGTCGCTGGATGAGGTGGAAAGCCTGCTGTGCTCCGATGCCCTGGTGGTGGATGCCTGCCGCAACCGCATCGGCAGCCTGTCGCTGGGCAGCCGCCCGGTGCTCTTTGCCCTTGCCCGAGCGCTGGCCGAAGCCTGGCCGGACGATGTGTCGCGCACCGAGCTGATCGGCCGGGTGTTCCGCACCCGTCACCCGGACGAAACCCACCGCGCGCGCCTGCGGGTGGAAATCGGCCGCCTGCGGCGCCTGTTGCAATCCCTGGCGGGCATCGAGTCGACACCTCGTGGCTACGTGCTAGTCGCCGCCAATCCGGTAGTCCTTGCGCCACCGCTGGAGGATGCCAACGCTGACGTGCTGGCGCTGCTCAGCGATGGCCAGGCCTGGTCCAGCTCGGCCCTGGCACTGGCGCTGGGTACCAGCCAGCGCAGCGTGCAGCGCGCCCTCGAAGCCCTGGCCGAAGCCGGCCGGGTGCAAGCACTGGGACAAGGCCGCGCGCGGCGCTGGACGCTGCCGCCAGCGCCTGGATTCGCGACGACCTTGTTACTCCCCGCGCCCTTCGGCGCCTGAATAGGCTGAAGGCTCCTACCCACAACGTGCAGGGCTACACCATGACCACCCACTACAAGCAATCCCCGGCGCAGGTACTGCAGGAGTACGGTCCCTTCCCCGGAGTCAGCACCGTCCACGGCCTGACCTTCGATGGCCGGCGTGTCTGGTTCGCCGTCGGCGAGCGCCTGCAGAGCCTGGATCCGAACGACGGCCACCTGGAGCGCTCCATCGAGGTGCCCGCCCACGCCGGCACCGCGTTCGATGGCACGCACCTGTACCAGATCGCAGAGAGCCGCATCCAGAAGATCGATCCGGCCAGCGGCAAGGTGCTATCGACCATCCCCGCGCCGGGCAACGGCGGCGATTCCGGCATGGCCTGGGCGGAAGGCTCGCTCTGGGTCGGCGAGTACCGCGCACGGAAAATTCACCAGATCGACCCGGAAACCGGCGAAGTTCTGCGCACGATTGATTCAAATCGTTTCGTCACTGGCGTGACCTGGGTCGACGGCCAGCTCTGGCATGGCACCTGGGAGCCGGAAGCGACCTACAGCGAGCTGCGCCGCATCGACCCGCAGTCCGGCGCAGTTCTGGAGCAACTGGACATGCCCGACGGCGTTCACGTTTCCGGCCTCGAAGCCGACGGCGGCGAGCGTTTCTACTGTGGCGGCGGCAACAGCGGCAAGGTGCGGGCGGTACGCAGGCCGCGCTAAGGGCAGCGATCTGGGCTAGTGTTGGCACCTCACTGGAGATGGCCGCACTGGCCCGGAGACCGAGCATGGATTGGCTGGAGCACCGCATTCCCCCGCCCCTGGTGGCGATCATCACTGCCGTGCTGATGTGGCTGGCGGTGCGTCCGATCGGGCCGCTGGGCAACCGACTGTGGCTGGCACTGCTGGTCGTTCTGGCCGGCGTCGCGGTATGCCTGGCGGGGGTTGCGTCGTTTCGCCGCGCGCGCACCACGGTCAACCCGCTGAAGCCGGAGTCCGCCTCCTCGCTGGTGGTCGCCGGCATCTATCGCCATACGCGCAACCCCATGTACCTGGGCTTCGCCATCATCCTGCTGGGCTGGTGCGTGTTCCTTGGCTCAGCGCTGGCGGTGATCGGCGTGGCCGCCTTCGTGCTGTTCATCGGCCGCTTCCAGATCCGCCCTGAAGAACGCGCACTGCGCGAGCTGTTCGGTGCGGAGTTCGATGCTTTCTGCGGTCGGGTGCGACGCTGGGTCTGACGCTGTTTCTGACAGGAGACAGGCAGATCGCCATTGCCTTCAGACGGACAGGGATGAGATATTTGCAAATGCTAAATATTCTCATCAACGAAACGCTCGCCAAGGTCTGCCGTGTCCCCTTCGCTCTTGCTGGTGGAAGACGATTCCCGTCTTCGCCTGGACCTCGAACGCCATTTCTGTCAGCGCGGTTTTGCTGTCACGACCTGCGCCAACGGTGACCAGGGTCTGGTGGCCGTCCACCAGAACGACTTCGACCTGGTCCTGCTGGACATCATGCTGCCCGGCATCGACGGCCTCTCGCTGCTGGATACGCTGCGCAGCGCGCGCACCACGCCAGTGATGCTGATGTCCGCCCTCGGTGCGGAGCAGGACCGCATCACCGGCTTTACCCGAGGTGCCGACGATTACCTGCCCAAGCCTTTCAGCCTGGCGGAGCTGGATGCGCGCATCGATGCCCTGCTGCGCCGGGTCAACCTGGACCGGGCCCATGTCGCGCCACCTGCGCAGGGCTCGCTGCAGTTCGACGATGAGCTGCAGGACGTTTCGCGCAACGGCGAACACGCAGGACTTACGCATTCCGAGTACCGCCTGCTGGCCACGCTGAACGCCCATGCCGGCGAAGCACTGAGCAAGAGCTTCCTCTATCAGAGCGTGCTGCACCGGGCCTACACACGACTCGACCGCGGATTGGACGTGCACGTCTGCAACCTGCGCCGCAAGCTGGCCGTCATCGGCGCGCAACAGGTGCAGATCCAGGCCGTACGCGGCCAGGGCTACATCCTGGTGGACGCGGAACGACACTGATGCGCCGTCATCCCCTGCTGTGGAAAATTGCCGCGTTGCAGGTCGGCTTCTGCCTGCTGCTGACCTGGCTGATCTGGACATGGGGGCTCTCGCTGGAGCGCAGCACCTACTTCCTCGGTCCGGAGGACCGCGACTACCTGGCGCGCTACGCCGAACAGGCCGAAACGGTCTGGCAGCAACAGGGCGCCGAGGGCGTGGAGCGTTTTCGCCGTGAACTGTCTGCCTCCGAGGACACCTGGGTGGCCGTGATCGGCGAACACCTGCAAAGCCTGGGCACCACGCCGCTGACGGCCGAGGAATCCGGCCACCTGACCTTCATGCGCAAGCTCGACTGGCCGATGAGCCGGCGCCTGCAGGACGAACTGCCGTATGTCAGCATCGAATTCCCCCGGCATCCGGAGAGCGGCCGGCTGGTCATGCAGCTGCCCGAACGCCTGCTGCCTGGCGGCCTGACGCCCTGGACGCACCTGTTCAGCCACGGTGTGGTGCCGACCCTGCTGGCCGCCCTCCTCGGGCTGCTGATCTATCGCCACCTCGTCTTGCCGCTCAATCGCCTGCGCGCCCGCGCCGACGCGCTGCGCGCGGATGACCTCGACAGCGAAGGCCCCGGCACGCCGTTGGCCCACCGCCGCGACGAACTGGGCGAACTTGCACTGGCCTTCGACCACATGGCCGACCGCCTGCGCCATAGCCTGGCGCAGCAGCGGCTGCTGTTGCGCACCTTGTCCCACGAATTGCGCACCCCCCTGGCGCGCCTGCGCATCGCCCATGACAGCGACCTGCCGGCGGACCAGCTGCGCCAGCGTCTCGACCGCGAGATCCAGGACATGCAGCGCCTGCTCGAGGACACCCTCGACCTGGCCTGGATGGACACCGAGCGCCCGCAACTGGAGCGCGAGCCGGTACTGGTGCTCTCGGTGTGGGAAGCGCTGCGCGAGGATGCCTGTTTCGAAAGCGGCTGGGAGGTCGAGCGGCTGCCCTGCTCGCTGGGGACCGATTGCGTGGTCCAGGTGCACCTGGACAGCTTCGCCCAGGCCATCGAGAACCTGCTGCGCAATGGCATCCGCCACTCTCCGCGCGGCGGCAGCGTGCGCCTGGACGGCTGGCGCGACGGTGAGTTCTGGCACTTGTGCGTCAGCGACGCCGGCCCCGGCGTCGCCGAAGACGACCTCGAACGCATCTTCCAGCCCTACCAGCGGCTGCAGCCGTCCGAGTCCAGCGGATTCGGCCTGGGCCTCGCCATCGCCCGACGCGGCATCGAGCTGGCGAATGGGCGGCTGTGGGCGGAGAACGGCGCCTTGATCGGCGTGAAGAACGGTCAGTCCGGACTCTGCCTGCACATGCTCCTGCCCGCGGCCCTGCCCCAACAATCCTGCGCAAGTGTTTAGAAAGTTAATGCGCTTTACTGGCAAATAGCATTCATTATCATTTGTGATCTCTTAGTAATCGTCCTCCTCCGGAGATCACCGATGTCGTCCCGTCCGATGCACCTCGTTCCGCCCTTCCTGCTGCTTTCCAGTTGCCTGCTGTCCTTCGCCGTGCAGGCCGCCAGCGCCGATTCCGATGTCGTCGAGTTCGACAGCGAGACCATCGTCGCCACCGCCGCGGAGGAAGCCAAGCAGATGCCGGGCGTGTCGATCATCACCGCCGAGGACATCAAGAAGCGCCCGCCGGCCAGCGACCTGTCGCAAATCATCCGCACCATGCCGGGCGTCAACCTGACCGGTAACTCCACCAGCGGCCAGCGTGGCAACAACCGCCAGATCGACATCCGCGGCATGGGCCCGGAGAACACCCTGATCCTGGTGGACGGCAAGCCGGTCGCCAGCCGCAATGCCGTTCGCTACGGCTGGCGTGGCGAACGTGACTCGCGTGGCGACACCAACTGGGTGCCGGCCGACCAGGTAGAGCGCATCGAAGTGCTGCGCGGCCCGGCGGCGGCGCGCTACGGCAACGGTGCAGCAGGCGGCGTGGTGAACATCATCACCAAGCAGGCCGGCAAGGAAACCCATGGCGACGTCACCGTCTACAGCAACTTCCCGCAGCACAGCGACGAAGGCGCCACCCAGCGCATGACCTTCGGCCTCAACGGCCCGCTGACCGACACCCTGAGCTACCGCGTCTACGGCAACGTCGCCAAGACCGACTCGGACGACTGGGACATCAACGCCGGCCACGAGTCCAACCGCACCGGCAACCAGGTCGGCACCCTCCCCGCCGGCCGCGAAGGCGTGCGCAACAAGGACGTCAACGGCCTCCTCAGCTGGCACCTGACACCCGAGCAGACACTGGACTTCGAGGCCGGCTTCAGCCGCCAGGGCAACATCTACACCGGCGATACGCAGAACACCAACAGCAACGCCAACGTGAAGTCCATGCTCGGTCACGAAACCAACCGCATGTACCGCGAGAACTACTCGATCACCCATCGCGGCGAGTGGGATTTCGGCAGCTCCATGGCCTACCTGCAGTACGAGAAGACCCGCAACAGCCGGATCAACGAAGGCCTGGCCGGCGGCACCGAGGGCATCTTCAGCAACACCGACTTCTACACCGCCACCCTGCGCGATCTCACCGCCCACGGCGAAGTGAACCTGCCGCTGCACGCCTGGCGTGACCAGACCCTGACCCTGGGCAGCGAATGGGTCCAGCAGAAGCTCGACGACCCGAGCGCCAACACCCAGACCACCAGCGAAGGCGGCTCGGTACCGGGCCTGGCCAGCAGCAACCGGGACACCACCTCCCAGGCGCAGATCTTCTCGCTGTTCGCCGAAGACAACATCGAGCTGATGCCCGGCACCATGCTCACCCCGGGCCTGCGCTGGGACCACCACAGCATCGTCGGCGACAACTTCAGCCCGTCGCTGAACCTGTCCCACGCGCTGACCGATACCGTCACCCTGAAGGCCGGCATTGCCCGCGCCTACAAGGCGCCGAACCTGTACCAGCTGAACTCCGACTACCTGCTCTACAGCCGCGGCCAGGGCTGCTACGGCCAGAGCACCAGTTGCTACCTGCAGGGCAACGAGGACCTCAAGGCGGAAACCAGCGTCAACAAGGAACTGGGCATCGAGTTCCAGAAGGACGGCCTGATCGCCGGACTGACCTACTTCCGCAACGACTACAAGAACAAGATCGAGTCGGGCCTGTCGCCCATCGATCAGGCCAGCGGCGGCACCGGCAGCTACGCCAACGCGGCGATCTACCAGTGGGAGAACGTGCCCAAGGCGCTGGTCGAGGGCCTCGAGGGCACCCTGACCATCCCGCTGATGGAGCAGCTGAAGTGGAGCAACAACTTCACCTACATGCTGCAATCGAAGAACAAGGAAACCGGCGACGTGCTCTCGGTGACGCCGAAGTACACCCTCAACTCCATGCTCGACTGGCAGGCCACTGACGCGCTGTCGCTGCAGGCCAGCGTGGCCTGGTACGGCAAGCAGAAGCCGAAGAAGTACGACTACCACGGCGACCGCGTTACCGGCAGCGCCAACAACCAGCTCTCGCCCTACGCCATCGCCGGGCTGAGCGGTACCTACGTGTTCACCAAGAACCTGAGCTTCACCGCCGGGGTGGACAACGTCTTCGACAAACGCCTGTTCCGCGAGGGCAATGCCCAGGGCGTGAACGGCATCGAAGGCGCCGGCGCCGCCACCTACAACGAACCGGGCCGCACGCTGTACACCAGCCTCACCGCGTCCTTCTGATTCGTAGAACGAGAAAAAGCCTGATGAAGCTTCGCCTCCTGGCCCTGGCACTGGCATTCGCCGTGCCGGGGCTGGCAGCGCACGCCGCGCCTGCCCCTGACCAGAAAATGGACACCCACCTGCTGCAACGCAACGACCTGGACTACCGCTTCAGCGAACTGAAGCTGGACTCCGCCGATGGTCAACGTCACTACCAGCTCTGGATTGCCCGCCCGAACCACCCCGCGCCCGCCGCCGGCTACCCGGTGGTGTGGATGCTCGACGGCAACGCTGCCATCGGTGCGCTGGACGAGAAGCTGCTGGCCGACCTGAACAGTGGCAAGGCGCCGCTGCTGGTCGCCGTCGGCTACCAGACGCCGCTGCGTATCGATCGTAGCGGCCGCACCCGCGACTACACCCCGCCGCGCCCGCGACTCGCCGAACAGAAGGACCCGCTCACCGGCGACCCCAGCGGCGGCGCCGACGCCTTCCTCGACCTGATGCGTGACCGGATGCTGCCGGCGGTTTCTGCACAAGCCCCCGTCGACCGCTCGCAACAGACGCTCTGGGGTCACTCCTACGGCGGACTGCTGACGCTCCACGCGTTGCTCACCCGTCCACAGCAGTTCAGCGCCTACGCACCGGCCAGCCCTTCACTGTGGTGGGGCGATGGCGCCATCCTCAAGGAGCAGGACGGCTTCGCCCAGCGCCTGGCCGGGCACTCTGCGCAACTGCTGTTGATGCGCGGCGGCGAAGAACCCTTCAAGCCGCGTGAAGACATCACCCCCAGCGCCCCCCGCGCCGCCCAACAACTGGTGCAAGACGTGGCCAAGGTGCCCGGCATGCAGGCGCAATTCCATGCCTTCGACGGCATGAGCCACGGGCAGACGCTCGAGGCTTCGCTGAAGTACCTGTTGCGGCTGAAGTTCGTGGAGTGACCAGGTATTTCACCGCTGGCACCCCAGCTCCAGCGCTAACCTTGTAGGAGCGCGCCATGCGCGCGATCGCGGGCATCGCCCGCTCCTACAAGTGCGCTCCGTCGTCAGACTGAAGCCGCAATCTGCTCCCGCAACCACCGGTGCGCCGGGTCGCGGTGCGAGCGTTCGTCCCAGAGCATCGACATCTCGTACCCCGGCACCTCCACTGGCGCTTCCACCACCCGCAACGCCGGGTTATCCCGCACCAGCCGCGCCGGCACCATGGCCACCAGGTCGCTGCTGGCCAGCGCCGAGATGACGAACAGGAAATGCGGCACCGACAGCGCTACATGTCGGCTCAGGCCGACCGCCGCCAGCGTCTCGTCGGTCACGCCGCTGAAACCGCCGCCATCGGGTGACACCATCACATGCTCCAACTGGCAGAACTGCGCCAGCGTCGGCTTGCGCCTGAGCTTCGGGTGCCCGGCACGGCCGGCCAGCACATAGCGCTCGGTGAACAACGTGCGCCGACGCATGGCCGGCGGGCTGCCTTCGGTGGTGTGGAAGGCCAGGTCGATCTCGCCCTGCTCCGCCTGGCGGGCGATCCGCGGCGGCGATAGCTCCAGCAGCGCCAGGCGCGTGCCGGGCGCACTGCCACGAATGGCGCTCAACACCGGCAGCAGGATGGTGGATTCGCCGTAGTCGGTCGCAGCGATACGCCAGGTGTTGTCTGCCTGCGCCGGGTCGAATGGCGCGGCAGGCGCCACCGCCTGCTCCAGCGCTTCGAGGGCGAGTCGCAACGGCTCGCGCAGCGACTCCGCCCGCGCCGTCGGGCGCATGCCGCGCGGACCGGGCAGCAGCAATGGATCGTCGAAGATGTCGCGCAGCTTGGCGAGGTGCACGCTCACCGAGGGCTGCGAGAAGTTCAGCCGCTCGGCCGCGCGGGTCACGTTGTGCTCGGACAGCAGCACGTCCAGGGTCACCAGCAGGTTGAGGTCGAGCCTGCGAAGATTATTCATTGATATACCTGGAATACCGGACATTCATTTCAACTATACCTTGCACCGACGCATCCTGCGCCCATCCCACCGCTCGCAGGAGAGCCGCCATGAAGGTACTGATCGTCTACGCACACCCCGAACCGCGCTCGCTCAACGGATCGCTGAAGGATTTCGCTGTACGCCGCCTGCAGGAGGCCGGCCATGACGTGCAGGTCTCGGATCTCTACGCGATGAACTGGAAAGCCACGCTGGACGCCTCCGACAGCCTGGACCGCGACCCCGAAGCGCGCTTCGACCCGTCACTGGACTCCAAGCGCGCCTACGCAGCCGGCCGGCAGAGCAGCGACATCGCCGCCGAGCAGGAAAAGCTGCGCTGGGCCGACACAGTGATCCTGCAGTTCCCGCTGTGGTGGTTCACCATGCCGGCGATCCTCAAGGGCTGGTTCGAGCGGGTCTACGCCTATGGCTTCGCCTACGGCGTCGGCGAGCACTCCGATGCCCGCTGGGGTGACCGCTACGGCGAAGGCAACCTGGCCGGCAAGCGCGCCATGCTGGTGGTCACTACGGGTGGCTGGGAGTCGCACTACAGCCCGCGCGGCATCAACGGGCCGATCGACGATCTGCTGTTCCCGATCCACCACGGTGTGCTGCACTACCCCGGTTTCGACGTGTTGCCGCCCTACCTGGTCTACCGCACCAGCCGCGTGGATGCGCAGCGCTATGGGCAGATCGAACGGGAGCTGGGCGAGCGCCTGGACAGCCTGCAGACCACTGCGCCCATTCCTTTCCGCCGGCAGAATGGCGGCGATTACGACATCCCGGCGCTGACCTTGCGCGAGGAGATCGCGCCTCAGGCCAGCGGATTTGCGTCGCATATCAAGTGAATGCGGTTCGCGAGCAAGCTCGCTCCTACAGGCAGCGCGGCTTTTCGTAGGAGCGAGCTCGCTCGCGAACCGCCCAACTGCGGACTCAGGGCCGAACCCGCGGCTCCGCCTCGAAGGCGCGGCGCAACAGCTCGACGAACTCCGGCGCAATCGGAATCTCCACGTCGCCGATACGACTCACTGGCACCGCCGGCGTCCAGGAGTTCATCACCACTGCGCCGGCCAGGCGCGGCAGGTCCTGGCGGTCGATGCTCAGCGACGACTGGCGTGCACCGAGCCTGTCCAGCTGGCGCTGGAGGATGCCCATGGTCGTGCCGGTGAGCATCTTCGCCCGTGGCCAGATCACCGATTCGCCGTCCCAGAACGCCAGGTTCCAGATGGTCGCCTCGCTGAAGCGGCCGCGATGGTCGATGAACACCGCATCATCGAAACCGGCAGCCACCGCTTCACGCAGGTACCAGGTCTTGGCGATCTCGCCGACATGCTTGATTTCCGGCAGCACCCGCTCGTGCCCGGCAATGGCCAGCGACAGCGGCCCCCGTGGCCCGTCCGACGGCGGCGCGGTTCGCACCAGCAGTTCAGGCCTGTGCTCGGGACCAGCCACGGTGAACTCCCCGGCAGGCGAATACACCGTGGCCATCAACGATGTGTCCGCCGGGGCCTGCGCCAGCGCGGAGCGCAAGGCAGCACGGATTTCCTCGTCAGCATGACTCTGGCCGAACAGCCGCTGTGACGCATGACGCAGGCGCTCCAGGTGCAGGTCGAGCCCGCGGATGCCGCCGCCACGCACCTGCATGGCGGTGAAGTGCGCATAACCGGCGAAGGCCAGCGGCGCCAGGTCGTCGGCGTTGGCGGGTTGGGCGTTGCGCTGGGTGATGTAGGGATGGATGGCGGCTGACATGGCGTTGGCTTCCTCTGCTCGGTGATCGTCAAGGCAATCTTCAAGGTGATGCCACTATCGGCCTTTGACGAAGCCAGGAGAAACGAGTATTTCTCGATGGATCATCAAACAGGATTTGAAGATCGATGAGCCGTTCCTTTCCTGGCATCCGCTCCCTGCGCACCTTCGAGGCCGCCGGTCGCCACCTGAATTTCACCCGCGCAGCGGAAGAAGTCGGTCTCACCCCGGCCGCGGTCAGCCACCAGATCAAGGAACTGGAAGACCAGCTCGGCCTTGGCCTGTTCGTGCGCACCAGCCGCAGTATCCAGTTGACCCCGGCAGGAGCGCTGCTGCTGGAAGCGGCGGTCGAATCCCTCGGCCTGCTGCACCGCGCCACCGTGCGCGCGCGGCGGCTGGCACGATCCTCCGAGCAATTGCGCGTCTCGCTCACCGCACGCTTCGCCACCCACTGGCTATTGCCGCGCCTGCCGGCGTTCCGTGCACTGCATCCGGGGCTGAAGCTCAGCTTCGACGTCAGCGACGAACTGCGCGACTTCGCCGTCGACGACATCGACCTGGCCATTCGCTTCGGCAGCGGGCGCTATCCAGGCCTCGTGGCGGAGCGCCTGTTCGATACCCAGATCGTGCCGGTGTGCTGTCCGGGCCTGCTGGAAGACGGGCCGCCGCTGCGTGAGCCGCGCGACCTGCAGGCTCACACCCTGTGCCACGTGGTGTGCGAAACCGAAGGCGCAGCCTGGCCAGACTGGTCGCGCTGGATGGCGGCGGCCGGCGTGGACGACTTCGATGCCAGCGGCTGCGTCACCTTCGAGGACACCAGCCACGTCGTGCAGGCAGTGCTGGAAGGCGGCGCTGTCGGCCTGGCCGACCACGCCATGGTCGCCCGCGAGCTGGAACAGGGCCTGCTGGTGCAGCCGTTCGAGCTGGGCGTGCGGGTTGCCGAGGACTACGCCTACAACCTGGTGTACCCGCAAACCAGCACGGACGATCCGCGCGTCCAGGCCTTCCGCGAATGGATTCTCGGGGAAATGGCCATCGCCTGATCGCCCTGGGCTGCTTGCAAAGACCGGGGTTTCCTGCGAAAACGCACGCCCTCGCGGCACTCGTGCCGCGTCCGCATCACCGGAGAACGCCATGAGCAGCGAACTGCAGATCGAAGATATCGTCGTCGGCGACGGCAAGGCCGTGGTCAAGGGCGCCCTGATCACCACCCAGTACAAGGGCACCCTGGAAGACGGCACCGTCTTCGATTCGTCCTGGGACAAGGGCCGTCCGTTCCAGTGTGTGATCGGCACCGGCCGTGTGATCAAGGGCTGGGACCAGGGCCTGATGGGCATGAAGGTCGGCGGCAAGCGCAAGCTCTTCGTGCCCGCCCACCTGGCCTACGGCGAGCGTCAGGTCGGCGCGCACATCCAGCCCAACTCCAACCTGCTGTTCGAGATCGAACTGCTGGAAGTCCTCACCCGCGACGATTGATGTTCACCGCCCGGCTCAGGCCGGCGCGGTTTCCACGTTGCGCCGCATCGCCAGGATCGCCGTCGGCCCCTGGGCCTTGCGAGTGAACCAGAAGACCCGGCTGACACCACGGGTAATCGCTACGTAGGCCAGGCGCAGTTGTTCGTCCTGCTGGGCCTGGTCGTAGCTGCTGGCGAAGAAACCGGACGCCGCGTAGAGCGCGCTGCGCAACGGGTGTTTCTCCGGCGGCGCGCAGTCGTCGACGATGATCGCCACTTCCGCCTGCAGGCCCTTGGCGCGATGAATGGTCATGCCCTTCACCGGCAGCTTGCGGTCCAGCTCGCCGAGAATGGTCTGCAGGGTTTCATTGCGCCGGCTGAGCAGGAGCACGGCGGTCTTCTCCCGTGATCCGCGCGCGGCGACGTGCTCGCACTGCTTGCGGATCTCATCCAGCAGGATCGGCAGGCTGTTGCGCGCATCGAAGCGCTGCACCAGCTTCACCCCGTGATCGCCCGCCTCCGTCGACTTGAACGCGCGGCAGGTCTTGGCCTGCTTGCTGGCCACCCCCACCAGCACCCGCTCGCCATCGCGGATTACCGGATCGATGCTGCGGTAGTTGGTCTCCAGCAACAGCACGCGACTCTTGCGCCGGCCCTTGCTGGGGAAGTGCCGGTCAAAGTCCATGAACAGCTCGGGCGAACTGCCGCGCCAGGCATAGATGGACTGCCAGTCGTCACCGATGGCCATCAGGCTGACCGCCTCACCGCGCTTGGCGAGGTCGCGGTGCAACGCCTGCAGCCATTGCACGATCTGCGGCGAGACGTCCTGGAACTCGTCGATCAGCAAATGCTCGAACGGCGCCAGCGCTTCGGCCGGCAGCCTGCCGTCGCCAAGCTGATCGGTCAGCCGCTGGAACGCCAGGTTGAAGGTCAGCAGGCCCTGCTCCTGCAGGGCCGCATCGAAGGTCGCCCAGAACAACTGCAGGGCCTCGATGAACTGGCGCTCGCGCGGCGGGCAGGCGAGTTTCTGCGGCTGCAACTGGTCGATACGCAGGCCGATGCTCTCGATGAACCCGGCCTGGCCGTAGAAGGCTTCGAACAGCGGCAGCGCGGTGAACTCGCCGACCAGCTTGAAGGCATCCATCGGCGCCTTTCCGATGCGCGGCGGCTTGCCGTCTTCGCCCGCTTCAGGTGGCGGCGGCAACTCCAGCAACTGGTGCACCAGGCCGCGGAACGGCGGCTGGTCGGCATAGCACTGCTGGTAGACCTGCTTGAGCAGGCGCTGCTGCGCCGGACGCAGGCGACCGGCGAGCAAGGGATTGTCCAGTTCGCTGGCGGGGTCGCGCTCGTCCAGCTGCTCGAACCAGCGCGGATTCTTCAGCGCCACTTTCGCCAGGGTGCCCATGGCCGAGTGGAAGGTGCGCACGCACTGCCGCGCCTGCGCCGCATCGAACGAATGCCCCCAGTAGCCGAGCACCTTCACCAGTTGCTCGCGCAGCTGTGCGCAGGAGGCGTTGGTGAAGGAAATCACCGTTACCTTCTCGGCATCGATGCCCAGGTGGCAGAGCATGTAGACCACCCGCAACACCAGCGTGGTCGACTTGCCGGAACCGGCGCCGGCGAAGATGCGGGCCAGCGGGTCGGGCGCAAGGATCATCGCCCACTGCTCGTCCGACGGCAGGCTGATCACCCCGTGGGCGGCGGCCTGGGCGACGCGCTGGCGCATATCGAGGGCGTGCTGCTCATCGGGGGCCCTGGCGCTGCCGTAGATTCCGGCCGCTGCTGCGCGCGGGCGCTTGGGCGCCGGTGCATCACTGTCCGTCTTCGTCCTGGAGCTGCGTTTGGCGGGCGCCTTGGGCGCACCTTTCGCCTTGACCTTTGCTTTGCCGCGCGTACCAGGCTTGGGCTGCGCCGCTTCGCGCTCGGCGCGCAGGTATTCGGTGGTACGCGGGAAATATCGCGCAAGGGCTTCGGCGACCAGCCGCTTGTAGCGTTCGACAGCAGACTCCATGGGCCCTACCAGATCATGTACGACGTTGAATCATAAGCGGTTTGCGACAATGACAGGCAATCAATCCGGCGGTTCCGCAGCGCCTGGGAAAATTGATAACCATTAGCGATTGGATTAGAGTCGGGCTCCCGCTTTTCCCGGCCATGCCGCCCTGATGGATGACCTCATGTTCGAACTGGAAAATGTCAGTTTCAGCGTCCCCGGTCGCACCCTCCTGCAACCACTGAGCCTGCAGCTGGCCGACGGCAACATGATCGGCCTGATCGGCCACAACGGTTCGGGCAAGTCCACCCTGCTCAAGCTGCTGGCCCGCCAGCAGCAGGCCAGCGGCGGCAGCATCCGCCTGGACGGTAAGCCGTTGGCGGACTGGGGCAACCGAGACTTCGCGCGCCAGGTCGCGTACCTGCCGCAACAGTTGCCGCAGACCGATGGCCTGACGGTGCGCGAACTGGTCGCCTTCGGCCGCTATCCGTGGCATGGCGCGCTGGGTCGCGTTACCGGCGAGGATCGCCAGCAGATCGACCGCGCGCTGGACCTGACCGACACCCTGGCCTTTGCCGACCGCCCGGTGGACCTGCTCTCCGGCGGCGAGCGCCAGCGCGTCTGGCTGGCCATGCTGCTGGCGCAGAACAGCCGCTACCTGCTGCTGGACGAACCGACCTCGGCACTGGACATCGCGCACCAGGTGGAGGTGCTTTCCCGCGTTCACGAACTCAGCCGCGAACTGGGCCTGGGCGTGCTGGTAGTGCTGCATGACATCAACATGGCCGCGCGCTACTGCGATCACCTGATCGCCCTGCACGGGGGCCGACTGCTGGCCCAGGGCTCGCCGGCGGAACTGATGCGCGGGGATACGCTGGAGGATATCTACGGCATTCCCATGGGCGTACTGAGCAATCCCGTGGACGGGTCGCCGATCAGCTACCTGCGCTGATATTCCCTACTGCCGCGCTGGCCCGGTCACCACGCTCCGGCTCTTGCCATCCACCCGCCGCGCCGGCAGCGCTTCCGGGTCCAGCCCGTCGATGCAGCAGGCATTCACGCTGAGCATCGCCGGGTTGCTGCGGCGCTGGTGGTAGACGTAGATCCCGCACGTCCCGCAGAAGTAATGCAGCGCCACGCCGCTGTTCCAGCGATACAGGCGCACGGCCTGATCGCCCCGGGTCAGGCGGAAGTCATCCTTCGGCACGGTTGCCATCAGGGCATTGCGCTTGCTGCACAGCGAGCAGTCGCAACGCACCAGTTCATCCAGTTCCGCGTCGAACACGAACGCCACTGCGCCGCAGTGACAGCTGCCGGTGTACTGCATGGCTGAATCCTCGTCATGGATGCAGGAAGCCTAGCTCAGGCAATTCGTGACTCCAGCTCAACTATCCTTTGCCGTTTGCCGCGTTTTTCTCAACGGCCGAGTTCCGGACAATGCCTCCATCGCATCCCATTCGTCCGGAGCACCACACCATGCCCCTCGCACTGCTGGCGCTGACTCTCAGCGCCTTCGCCATCGGCACGACGGAGTTCGTCATCGTCGGCCTGATTCCGACCATTGCCACTGACCTGGGTGTCACCCTGCCCTCCGCCGGCCTGCTGGTCAGCCTGTACGCCCTGAGCGTCGCCATCGGCGCGCCGCTGCTCACCGCCATGACCGGACGCATCCCGCGCAAGGCGCTGTTGGTCGGCCTGATGGCGCTGTTCACCGTCGGCAATCTGGTGGCCTGGCAGGCGCCCAGCTACGAATCGCTGATCATCGCGCGGATCCTCACCGGTCTCGCCCACGGCGTGTTCTTCTCGGTCGGTTCGATCATCGCCACCAACCTGGTGAGCAAGGACAAGGCCGCCAGCGCCATCGCCACCATGTTCAGCGGCATGACCGTGGCCTTCGTCACCGGCATCCCGCTGGGCACGTTCATCGGCCAGCACCTGGGCTGGCGCGTGACCTTCCTGGTGGTCGCGGCCTTCGGCGTGGTCGCCCTGCTCGGCAGCCTGCTGTTCGTGCCGAAGAACATCCAGCACACCCCGCCGGCTCCGCTGCTGCGCCAGGCCCGCGTGCTGCTGCAGCCGCGCCTGCTGCTGGTCTACGCCATGACGGCGGTGGGCTACGGCGGTTCGCTGATCGCCTTCACCTTCCTCGCGCCGATCCTCCAGGACCTGGCCGGTTTCAGCCCGAACATGGTCGGCGCCGTACTCCTGGCCTACGGTGTCTCGGTGGCCATCGGCAACATCTGGGGTGGGCGCCTGGCCGACAAGCGCGGTCCGGTCAGCGCGTTGAAAATCATTTTCGGACTGCTGGCATCGGTTCTGCTGGTGCTCACCTTCACTGCCGGCAATCCGTGGCTGGTCGTGCTGACCGTGCTGGCCTGGGGCGCAGTCGCCTTCGGCAACGTGCCCGGCCTGCAGGTGTACGTCGTGCAGCAGGCCGAGCAGGTGGCGCCGGATGCAGTAGACGTGGCGGCCGGTTTCAACATCGCCGCGTTCAACCTCGGCGTGGCCGGTGGTTCCTGGGCTGGCGGCCTGGTGGTCAGCCACCTGGGCCTGGGCCATACCCCCTGGATCGCCGCTGTCGTCACCCTCGCCGCGTTCGGCCTGACCGCCCTGAGCGGCCGTCTGGACCACCGTCATTCCATGGAACCGGCCGCCCCTGGCGCGGTTCCCACTCACTGATCGACCAAGGAGACTTCCCATGAGCATTCCCGCATTCGGCCTCGGCACCTTCCGCCTCAAGGGCCAGACCGTCATCGACTCGATCCGCACCGCGCTGGACCTGGGCTACCGCGCCATCGACACCGCGCAGATCTACGGCAACGAAGCCGACGTCGGCGAAGCCATCGCCGGTGCCAAGGTCCAGCGTAAGGAGTTGTACCTGACCACCAAGATCTGGACCGAGAACTACGCTGCCGACAAGCTGATCCCCAGCCTCAAGGACAGCCTGCACAAGCTGCGCACCGACCGTGTCGAGCTGACCCTGATCCACTGGCCGTCGCCCAAGGGCGAGGTCCCGGTCGCCGAGTTCATGGGCGCCCTGGCCGAAGCCAAGGCCCAGGGCCTGACCGGCGAGATCGGCGTCTCCAACTTCACCATCGCGCTGATGCAGGAAGCCATCGCCGCCGTGGGCGCTGGCCAGATCGCCACCAACCAGGTGGAACTGCACCCGTACCTGCAGAACCGCAAGGTCGTGGACTTCGCCAGGAGTCAGGGCATCCACATCACCTCCTACATGACCCTGGGCTACGGCAAGGTGCTGGGCGACGAGGTGATCATCGAGATCGCCAAGC
Organism: uncultured Pseudomonas sp.; assembly: GCA_966191535.1. GTDB lineage: Bacteria > Pseudomonadota > Gammaproteobacteria > Pseudomonadales > Pseudomonadaceae > Pseudomonas. The sequence goes on along the minus strand of CBIGPF010000002.1, from coordinate 32,415 downwards.
GCCACGGCGTCACCCCGGCGCAGGTCACGCTGGCCTGGGCCATGCAGCTGGGCTACTCGGTGATCCCGTCGTCCACCAAGCGCGAGAACCTGGAAGGCAACCTGCGCGCCGTCGACCTGCGTCTCTCCGACGCCGACATGGCCGCCATCGCCGCGCTGGACCGCAACGAGCGCATCACCAGCCCGGAAGGCCTGGCTCCGGCCTGGGATTGATCCGTCGCTGTCTGACAGCCGCCCCTCGGGGCGGCTTTGCCGTTTTCGAGGAGTTCTCATGAGTGCAAATGGCCCTATGACTGCAACCGACTACGCCGCCTGGACCTGGACGCCCGGCGCAGGCCTCGATGGCCTGAGCCTCGCCCGCCTGCCGGTGCCCGCGCCCGGACCGGACGAGGTGCTGGTGGCCAACACCGCCATCGCCCTGAATCCGGTGGACTGGAAGATGATCGACTGGGGCCGTGATGACTGGCAGCAGGGCCAGGTACCCGGCGTCGACGGTGTCGGCATCGTCGTCGCAGTGGGCAGCGACGTGCACCTGCGCGCCGGAGCCCGTGTCGCCTATCACCAGGCGCTGACCCGCGGCGGCAGCTTCGCCGAATACAGCCTGCTGCGCGCCCGTGCTGTCTACCCGGTTCCGGATGCGCTGGATGACGCTACCGCCGCCAGCCTGCCCTGCCCGGGCCTCACCGCCTGGCAGGCGCTCGACAAGCTGCCGGCGTGCACCAACCGTGATGTGCTGGTGACCGGCGCCGGCGGTGCAGTCGGTTACCTGCTGGCGCAACTCGCCCTGCAACGCGGCCTGCGCGTGTGGGTGACGGCGTCGGCAAGACACCGCGACCACCTGCTGCAGTTGGGCGTCGCCGGCGTCTTCGATTACCGCGACGGCCAGTGGACCCAGTCACTGCGCGAAGCCCTCGGTCCACGTCGCCTGCACGCGATCTTCGACACCGTCAGCGGCAATCACGCCACCAGCCTCGCCCCGCTGCTGGGCTACAACGGCCATCTGGTGTGCATCCAGGACCGCCAGGAAAGTGCGCCCCTGCCGGCGTTCAGCACCGCTATCTCGCTGCACGAAGTGGCGCTCAACAGCATCCACGCCCACGGCGAAACCCTCGACTGGCAGGAGCTGCACCTGGCCGCCGCGCGCCTGATGCAGGACGTTGCCGACGGCCAAATGCAGGCGCCCGCCAGGCAGTTCTTCGACTTCGCCGAGCTTCCCGATGCGCTGCGCCGCTTGAAGTCCGGCGAAGGCAGCGGTAAATGGATCAGTCGCCTGCCGGCGCCGGCAGTCACCACCTGACCGTGCCGGTGGGCGTCATTTCGCGCTGAATCGTGCGTTTGCAGGGGCGAACCGACTCGCAGACCGCGTTGCAGCCGGCGTGACGAGCGGGCAAGCTCGCTCCCGCAGCGTTAACCACGAAACTGAGGAGAACATCATGGATCTGGGTATCAAGGGACGCTGGGCCGTGGTCTGCGCCGCCAGCAAAGGGCTGGGCAAGGGCTGCGCCCTGGCGCTGGCCCGCGAAGGCGTGAACCTGGCAATCAACGCCCGCGACGCCGCCACCCTCGCCGCCACTGCCGCGCAACTGCGCCAGTTGGGCGTGGAGGTGCGCGAAGTGCCCGGCGACATCAGCCAGCCCGAGGTGCGCGCCGCACTGCTGGCCGCCTGCCCGCAGGTCGACATCCTGGTCAACAACGCCGGCGGCCCGCCGCCCGGGGACTTCCGCGACTGGGAGCGCGAGGACTGGCTGCGCGCCCTGGAGCTGAACATGCTCACGCCCATCGAGCTGATCAAGGCCACCATCGACGGCATGGCCGAGCGCGGCTTCGGACGCATCGTCAACATCACCTCCGGTTCGGTGAAAGCGCCAATCGCCACCCTCGGCCTGTCCAACGGCGCGCGCAGCGGGTTGACCGGCTTCGTCGCCGGCGTCGCCCGCCAGCCGCAGGTAGCGGGCAACAACGTGACCATCAACGGCCTGCTGCCCGGCTCCTTCGACACCGACCGCCTGCGCAGCGGCTTCCACCGCGCCGCGACACTCAGTGGCCGCGACGAAGGCGAACTGGTGGATGCCGGCAAGCAGGAAATCCCCGCCGGCCGCTTCGGCAGCGCCGAGGAGTTCGGCGCGTTCTGCGCCTTCCTGTGCAGTGCCCACGCGGGTTACCTCACCGGGCAGAACCTGCTGCTCGATGGCGGCGCCTACCCGGGCACCTACTGACCAGTCTCAGGCACGTTCGTTGGATCAATCGCGGACAGAGCCCGCTCCCACGGCAACCCAAATACCGGAGCCGACCTGCAGGAGCGCCCCGTGGGCGTGATCGCGAGCATGGCCGCTCCTGCAGGGACATCCCCGCTCCAGGCCCCTACAATCACCCTCGCCTCTCCTGAACAGGCCTGCCGATGAAAGCCCATTCCGACGAACTCAAGACCTTCGCCACGGTGATCGACTGCGGTTCCATCACTGCCGCCGCCGAACAGCTGGGGCTGACACCCTCGGCCGTGAGCCGGGCGCTGTCGAAGCTCGAGGAAAAGCTCGGCACCACCCTGCTCAACCGCACCACACGGCGGATGAAGCTGACCGAGGAAGGCGAGTTCTTCCTCGATCACGCCCGTCACATCCTCGAACAGATGGATGCCCTGGAGGAACGCCTGGCGCTGCGCCAGCAATCCCCGGCCGGCCGCCTGCGGATCAACGCCGCCTCGCCCTTCATGCTGCACGCGGTGGTCCCGCACATCGGTGCGTTCCGCGAGCGCTACCCGGATATCGAGCTGCAACTCAACACCAACGACCTCAACATCGACCTGCTGGAACAGAGCACCGACATCGCCATCCGCATCGGCCATCTCGCCGACTCCAGCCTGCACGCCCGCCCGCTGGGCAGCAGCCGGCTGAACCTGCTGGCCGCGCCGGACTACCTGGAGCGCCACGGCACCCCGGCCAACCTGGAAGAACTACTCGGCCATTCGCTGCTCGGTTTCACCCAGCCCGAGGCGCTGAACGTCTGGCCGATCCGCCATGCCGGCGGCGACACCCTCACGGTCAATCCGTCGCTCTCGGCCTCCAGCGGCGAGACCCTGCGCCAGCTCGCCATTGGCGGCCAGGGCATCGCCTGCCTGGCCAGCTTCATGACCTGCGACGATATCCGCGCCGGGCGTCTGGTGCGCGTCCTGCCGGACATGACCAGCGAACGTCGCCAGCCGATCCATGCGGTGTACTACCGCAACTCCCAGCTGGCGCTGCGCATCCAGTGCTTCCTCGATTTCATCCAGGAACGCCTCGCGCAATCCCTGCACAGCACGGGCTAACGGAAATTTCCCGCAGAGCCGGCGATCCTCGACCACACTGATCTAGGTTCGCTGGCACCGTGCTGCTACGCCGTGCCATCCCGCCCAGACCGGAGGGCCTGGCATGTCACCCATGCTGCTCTACCTGCGCGCCATCATTCATCCTGGCCGCGACACGCTGCTGTTCGCCCTGCGCACCGTGCTCGCGGGGTTGCTGACGCTGTACCTGGCATTCCTGCTCGACCTCGAACAGCCCAAGTGGGCCACCATGACGGTGGTGATCATCAGCACCCCGTTGGCCGGCATGACCCTGCAGAAAAGTTTCGCCCAGGTGATCGGCACCACCATCGGCGCCATGGTCGCCGTGGCAATCATGGCGCTGTTCCCGCAGGCACCGCTGCCCTTCATCGTCACCCTGGCGCTATGGCTGGCGATCTGCACGGCCGGCGGCACGCTGATGCGTTTCACCTATTCCCACGCCTTCCTGCTCAGCGGCTTCACCGCGGTGATCGTCGCGCTGCTGGCCCAGCCAGCGCCCGAGTCCACCTATTCCCTGACCATCACCCGCGTGACCGAGACCCTGCTGGGTGTGGCCTGCGTAACGCTGGTCAGCCTGTTCTTCGCCCGCCCGCAGAGCGTGGCGCGCGGCTACTTCGCCAAGGTCGACCAGTTGATCCGGCTGATTGCCGTGCACGCTGCCGCGGTAATCCGTGGTGAAGAACGGGAGGAAGACTTCCAGCAGCGACAGAAGCAGCTGCTGGGCGAGATCGCCGCCCTGGAACTGCTGCGCCGCCATCTCTACTTCGACGCCCCGCGACTGCGCGGGGCCGATGAGCTGGTGCAGCAACTGGCCAACCAACTGGTGCTGATGACCTCCCGGCTGGCCATCCTGCGTCGGCAGCGCAAGCTCATCGAGGCGCGCCTGAGCGGTCCGCTGCCCGAATCCGTGCGACGCCTGCGCGAAGACGAACTGGCCTGCCTTGCCGAGTTGGCCGAGTACGGTCGCGACCTGCCCAGCGGTAGCCGCAAACGCATCACCCATCTGCGCCAGCGCTTCGACGCCGCCGCACGCCAGGCCGAGGAGCTGGCCGACGGTCTGCCCAATTCGCTGCGCTCCCTGGCTTGGGCACTGCGCTTCGAGCAGGCACGGCTGATGCAGCAACTGGACGAAATGATCGAGCTGAGCGAGGCGATCCAGGACGGTCGCCCCGGCAGCAGTTCCTACCCGCAAAGCCAGGTCCACGCGCTGCACCTGGACTTCCACCTCGCCGCGATGAACGCCACCCGCGCCTTCGTCGCGCTCTGCTGTGCCGGCTGGATCTGGATCGAGACGGCCTGGGACGGTGCACGCGCCGGGATGATCCTGATCGGCATCCTCTGTTCGCTGATGGCAACCTTCCCGCGCCCGCTGATGGCGAGCCTGGCGTACATGCGCGGGTTGGCCATGGCGCTGGTGGCGGCGGCGCTGCTGCAGTTCCTGCTGCTGCCCAGCGTCGGTGATTTCGAGATGCTCGCCCTGTTCCTCACGCCGCTGCTGTACGTGATCGCGGTCGGCCTGGCCAACCCGCAGACGGCCGGGATCGGCATAGGCCTCGGGCTCTCCACCTTCCTGCTGGTCGGGCCGCAGAACCAGGGCGCATGGATCAACGGCTCCCTGCAATGGTTCGAGTTTGCCGCCAGCTACGTCAGCGCCGCCGTGCTCTCGCTGCTGGTCTACGCCTGGGTCTTCCCGTTCGACGCGGACGCGCGGCTGCGGCGCCAGTCCCGCCGGACCCGCGCGGAGGTCCGCTCGGTGCTGCTCTCCAAGCCCAGCGAAGCGCGTCGTTTCCTGTTCGAGAGCCGTATGGTCGATCGCCTGGCGATCATGCTCGGCTTGTTGCCGGCAGCGCGTGACAGCCAGTCGGGCGAACGCTTCCAGTGCAGCCTGGCGAGCATGACCCTCGGCGTGGTGCTGCACCAGTTGCGCCGCGAGAGCCTCAACCCCAACGGCCTGCCGCGACAGCTGCGCGAGCGCCTGTCGTTGCTGCTCGATGAGCTCGCCGCCTGCCTGGACCAGCCGCCCGCCGCACCATTGCACCGGGTATTGCCGGCCATGCGCGAGCTGGGCAACGAGCTGGACGAGCTGCAAAGCCACGGCAGCTTCCCCAGCGGCGACGCCATGCGCCCGGTGTTCGTCAGCGGCGTGGCGCTGCTGGTCGCCGCCGACCTGCTGGAGCGTTTCCGCGACCTCTACGGCGAATCGGCCGCCCTCCACGACGACCATGGGGAAGCCGCGCTGCATGCCCGCTGATATCGAACTGGCGGGCATCTACCTGCCACCGTTCGCCCAGGCCCTGCTGCTGGCCCTGCCGATCTTCCTGCTGCTGGACTGGACCCTGCGCCGCCTCGGCGTGCTGCGGCTGGTCTGGCACGAGGCGTTGTTCGAAGGCGCGCTCTATGCCTGTATCTGCGCCGGCCTGATCCTGCTCATGGGAGTCCTGCACTGAATGACCAGCCTGCGCAAAGCCCTGCCGCCGCTGATCACCCTGGTCGTGGTCGCCCTCGCGCTGATCCTCGGCTACCTCGCCTGGACGTACTACACCCGAGCGCCCTGGACTCGCGATGCGCGGGTGCGTGCCGACGTGGTGACGGTCTCGGCGGATGTGACCGGGCGCATCGTCGATCTGCGGGTGAAGGACAACCAGCATGTCAGCAAGGGCGAGCCGCTGCTCTCCATCGACCCGGCACGCTTCGAGCTGGCGGTGCTGCACGCCGATCGCGCGGTGGAAGTCGCCCGCGCCGCGCTCGGCCAGTCCCAGGCGGCCATCGTCGCCAACCGCGCGCTGTTGCAGCAGCGGCAAAGCGAGGAAGTCCGCCGCCGGGCGCTGAAGGCCCGCTCCGCGATCTCCAGCGAAGAATGGGAGAAGGCCCATACCGACGTTGCTGTAGCCGAGGCACAGCTGCTGCGCGAACAGGCCAACCTGAGCCTCGCGCAGGCTAATGTCGCGCTTGCCGAAGCGGCGCAGAAACAGGCCCGCCTCGATCTGGAGCGCACCCAGGTGGTAGCACCGGTGAACGGCTACGTGACCAACCTGCTGACCCGCGCCGGCGACTACGCCAGCGCCGGTCACTCGCTGGTCGCCCTGGTGGACAGCGATTCCTTCTACGTCGGCGGCTACTTCGAGGAAACCAAGTTGCCGCGCATCCGCGAAGGAGATGCAGTGGACGTGCAACTGATGAACGGCGAACGCTTCGACGGTCGGGTCGAGAGCATCGCCTTCGCCATCAACGACCGCGAGAACGCCCCCGGCGAGCGCCTGCTGGCAAACATCAACCCGAACTACACCTGGGTGAAACTCGCCCAGCGCATCCCCGTGCGCATCGCCATCGACCCGCAGTACGCAGGCCGCGACCAGTTGCGCGCCGGCACGACCGCCACCGTCACCGTGATCGAACGCAGGACCGCCGATACCGATCGATAGCGGGGGCCGCAGGGCGTTCATCAGGGAACTTTCATCACCGCCCCGTCATCAACTCATCGCGTGATTGTCACCGACCGGCGGCAGCATGCACTGTCGCATCGCGCATTCCGCGCGGATGTCTGCGCATGAGGAATGCCCTTGCTTCGCCTTCGCCTTCTGGTCGCCGCCGTCCTGACCTGCACCACCCTCGCCCTGGTGGCCTGGCGCTCGCTGCCCTCGCCACTGGAAGAGGTGCCCAGCAGCAACCTGTTCGCACAGAACTGGGCGCGCGGCGGCGTGGTCCTGCTGGTACGCCACATGGAGCGCTGCGACCGCTCCAGCGCCGCGTGCCTGGGCGCCGCCGACGGCATCACTGCGCGTGCCGCCGAGCTCGCCAGGAGCATGGGCGACAGCATCACCCGCCTCGGTCTCACCGCCACCGACGTCTATAGCAGCCCTGCCAACCGCACCGCGCAGACCGCCGACCTGATGTTCGACCACCCGGTACCGCGCCAGGACTGGCTGCTCACCTGCAAGGACAGCGACCTCGCCGCGCAGATCCGCCAGCACAAGGCCGCGCACCGCAACCTGGTGCTGGTCACCCACAGCGAATGCTTCGATCTGCTGCGCGAGAATCTCAAGGTGCGCGAGACCGACACCCCCGACTACGGCAGCTCCCTGGTGCTGTTCGACGAAACCGAGCCGCACCTGCGCATCGCCGGCGAAGTCGAGACCGGCGAGTGGCACGCGCTGGTGGATTCGCGCCACCCGAACTGAGACCGCTGCCAGAAAGCGCTTTCTGTGCCATCTTCTTGCGATCGTTCCAAGGAGAGGCTCGATGCCCGCCCTGTTCACCACCCACCCGCTGTTCGCCGCCCCCGTCCTGCTGCTGATCGACCTGCTGCTGTGGCGGCTGGTGGGCGCAGGCCATCCCCATTGGCGCCTGGCCGTTCGCCTGGTCGGTTTCCTGCTGTTCAGCCTGCTGCTGTTCAACGCCGGGATGAACCCGCTGCAGGCCGCACCCTGGCCGGACGACCTGCCCAGCCACATGGCCGCCACGGCCGTGCAGATCATCTGGTGGCTGTTTGCTGCCCGCAGCCTGACGGTGGTGCTGGGCTTCCTGCTGGTGCAGCGCATCGGTCACGGCGGACGCCTGCTGCAGGACGTGGTTGGCGCACTGATCTTCCTGGTCGCCATCATCGCCGCCGCCGGCTATGTGCTGGAGCTGCCGGTGAAGGGCCTGCTGGCCACGTCCGGGGTCGTCGCCATCGTCCTCGGCCTGGCGCTGCAGAGCACGCTGAGCGACGTGTTCTCCGGCATCGTGCTGAACACCACCAAGCCTTACCAGCTGGACGACTGGATCTCCATCGACGGCATCGAAGGCAAGGTCACCGAGATCGACTGGCGCTCCACCTACCTGCAGACCTCCCAGGGCACGCTCGCCGTCGTGCCCAACTCCCTCGCCGCCAAGGCCAAGGTGCTCAACCTGAGCCGCCCGGCCAATCTCTACGGCGTCAGCGCCAGCCTGACGGTCAGCCCGCACGTCCGCCCACGCAAGGTGATCGACGCGCTGGAGCACGCCCTTGGCGGCTGCCGCGCGCTGCTCGCCAGCCCCGCACCATCCGTCAGCGTGCGCAAGTCCGCGCCTGATGGCGTGGAATACGAAATGAGCGGCTTCGTCGCTGCCATGGGCGAGAAGCGCGAGGTTCGCAACCAACTGTTCGACCTCGCCTACCGCCACTTGCAGGCTGCCGGCATCAACCTGCTGGCCGAGGCCGACGCACCAATGCGTGAAAGCGCCTCGCGGGCGCGGGCGCTGCTGGTGCGTTCGGGCCTGTTCGACGCCCTGCGCGACGAAGAGCGCGACGAGTTGGCGACCCGGATGCAACGCCGGCCCTTCAAGCACGGCGACGTGCTACTGGCGCCCGGCGACGTCAGCAACCGACTGCTGATCATCGATTCTGGCGTGGTCAGCGTCACCCTGCCCCACGACAGCCAGACCATCGAGGCAGGCCGCATGGGGCCGGGCGAAGTCTTCGGCGAGGCCGGCGTATTGACCGATACCGCATGGCAGGCGCAATTCACCGCCATCAGCGACGGCGCCGCGTACTACCTCGACAAGGAAACCCTGGCGCCCTGCATGGAAGCGCGCCAGGAAATCGCCGAAGCCATGGGCCGCCTGCTGGACTTCCGCCAGAAGGCCAGTGCCGCCTTGCTGGTGGAGCAGCCCGCGGTGGTGCAGCAGCGCGGGCTGATGGCCTGGCTCAAGCAGCGCGCCGGGCGCCGCTACAAGGCCTGACCCGCTGCGGGATCAGGCGCTGACTTCCTGCAGGCAGTCCAGCGGCACCCAGCCGGCCTCTCCGCCCGAGCGGACGCACCAGAGCCAGCCGCCCAGTTCGCGACCGCCTTCGAGCCGCTCGCCGACATCCACGTCGAGTTCGCGGGCGGTGTAGTCCTCCATCGCCACCCCGGCGCCCGGCGCGGTCATGTTGAATACCTGCGCCGGCACCCAGCCCTCGCGCTGCCCGGGCGTGGAGCAGAAGTACCAGTCCTCCCAGCCCTCGGCGCCTTCGTAGCGCTCGCCGACGAACAGCGGCGCACCCTTGGCGAAGGTGATGGGCGCGGGGTACTCGCTTCGGTGGCGCTGAATCACTTCATAGTGCATGTCGATCTCCCGGTTCCCTGGACCGGTCCATGCTACTCCTCACAGCGCATCGTGGAAGATCACCCCGAGGGTGAAGCGCTCGCCGGTATGCACGCGGCTGACGCCATGGCGCAGGTAGACCCGGTGGTAACCACGAGCGCCCGGGACCGGACGCTGGGCCACGGCGAACACCACGGCATCACCCTGCCGCAGCGGCACCACGGCCACCCGAGACTGCTGGCGCGGGCGCTGCTCGGTGAGGACGAACTCGCCACCATCGAATTCCTCACCCGGTCGGGACAACAGGATCGCCACCTGCAGCGGGAAGGCCAGTTCCCCATAGAGGTCCTGGTGCAGGCAGTTGTAATCGCCGGCGCGATAGCGCAGCAGCAAGGGGGTCGGCCGCTGCTGCCCGGCGGTGTGGCAGTGCGCGAGGAAGTCGGCATGCCTGGGCGGGTAATGGCCACCAGAGCCCATGCGCTCGTGCCAGGTGTTGGCGATGGCGCGCAATGGCGGATAGAGGGCTTCGCGAAGCGCCTGCAGCAGGTCCGGCAAGGGATAGGCGAAATAGCGGTACTCGCCGAGGCCGAAGTTGTGCCGGGCCATGACCACCCGGCTGCGGAACGGCTCATCCCGGTCGTAGAGGGCACGAAGGGCTTCGCACTGGGCCGGGTCGAGCAGGCCGGGGATCAGCGCATGGCCGTCGGTGTCGAGCTGCGCGGTGAGCGCCGGCCAATCCAGGGCGGACAGGTTTCGGGAGATGGACATCGTGGCAATCCGTAAGGGCGATGCCGCAGCCTGGAACCGTTCCCTTATCCACCGCGCCCCGAGACGGACTTTCAAACGTGCCCTGCAGGAGTCGATCGTGCGCACGGCGCGCACCAGGAGCGTGAACGCCGCAGGTGAGCCCGTTACGCCGGGCGCAACTGCAACGGGTCGACCAGTTCGGCCGCGATGGCCATGCCCACCAGGTCCGAGAGCGTCCCGGCCTGCATGCGCTTCATGACCCGTGCGCGGTACAGGTCCACGGTCTTCACGCTGATGTCCAGTTGCTCGGCGACTTCGCGGCTGGTGTAGCCGCGCACCAGCGGCAGGAATACGTCGCGCTCGCGAGGCGTCAGCGCCGCCAGCCGCTCCTCCAGCTCACCCAGTTCCGAACGGGACGCGTGCTGGCTCTCGCGGGAGCTGAGCGCCTGCTGCACGCTGTCCAGCAGCAGTTGCTCGTTGTATGGCTTCTCGATGAAGTCCACCGCGCCGGCCTTGAACGCACGGATGACGATGGGCACGTCGGCATGGCCGCTGACGAAGATCACCGGCAGCTCCAGACCGCGCCGGCGCATCTCCTCCTGCACCGCCAGGCCGCCCAGGCCCGGCATGCGCACGTCGAGCAGCACGCAGGCGTGTGAATCGTTCGGACAGGCCTCGAGGAACTCTCGGCCACTGGTGAACGGCCGCGCCTTCAGGCCAACCGACTCGAGCAGCCAGACCGTCGAATCGAGCATCCGCTGGTCATCGTCCACCACATACACCACCGCCGTTTCCATCGCTGTCTCCGTCATTGTTCGGTTTTCCCTGCCGGCAGGCGGCATTCCAGGCGCAGGCCACCGTCGGGCGCCGCCACCGCCTCCAGCGTTCCGCCGAAGCCTTCGACGATGCCCCGGCTCATCGACAGCCCCAGCCCGAGCCCTTCCGGCTTGCTGGTGAAGAACGGCGTGAACATCTGCTCCAGCGTCGCCCCGCTGGCTCCCGGCCCCTCGTCTTCCACCCAGACGCAGAGCTGTCCGTCCTGTTCGCGGTGGCTGCCGATGTGCACCTTCGAAGGCTCGCCGGCATGGCACTCGCGGTTGGCCTCGATGGCGTTGCGCAGCAGGTTGAGAAACACCTGCTCCAGCAGCACGCGGTCGGCGTAGACGGGCGCCAGATTGTCGGTGAATGCCTCGCTGATCACCACCTCCGCGCTGGCGGCTTCCCAGGCGCACAGGCCTAGGGAAGCGCGCGCCACCTGACTGAGATCCAGTGCCTGCATGCGCCGCTGACCCTTGCGCAGGAAGGCCCGCAAGCGGCGGATCACCTCGGAGGCATGGGCGGTGTGCTCGACGATCTGCGCCAGCCCCTGGGCCACGCGCTGCGCGGCGTCCGGCTGGTTGTCGAGGGATTTCAGGTAGCGCTGGCTGGCGCTGGCATAGTTCATCACGGCGGCCAGCGGCTGGTTCATCTCGTGGGCAATGCCCGAGGCCAGTTCGCCCAGCGTCACCAGCCGCGCGGTGTGGGCCAGCTCGTCCTGGTGCCGGCGCTGCTGGTTCTCGCGCAGTTCACGCTCGGTCATGTCGCGGGCCACCAGCGAGTAATAGCGCTCGCCGCCTGCCGTGGTATGCGCCAGCAGGACCAGCGACAGCGGCGCCGCATTGCGCCCGCGCAGGCGCCCTTCGGCGCTCCACACGCCGCCGCGTCGAGCGCTCTCCCAGCCGTCTCGCTCCAGCGCCGCCAACAGGCCGTCGTCCAGCACCTCGGCAACGGACGCTGGCAGTGCCTCGCCGTCCAGTCCGAGGGCGCGCCGCGCCGACGGGTTGAGGTAGGTGACGCGCCCGCCCGGATCGACGAACAGCACCAGGTCGGTATTCGCCTCGACCACTTCAGCCAGCCGCCGCAAGCCTTCCTCGGCCCGCACGCGCGCGGTGATGTCTCGGGATACGCTGACCACTTCCATCACGTGGCCGGTGTAGGTCTCGCGGATGGCGCGGCTCGCCGTCTCGAACCAGAGGTAGTGGCCATCGCGATGGCGCAACCGGTAGGTCAGGGTCACGTAGCCGTCCTGCACCAGCGCATCGCGGGTGCGCTCGGCCACCCGCTGGCGATCCTGCTCGTGGAGCAGCGGCAGCAGCTCCTTGCCGCGTAACTCTTCCGGCCAGTAGCCCAGCAGCGTCCAGGAGGCTGGCGAGACGTCGAGCAGGCGGCCGTCGAGGGTCCGCCGGGAAATCAGGTCGGTGGTGTTCTCGATGATCTGCCGGTACAACCGGCTGGCCCTCGCGGCTTCGCGTTGTTCACGCAGCGCCACGGTGATCTCGCGGCCGTGGATCAGCACCTGGCGCTCGGCAGGCATCGGCACGAAGGTCCAGAGAAATTGCCGGCCCTCGCGTTCACCGGTTACCTCGTGCACCGCGCGTCCCTGTTCCAGGCAGGTACGCAGCAACTGTGCCCGGTTGCTGGGCAGCAGGTCACGCGGCTCACTACCGGGGAACTCGGCCAGCAGCTGGCGCAGGGCCTGGTTGCAATCCACCAGCGTGTCCGTGTCGTCCAGCGCCAGCGCCGGCTGCGGATCGGCACTGAGCAACGGCGCAGTGCGGCGCGCCTGATGAGCCAGGGCGAGCACGTCGCCAAGCAGTTCACCGATCCAGCCCAGCCAGGCCTCGGCGTCCGCGCTGGCGCTTTCCACCAGCAGCAGGCCTTGCCCTTCTGCCCGCAACGGCAGGACCAGCGCCAGCCCCTGGCTCCAGCCTGCGCGACGCAGGCGGCCGCTGAGCCAGCACGGCATGTCGAGCAGCTCCCGGAGCGGCAACCGGATCACGCCATCCAGGCGCCCCAGCAGCGCCAGGTCATTGGCCTGCAGCGGATCGCCGCTGCCCGGCGGCAGGCGCGAGGCGCCGGCCAGGGCTTCGAAGCTCTGGCTGCGCGGTTGCCATTCGACATAGAGCGCACGCTCGACGCCATCGCGCTCGAGACAGAGCCGCTGCAGAACGTCGGCCTGCGCGGCCACAGGGGCCTGCTCGCGTACCAGGCGCACCAGGGTATTCAACTCGGACATGAAAGAGGCTCGAAGGCGCTTCGGATGAATATAGTACTTATACCATACGTCTTAGGTTTAACTTCCATATCCAATTCGACATTGCTATAAAACGCCGCAATGACCGGGCGACAGCTTGCCGCACCGGTCACGACCCGCCTGCTGCCAAGCGCTCCACGGGTCACACCAGAACAATGAGCTAACAATCAGCCACAGGGTGTCCACATGTCGATCTTCGAACATGGCTTGCCGCGCGCGGCCGTCAACCACATCGCGCTGTCGCCGCTGAGCTTCATCGAACGCACCGCCCACGTTTACCCCGAGCGTACCGCCATCATCCATGGCAGCCTGCGCCGCACCTGGAAGGAAACCTACCAGCGCTGCCGCCGCCTGGCCTCCGCCCTCGCCGCCCGAGGCATCGGCCGCGGCGACACCGTCGCGGTGATGCTGCCCAACACCCCGCAGATGATCGAGGCGCACTTCGGCGTGCCGATGATCGGCGCGGTGCTCAACACCCTCAACGTGCGCCTGGACGCCGAGGCCATCGCCTTCATGCTGCAGCACGGCGAAGCCAAGGTGCTGATCACCGACCGCGAGTTCCACGACGTGATCCACGCCGCCCTCGGCATGCTCGATCACCCGCCCCTGGTGGTCGACGTGGACGATCCCGAATACGGCGAAGGCCAGGCAGTCAGCCCGCTGGACTACGAAGCGCTGCTCGCCGAGGGCGACCCCGAGTTCGCCTGGCAGTGGCCGCAGGACGAATGGGACGCCATCTCCCTCAACTACACCTCCGGCACCACCGGCAATCCCAAGGGCGTGGTCTACCACCACCGCGGCGCCTACCTGAACGCGCTGGGCAACCAGATGACCTGGTCCATGGGCCAGCACCCGGTCTACCTCTGGACCCTGCCGATGTTCCACTGCAACGGCTGGTGCTACCCCTGGACCGTCACCGCGCTGGCCGGCACCCATGTGTGCCTGCGCCGGGTCGACCCACAGAAGATCCTCACCCTGATCCGCGAACACCAGGTCACCCACCTGTGCGGCGCCCCCATCGTGCTCAACGCGCTGATCAACATGCCCGAATCGGCCAAGGCCGCCATCGACCACCCGGTACACGCGATGGTCGCCGGTGCGGCGCCGCCGGCCAAGGTGATCGGCGCAGTGGAGGAAATGGGCATCAAGGTCACCCACGTCTACGGGCTGACCGAGGTCTACGGCCCGGTGACTGTCTGTGCGTGGCACCAGGAGTGGGACGAGTTGTCGCTGGACGAGCGCGCCCGCATCAAGTCCCGCCAGGGTGTGCGCTACCCGACCCTGGAAGGTGTGATGGTCGCCGACCCGAAGACCCTGGAGCCGGTGCCCCGCGACGGCCTAACCATCGGCGAGATCTTCATGCGCGGCAATACCGTGATGAAGGGCTACCTGAAGAACCCCACGGCGACCGAGGAATCCTTCGCCGGTGGCTGGTTCCACACCGGCGACCTGGCGGTCTGGCACCCGGACGGCTACGTGGAAATCCGCGACCGCCTGAAGGACATCATCATTTCCGGCGGCGAGAACATCTCCACCATCGAGGTGGAGGGCGTGCTCTACCGCCACCCGGCCGTGATGGAAGCCGCAGTGGTGGCCCGCGCCGACGAGCGCTGGGGCGAGACACCTTGTGCCTTCATTACCCTCAAGGGCGAGCATGCGGCGGTCGAGGCGCAGGACATCATGACTTTCTGCCGCGAACACCTGGCCGGCTTCAAGGTGCCGCGCACCGTGGTCTTCACCGACCTGCCCAAGACGTCCACCGGGAAGATCCAGAAGTTCGTCCTGCGCGACTGGGCCAACGCCCTCTGACCTGATCCTTCTCCTGCCATCGTGCGCTCTCCACCGCGGGAGCGCCGGAGTCCGCCATGCCTGAATACAACGCTCCCCTGCGCGACATGCGCTTCCTGCTCGATGCCGTGTTCGACGCCCCGGCCCTCTGGGCGCGCCTGCCGGCGCTGGCCGAACGCATCGACGCCGACACCGCCGACGCCATCCTCGAAGAGGCGGCGAAGATCACCAGCGGCCTGCTGGCTCCGCTCAACCGCAGCGGCGACGAGGAAGGCGTGCACTTTGCCGACGGTGACGTGCGCACGCCCGCCGGGTTCCGCGAAGCCTACGCGACCTACGCCGAGGGCGGCTGGGTCGGGCTGGCGGGCAACCCCGAATACGGCGGCATGGGCATGCCGAAGATGCTCTCGGTGCAGTTCGAGGAAATGATGTACGGCGCCAACGCCAGCTTCAGCCTCTATTCCACCCTCTCCGCCGGCGCCTGCCTGGCGCTGGACGCCCACGCCGACGAAGCGCTCAAGACCACCTACCTGCCGAAGATGTATGCCGGCGAATGGGCCGGCTCCATGTGCCTGACCGAACCCCATGCCGGCACCGACCTGGGCCTGATCCGCACCCGCGCAGAGCCGCAGGCCGATGGCAGCTACCGCGTCACCGGGACCAAGATCTTCATCACCGGCGGCGAACAGGACCTCACCGACAACATCATCCACCTGGTACTGGCCAAGCTGCCCGACGCCCCTGCCGGCTCGCGAGGCATCTCGCTGTTCCTCGTGCCGAAATTCCTGGTACAGACCGACGGCTCGCTCGGCGCACGCAACGCCGTGTCCTGTGGCTCGGTCGAACACAAGATGGGCATCAAGGCCTCGGCGACCTGTGTGATGAATTTCGACGGCGCGACCGGCTGGCTGGTCGGCGAGCTGAACAAGGGGCTCGCGGCGATGTTCACGATGATGAACTACGAGCGCCTGTCCATCGGCATCCAGGGCATCGGTTGCGCCGAGATGTCCTACCAGAGCGCCGTCAGCTACGCCCGCGAGCGCCTGCAGAGCCGTGCCGCCACAGGTCCGGTGGCGAAGGACAAGGTCGCCGACCCGATCATCGTGCACCCCGACGTGCGCCGCATGCTGCTGACCATGAAAGCCCTGACCGAAGGCGGCCGCGCCTTCTCCACCTATGTCGGCCAGCAGCTGGACGTCGCCAAGTACGCCGAAGACGCAGTCGAGCGCGATACGGCCCAGACGCTGGTAGCGCTGCTGACGCCGGTCGCCAAGGCGTTCTTCACCGACACCGGGCTGGAAAGCTGCATCCACGGCCAGCAGGTGTTCGGCGGCCACGGTTTCATTCGCGAATGGGGCCAGGAACAACTGGTGCGCGACGTGCGCATCGCGCAGATCTACGAAGGCACCAACGGCATCCAGGCCCTCGATCTGCTCGGACGCAAGGTGATCGCCGACGGCGGTCGTGCGCTCTCGCTGTTCGCCCGCGAGATCCGTTCCTTCGCCGATGGCGCCGCCTGCGCGGACATGGCGGCCTTCACCGGCCCGCTGCTGGATGCCCTCGAATTGCTCGAATCCGTCACCCGCTACGTCCGCGAGCAGGCCGTCGGGCAGCCACAGGAGATCGGCGCGGCGTCGGTCGAGCACCTGCACCTGTTCGGCTACACCGCCTATGCCTACCTGTGGGCGCGCATGGCGCAGGCCTGCCAGGGTCAGGACGACGACTTCCACGGCGGCAAGCTGGCTACGGCGCGCTTCTACTTCGTGCGCCTGCTGCCTCGGGTGGAATCCCTGGCGGCCTCGATTCTCGCCGGCAGCGAGAGTCTGTACGAGCTGCGCGCCGAGCAGTTCTGACGCGCTGCCGCGATGGCAATCTGTTGAGTGTGACTAGCGGCAAGCCCTGACGGGGTGCGCCGCTTTTTTTCGCCTCGGCGATTTCCGGTGAGACACGTAGAATGGAGCACCCCATCTGCCACCGGCCTGCGTCATGAGTCCCATCGATCCGACCCTGCGCGACATTTCCCGTGTCACCCTGCAGCACTATCAGGACAGTGCCCGGTCCTTCCGTGAGGGCACCTGGGATCACGATGTCACCCAGAACATCGCTGCGCTGCTGCGGCACATCCAGGCCGACGCGCCGTTTGCCCTGCTCGACTTCGGCTGCGGCCCGGGACGCGACCTTTGCGCCCTGAAAAGCCTGGGGCATGCACCGGTCGGCCTGGACGGCTGCGCCGATTTCGTCGCCATGGCACGCGAGGCCAGCGGCTGCGACGTCTGGCAACAGGATTTCCTGGCCCTCGACCTGCCTGCCGAGCGATTCGACGGTATCTATGCCAATGCCAGCCTGTTCCACGTTCCGCGCAGCGAGCTGCCGCGCGTACTGCGCCAGTTGCATGCGGCGCTGAAACCCGCCGGCGTACTGTTCAGCTCAAACCCGCGCGGGGAGAACCAGGAAGGCTGGAACGGCGGCCGCTACGGTTCGTACCACGACCTGGAGAACTGGACTCGCTTGCTGGAAGACGCGGGATTCCGCGAACTGGAACACTACTACCGCCCGGCAGGCCTGCCGCGAGAGCAGCAGCCGTGGCTGGCGAGCGTCTGGCGCAAGGTTTGAACTGACTCCCGCCCTGCCGGCGGAACGCGGGCAGGGCCCGCCCCTGCTGGGGAACACGACTCCTTGCAGGGGCGAACCGCGCCAGCGATTCGATCACGCGGGTGTCGCCACCCGCGCCAACCTGAGAATCAGCCCTTCGCCGCCCAGGCGTTGAAGCGCTGCTCCAGGTCTTCGCCGTGGTCCACCCAGAACTCGAAGTTCACCGGCACCGCCTGTTCCAGGTTTGCCGGAGCGGTGTTCAGGCGTTCGACCAGTTTCGGATCGAGCAGTTGGGTGGTCCCCAGGTTCACCGAGCCGTAGCCCAGCTTCACCGTGTGGATCTTCTGCTGCTCGGGCTTGAGCGAGAAGGCAATGAAGTCCTCGGCGGCCTTCTTGTTCGGGCTGCCCTTGGGGATCGCCCAGGAGTCGATGGCGTACAGGCTGCCGTTCCAGACGACTTTCATCGGCGCGCCCTCTTCCTGCGCAGCGAACGCACGACCGTTGTAGGCGGTACTCATGGCCACGTCACCACTGGCGATGAACTGCATCGGCTGGGCGCCGGACTCCCACCACTGGATCGACGGCTTGATCTCGTCGAGCTTCTTGAATGCGCGGTCCACGCCTTCCTTGGTCGCCAGCACCTTGTACAGGTCTTCCTTCTTCACGCCGTCGGCCAGCAAGGCGATCTCCAGGGTGTACTTGGCGCCTTTGCGCAGGGAGCGCTTGCCGGGGAATTTCTTGGTGTCCCAGAAATCCGTCCAGCCGGTCGGACCATTGGCGAAGCGCTTGCCGTCGTAGACCATGGCCATCGACCAGACCAGCAGGCCCGCGCCGCAGTCGGAGATGGTGCCAGGCACGTAGTCTTCGGCCTTGCCGAGAATGGACGGATCGAGCTGTTCGAACAGGCCGTCTTCACAGCCGCGCAGCAGCTCCGGGCCTTCCACCTGGACGACGTCCCAGTTGACGCTGCCGGTGTCGACCATGGCCTTGATCTTGCCCATTTCGCCGTTGTATTCGCCGGCGATCACCTTCATTCCTTCCTTCTTCTCGAACGGTTTGTAGAAGGCTTCGGTCTGCACGTCCTTGCTGGTGCCTCCGAAGGAGATAACAGTCAGGTCCGCGGCCATGGCGCCGGACGCCACGCCCATGAGCAGGGCTCCCAGAATCGGGTTCTTCATTTCCACCTCTTGGCTTTGTTGTTGGCAGATGGTTCAAGCACGCAGGCGCCCGGTCTCTGCGGACCGGGGCACGATAACAGGGTCAGGTGCGGTAGACGGCCTCACCGTCTTCGATCAGGCGCAGCGCCGACTCCCAGGCCAGCAAATGCAGGCCGTCGACCAGCGCTTCCTCTTCCTGCACGGCGACGCGCTCGCACACGGCGTGCGGCGGGTAGCGCAGCTGGCGGCCACCGGCCAGGGCCTGGACCTGCGCCTGGCAGGCACGTTCGAGGAAGTAGATCTGGTTGAACGCTTCGGCGATGCAGCGCCCGGTGGCCAGCAGGCCGTGATTGCGCAGGATCATCACCATGTGGCTGCCCAGGTCGTTGACCAGGCGCGAGCGCTCGTCCGGGTCCAGGGCGATGCCTTCGTAGTCGTGGTAGCCCAGGCGGTTGTAGAACTTCAGCGCGTGCTGGCTGATCGGCAGCAGGCCGTCTTCCTGGGCGGACACCGCGATGCCGGCGGCGGTGTGGGTGTGGATCACGCAGGCCACGTCCTCGCGGGCGGCGTGCACCGCGGAATGGATGTTGAAGCCGGCGCGATTGACGCTTTTCGGACCGAAGCGCGGGTCGATGACATCGCCCGCGTGATCGACCTTCACCAGATCGGAGGCGCGCATTTCATGGAACAGCACGCCGTAGCGGTTGATCAGGTAGTGGCCCGGCTCGCCCGGCACTCGCGCGGAGATGTGGGTGTCGATGTGGTCGGTCCAGCGGAAGTGCGCGATCAGCCGGTACAGCGCGGCGAGGTCGCAGCGCGCCTGCCACTCTTCGGCGGAAATGCTCGACGGATCGATGTTGTAAGCTGTGTCACGCATGACGGGCTGTCCTTGTTCTTATGCAGTGTTCTTGTGATCAGGCTATGCGGCGTATTGCCGCCGTCTGGGACCGAGTGTGCTGGCCACGCCCGGTCCGCACCATGCACAGGGACAACGCAGAAAGTGCAGTGCTGTTATGGTCCGCGGACCTGTACAGATTGCCCGTCGCTCACCCACACAAGAATCGGACCTTCGGATGCTGTTGCTCGACCCCACCTCGGACATTCCCCTGGTCACCCAGATCGTCGATGGTATCGCCCAGGCCATCGACGAACAGCGCCTGCGCCCCGGAGCCAAGCTGCCCTCGATCCGCAAATTCGCCCAGGCCAACGGCGTCAGCCACTTCACCGTGGTCGAGGCCTACGACCGGCTGGTGGCACGTGGCTGCCTGAACGCGGTGCCCAACGCCGGCTTCTACGTGCGCGGACCGGCAGTCGAAGACAGCGCCAGCGATGAAGCGCCCACGGAGTTCGACTTCGACGC
Organism: uncultured Pseudomonas sp.; assembly: GCA_966191535.1. Lineage (GTDB taxonomy): Bacteria > Pseudomonadota > Gammaproteobacteria > Pseudomonadales > Pseudomonadaceae > Pseudomonas. Next base: position 12,332 of record CBIGPF010000002.1, on the reverse strand, counting down.
ACACCTGCTGCTGCACAAGGTCTTCCAGCCACTGGGCATGGAACTGCGTCCCGGCGTCGGCCTGCTGCCCGAGCACTGGCTGGACAGCGAGGGCCTGCTGCGTGGCCTGCGCAGCCTCGCGCGGGAGGAACCGACACAGTTCGGCAACTACGGCCACAGCAAGGGCAACCCCAAGCTGCGCGGCAAGCTCGCTGATCGCCTGGGCGACGCCGGCGTGGCGGCCAGCCCGGAGCAGATCCTGCTGACCGCTGGTGCCAGCCAGGCGCTGGACCTCACCGTGCGCTACCTGGTGCAGCGTGGCGACCCGGTGCTGGTCGACGAGCCCGGCTACCACAACCTGTTCCTCAACCTGCGCCTGCAGGGCGCGCAGTTGCTGGGCGTGCCGCGCAGCGCCGACGGGCTGGACCTCGACCGCCTGGAACAACTGGCCCGCGAGCACCGCCCCAAGGTCTACTTCACCCAGGCGCGCCTGCAGAGCCCCACCGGCGGCAGCCTGTCGCTGGCCGCTGCGCACCGCCTGCTGCAACTGGCGGAGAAGTACGATTTCCTCATCGTCGAAAACGACATCTACGCCGATCTCGATCCCGCCGGCCAGTTGCTGCTGGCCAACCTCGACCAGTTGGCGCGGGTGATCTACATCGGCAGCCTGTCCAAGGTCATCGCCCCGGCGCTGCGCACTGGCTTTATCGCCGCCCACCCGGAGCTGATCGAGGAGCTGGTGCCGCTGAAGATGGTCAGCGGCCTGACCAGTTCGGAGCTCACCGAGACCCTGGCCCTGGACATCCTCCTGCAGGGTCGCCACCGCAAACATGTGCGCCAGCTGCGCGACCAGCTCGGTGAAGCCCACGACAGCGTGGCGCGGCGACTGGAGGCCGCCGGCCTGGAGATCTTCCACGAACCCCGCGCCGGCCTGTTCCTCTGGGCCCGCCACCGCGCCGTGGACGACGCCACCCTGCTCGCCAGCCGCGCCAAGGAAGCGAAGATCCTGCTGTTCCCCGGTCAGTTGTTCATGCCCGACGGCCGCAGCGTGCCGTGGATGCGTTTCAACGTCGCACACTCGCTGGATGAGCGGCTTTACACCTTCCTGTCCGCCCAGGGCTGACGCCCCTATCAAGGCTTCCGGGTGCTGTTTTCCAATCGGGAGGGTTGGCGGTCACAAAACTCACGGCCGCCGAGTCCAAGGAAGAACAGCCGGCCTTTCGTCCGGCACGCCAGGAGGACACCGTGAAATTTCCCGCCATCGACCCGCAGAAGCTGCAGCGTGCCCAGCAGGGTGAGCCCGCCGCCCTCGACGCCTTGCTGCTGGCCCTGCAGGCACCGGTCTACAACCTCGCCCTGCGCATGCTCGGACGCCGTGAAGACGCCCAGGACGCCAGCCAGGAAATCCTCCTGCGCATCACCACGCACCTTGCCAGCTTCCGCGGCGACAGCCAGTTCTCCACCTGGGCCTTCCGCATCGCCAGTAACGCATTGCTGACCGCGCGCACCAAGGTCCGCGAGACACCCACCGTGTCGCTGGAAGCCCTGGCGGACAAACTCGACCTCGGCCTACGCCTGGCCGAAGCCAATGAACGCCCGCTGGAGCCGGCCGACAAGCTCGCCGCCGAGCGCATCGCCCTGGCCTGCACCCAGGGCATGCTGATGTGCCTGGAGCGTGAGCAACGCCTGGCCTACGTGCTGGACATCGCCTTCGGGCTGGATTCCGAAACGGCGGCAGCGGTGCTGGAGATCGAACCGGCGGCCTACCGCAAGCGCCTGTCGCGAGCGCGCCAGCGGCTGGATGAATTCATGCAGCAGCACTGCGGGCTGGTCAACACGCAGGCCGCCTGTACCTGCGAGCGCCAGGCACTGGCCCTGCCGGCGGGCGCCAGCGATAGCCGCAAGGCCGAGAGCGAGCTGCTCGCCCTCACCCGCCTGGCCGATGCGGCGGCGGTATTCCGCGCCCACCCGGACTACCAGGTCCCGCAACGGGTCATCGAAACCGTTCGCGCCGTGCTGCAGCAACACACTGGAGGCTGGCAATGAACGCCGTCGCCGATCTTGGCTACCCCGAAGGCTTCCAGCCGCTGCAGCGGCGCAACCCGTTGCTCGACCTGCTAGGCCCATTCCTGGTGCGCGGCGAAGGCGAATCGCTGGAGCTCGGCCTGCTACTCGACGAAGGCCACACCAACAGCCGCGGCGGCGTGCACGGCGGCATCCTCGCCACCCTGGCGGACATCGGCATGGGGTACGCCATGGCCTTCTCCAGCCAGCCACCGCAACCGCTGGTCACCGCCAGCCTGACCCTGGACTACGTCTCCACCGCCCAGGTCGGCGACTGGCTGAGCATCCGCCTTCTGCACTGCCGGCGCGGCCGGCAGATGGCCTTCGCCAACGCGCTGCTGTCGGTGGGCGACAAGGTAGTGGCGCAGGCCAGCGCGGTGTTCGCGGTCCCGCACTGATCCAGCGGATATCGCCAGCGGCCGCGCGAGGCCTTAGACTTGCCGCCCATCAGCAACCGCCAGCAAGAGATCACTATGGGCGCCCAGTGGAAAGCCAAACATAAAGAAGTCGCAGCCAACGCCAAGGGCCGCGTGTTCGGCAAACTGTCGAAGGAAATCATGATTGCCGCGCGCAATGGCGCCGACCCGGACATGAACCCGAAACTGCGTCTGGTCGTCGAGCAGGCCAAGAAGGCCTCGATGCCCCGCGACACCCTGGAGCGCGCCATCAAGAAGGGCGCCGGCCTGCTGGACGGCGCCGCAAACTTCGAGCGCGTGGTCTACGAAGGCTTTGCCCCGCACCGTGTGCCGGTGATCGTCGAGTGCCTGACCGACAACGTGAACCGCACCATCGCGGAAATCCGCGTGCTGTTCCGCAAGGGCCAGCTGGGCGCTTCCGGATCGGTATCCTGGGACTTCGATTACCTGGGTCTGGTCGAGGCCACCCCGGCCAGCGCTGATGCCGACCCGGAACTGGCCGCCATCGAAGCCGGTGCCCAGGACTTCGAGCCCGGCGAGGAAGAAGGCGACACGCTGTTCCTCACCGACTCCACCGACCTGGACGCCGTCTGCCGCGCCCTGCCCGAGCACGGCTTCACCGTCGCCTCGGCCAAGCTCGGCTACAAGGCGAAGAACCCGGTGAGCCTGTCCGACGCGGAACTGGAAGAAGTCGAAGCCTTCCTCGACGCCCTGGACGGCAACGATGACGTACAGAACCTCTACGTCGGCCTGGCGTAACGGCAAGGCACCCGAGGGAGATGGGGCACGCCCATCTCCCTGCGACACGCGTCAGTACAGCCCGGTCGCGCTCCCCGGCTCGAATACCGGCGTCTGATTGGCCTGGATCATGTTGTAGCTCAGCATGAAAGCCACGCCGCCCTCGCCGTTCAGCGTCTGGCTGATCCAGCCGATGGGATTGTTGAACAGCGAATCATCCGGGTTGAGCACGCCGATGGCCGCCGTGTCGGGATCGCTGTCCCAGGTGACATCGCCCCAGTGCCATCCCAGCCCCAGCACATATTGCCGGCCCAGCAGCGCACCGAGTGCGAATACTACGTCATCGTCCACCTCGCGCTGCTGCTCCCTGGCATCGCGCACGTACTGGGTGATCGCCGCGACCACCTCGTGGGGAGGCACTTCGGGTGCCAGCTGAAGCAGCGTCAGAGCCTGCCGCTGCAGGTCTTCCAGTTGTTGTTCCAGCTCCGCCGACAGCGGAATGATGTCTGCCATTCTTCCTTCTCCTGAAACGGTTCCCGCGCTTTCCTGGCGAGTCCCTGTCACTGATCAAACGTCACACACTGCCCCGCCGAACAGCGCTTACTTCGCACGGCCCATCAAGGTCTCCTGGCTTGACTCCGCCTTCTCCCTGAGGAAATCCCAGGTGGTGCGCATCCGCGCGATGTCCTTGAGCTCGGTGGGCATCAGCATCCAGAAGGTCCGCACGAACTCGATCTCGCCCGCCAGCACGGGCTGCAGCGAAGGGTCTTCGCTGGCCGCAAACGCCGGCAGGATCGCCAGTCCGGCCCCCTCCGCCACCGCGCGCTGCTGGGCGAGAATACTGGTGCAACGCAACGCCATGTGCAGCGGCCGCCCGATTTCGTCGAGGTACTGCAGCTCCTTGCTGTAGAGCAGGTCGTCGACATACCCCACCAGTGCGTGCTCGCGCAGGTCGTCCCGATTGCGGATCGGCCCGCGCTCGGCGAGGTAGTCCTTCGAGGCATAGAGGCGCAACACGTAGTCGGTGAGCCGGGTGATCAGGTACGGTCCGCGGCCGGGCCGCTCCAGGGTGATGACGATGTCCGCCTCATGGCGCGACAGCTGCAGCGCCCGCGGCACCGCCAGCAGGTCCACGCCCAGGTGCGGGTGGCGCTGGTTCAGCTCCACCAGTTGCGAGGTCAACAGCGTCGAGCCGTACCCCTCGGTGGCACCGATGCGCACCTTGCCGGAGAGGTTGTCCTCGGCACCGGCCAGGCGTTTCTCGATGACCTTGCAGGCACTTTCCATGGCTTCGGCCTGGGGCAACAGGCCGTGTCCGGCCTCGGTCAGCCGATAGCCGGCGGGTTCACGCACCAGCAATTGTGCGCCGACGCTCTTCTCCAATGCCTGCAGGCGCCGGGCAACCGTGGTGTGGTCCACGCCCAGGCGCCGGGCGGCGACCGTCAGCTTGCCAGCCCGGGAAAGTTCGAGGAAGAACCGCAGGTTGTCCCAGTCCATATCAGCCTCGGTACGAAGCATGTGTGCAAAAACGCAGAGCATACTTGCACATCACCTCATTGAGCACATCAAAAATGCACTGCTAGGATCGATGCGGACAACAAGAAAGCCACAGAGGCCGACTTCGATCTCGCCACAGCGTACGAAGCGAGCGGAAAGTGGTTCGGAGGGCATGCCCTCCCGACCGTCTTCCCGCGCAGACTGCCAGGCGACTCGACGCGCCTCCCGACTGGGAGAACCCACGATGACCGCAACTGCCGCCCCGACCGTCAAACTCTTCCTCGACGGCAAGCCCGTCGAGTCCACCACCTCCGAATGGCGCGATGTGATCAACCCCGCCACCCAGGAAGTCCTCGCCCGTGTGCCGTTCGCCACGCCCGAGGAAGTCGAGCGCGCGGTAGCCAGCGCCAAGGCCGCGTTCAAGACCTGGAAGAAGACCCCCATCGGCGCCCGCGCACGCATCTTCCTCAAGTACCAGCAGCTGATCCGCGAGAACATGAAGGAACTGGCGGCCATCCTCACCGCCGAACAGGGCAAGACCCTGCCCGACGCCGAAGGCGATGTGTTCCGCGGCCTGGAAGTGGTGGAGCACGCCTCGGCCATCGGCAACCTGCAACTGGGCGAACTGGCCAACAATGTGGCCGGCGGCGTGGACACCTTTACCCTCCTGCAACCCATCGGCGTCTGCGCCGGCATCACTCCCTTCAACTTCCCGGCGATGATCCCGCTGTGGATGTTCCCGATGGCCATCGCCACCGGCAATACCTTCGTCCTCAAGCCCTCCGAGCAGGACCCGATGGTGACCATGCGCCTGGTCGAACTGGCCCATGAAGCCGGCGTGCCGCCGGGCGTGCTCAACGTCATCCATGGCGGCCCGGACGTGGTCAACGCCATCTGCGACCACCCGGACATCAAGGCCGTCTCCTTCGTCGGCTCGACCCGCGTCGGCACCCACGTCTACAACCGCGCCTCGCTGTCCGGCAAGCGCGTGCAGTGCATGATGGGCGCGAAGAACCACGCGGTGGTGCTGCCCGACGCCAACAAGGAACAGACCCTCAACGCCATCGCCGGTGCCGCCTTCGGTGCGGCCGGGCAGCGCTGCATGGCGGTATCGGTGGCGATCCTGGTGGGCGAAGCCAACGCATGGATCCCCGACCTCGTAGCCAAGGCGCAGACCCTCAAGGTCAGCGGTGGCACCGAGGCCAACACCGACGTCGGCCCGCTGGTTTCCTGCGCGGCCCTGGATCGCGTCAGCGGCCTGATCGAGCGCGGCACCCAGGAAGGCGCCAAGCTCGAGCTGGATGGCCGTAACCCGCAGGTGGCCGGCTACGGCAAGGGCAACTTCGTCGGCCCGACCGTGTTCTCCGGCGTCACCCCGCAGATGACCATCTACCGCGAGGAAATCTTCGGCCCGGTGCTCTGCGTGGTCTCGGTGAAGACCTTCGACGAGGCCATCGAGCTGATCAACGCCAACCCGAACGGTAACGGCACCGCGCTGTTCACCCGTTCGGGAGCTGCCGCACGGCACTTCAAGGAAGAGATCGACGTCGGCCAGGTGGGCATCAACGTACCGATCCCGGTGCCGGTGCCGCTGTTCTCCTTCACCGGCTCGCGCGGTTCCAAGCTCGGCGACCTCGGCCCGTACGGCAAACAGGTGGTGCAGTTCTACACCCAGACCAAGACCGTCACCGAACGCTGGTTCGACGAGAACGAAGTCGGCGGTGCGGTGAACACCACCATCAACCTCAAGTAAGCCTGCCCGCCCGCCTGCCCCGAGCCGCCCCGGAGTTCAGCAAGGACGCTGGTCCGGACGCAGCACCACGCGGGCGGGCACCTCCTTTGGCGCCCGCAAGACCGGGTGCACCGAACAAGAAGAAGAGGATTCCCCCATGCGCATCGGCTTCATCGGACTCGGCAACATGGGCGGCCCCATGGCCGCCAACCTGCTCAAGGCAGGCTTCGACCTGAGCGTCTTCGATCTCTCCGCCAAGGCCGTGGAAGCGGCCGTCGCCCTCGGCGCCCGCGCCCTGGCATCGCCCGCCGACGTCGCGCGCGACGATATCGAGGTGATCATCACCATGCTGCCCGCCGCCGCCCACGTGAAACAGGTCTTCCTCGGCGAGGATGGCCTGTTGACCCACGTACAGCCCGGCGTGCTGCTGATCGACTCGTCCACCATCGACCCGCTGAATGCCCGCGAGGTCAGCGCTGCCGCCCTCGCCCATGGCAATCCCATGCTCGACGCGCCGGTTTCCGGCGGCACCGCTGGCGCCGCCGCGGGCACCTTGACCTTCATGGTCGGTGGCGAGCAGGCCGACTTCGAGCGCGCACGTCCGGTACTGGCGGCCATGGGCAAGAACATCGTGCACTGCGGCGGCACGGGCAACGGCCAGGTGGCGAAGGTCGCGAACAACCTGCTGCTGGGCATTTCCATGATCGGGGTGGCGGAAGCCATGTCCCTAGGCGTGAAGCTGGGCATGGACGCGGACGTGCTGGCCGGCATCATCAACACGTCCAGCGGTCGCTGCTGGAGCTCGGAGGTAAACAACCCGCTCACCGGCGCCCCGGCGGCTCGCGGCTACAGTGGCGGCTTCGGCACCGACCTGATGCTCAAGGACCTCGGGCTGGCCAGCGAGGCCGCGCGCCAGGTGCGCCAGCCCGTGCTGCTAGGCGCGCTGGCCCAGCAGTTGTTCCAGACCTTCAGCAACCAGGGCAACGGCCAGCTGGACTTCTCGGCCATCGTGAAGCTCTACGAGCAGGGCTGACCGGCCACTCCCCTGCAGGAGCGTCCCATGGACGCGATCGCGGGCATCGCCCGCTCCTGCAGGGACCAGTGATCCGCATCGCCTCGTCTATCTCGGCTATCATGCGCGCTCCGCCCCACCGGATGCCGCCCGATGATCCTCCGCCCGCAAACCCCCACGCTTTGGGTCCTGCTGTTCTCGCTCAAGGGGTCGATCATCCCGGCCATCTGGCGCAAGGTGCTCTACACGGTGTTGCTCAGCTCACTGGTAGTTGCCACCCACGGCACGCTCTACCATTACAAGGTGATCATCACCTCCACGCCCTTCACCCTCTGGGGCCTGACGTTGGCGATCTTCCTCGGCTTTCGCAACAACGTCGCCTACCAGCGTTTCTGGGAAGCCCGCACGCTCTGGGGCGAGTTGCTGATCGTCACCCGCAACCTGGCCCGCCAGACCCGCTCACTGTTGCCGGACCTGGATGTCGAAGGCCGTCGCCAACTGGGCAACCAACTGATCGCCTTCACCTATGCCCTGCGCGACCAACTGCGCGGCACCGCGCAGAGCGAAGACGTACGCCGCCTGATGGGCAATGAGGCCGCTGTGCTTGCCGCCAGCCGAAACCCGACCAACGTCCTGCTCGCCAGTCTCGGCCAGCGTTTCGCCGAGCGTGGCCGCGCCAGCGGCGCCAGCGACATCACCCTGGCGACCATCGACCAGCAGATGACCCGGCTGTCCTACGTGCTGGGCGGCTGCGAACGCATCCGCAATACGCCGATTCCCTACCCCTACATCCTGATGCTGCACCGCATCGTGCACGTCTACTGCTTCCTGCTGCCCTTCTGCCTGGTAGACAGCATCGGCTGGTTCACCCCGCTGGCGGTGTGCGTGCTGGCTTACACCTTCTTCGGCCTGGACGCCCTGGGCGACCAGATCGCCGACCCGTTCGACACCCAACCCAACGACCTGCCGCTGGACGCCATGAGCCGCAACATGGAAATCGCCGTGCTGGAAATCCTTGGCGAGACCGACCTGCCCGAACCGCTGAAGCCGGTGGATGGCCTGCTGCTCTGATCCGGCCCTGAGGACCACTGAATGAACCACCTGAAAGACGTGCCGCTGAACAAGGCCTACCTGCTGCTCAACCACGGTCCGAGCACCATCGTTACCAGCGAGCACGACGGCGCCGCCAACGTCATGGCTGCCGCCTGGGTCATGCCACTGGACTTCGATCCGCCCAAATTGATGCTGGTGCTGGACCGCAACACCTGGTCGCGCCACCTCGTGGAAGGCTCCGGCGCCTTCGTCATCCAGCTGCCGACGCGCCAGCAGGCCGAACTGACCCTGGCGGTGGGTTCGAGCAACGGCGGAGACGGCAACAAGTTCGAGCAGTTGGACATCCGCACGTCGCGCGCGAAGCAGGTCGAGGCGCCAATCGTCGATGGTTGCGTGGCCTATCTGGAGTGCAAGGTGCTCAGCGAGCCGCACAACCAGGAAAAATACGACCTGTTCATCGCCGAAGTGGTCGCCGCCTACGCCGACGAGCGCGCCTTCTCCAACGGCCGCTGGCACTTCCCCAACGATGAGCTCCGCACCATTCATTACCAGGCCGGCGGTGCCTTCTTCGCCACCGGCGAGGCGTTCCAGGTCAGTCGCGGCTGACGGACTGCCAGGCTGCCGGCGCCGAGCCCAGTTCGGAAGCCGGCAGCTCCCAGAAAAGCGGAGACCCTGCGACCTGCAGCGGCGCCCGCAAGCGCCGCGCATAACCCCAGGGCGTCGTCTCGATGCCAGGCGCCAGATCGGCGGCCGTCTCTGCCGCCAGCTCCAGCGAGCCTACCGACGACACGCCCGCCTCCAACAGGCATTGCGCGGTGCGCGCCAATGACAACCGCCAACGGCTGCCCCGCCCGCTTCGGCGCCGCTCGGCCAGCCCGCGCAAGGCTGCCGCAGCCATCAGATAGCCGGTGGCATGATCCAGGGCCTGTACCGGCAGCGGCACCGGCTTGTCCTCGCCGCGCCAGACGCGCCCCGCTTCGGCGATGCCGCTGCTCATCTGTACCAGGCTGTCGAAACCACGCCGCTCACTCCAGGGCCCTGACCAGCCATAGGCATTCAGGCTGATGTCCACCAGTCCCGGCGCGAGGGTGCGGCGAACATCCGCACCGAAGCCCAGGCGCTCCAGGGCGTCGGCGCGGTAGCCGTGAACCAGCACGTCGGCGCTGGCGAGTAACACCTGGAAGCGCTCGCGATCCGCTGGCTGGCGCAGATCCAGCCGCGCGCAATGCTTGCCCAGCGTGACCTCCGGCACCACGCCAGGCTCATCCCAGTCCGGCGGATCGATACGCAGCACGTCGGCGCCGTAACCGGCCAGGAACCGGGTGGCAATAGGGCCAGCCAGCACACGGGTCAGGTCCAGCACGCGCAATCCGGCCAGCGGGCGCTCACGGTCGATCTCGATATCCAGGGGGGCCGCGGACACCAACTGGACATCACGCAACACCAAGGGCTCTCGCTCCACGGCGAGCCCCTGGGGCTGCTGTTTCCAGGCCTCCCACGAACGCATCCGCGCTGCGCAGCCGCCCTCCGTCACGATCGCCAGCTCCAGGTCGTCCGCATCCCAGCCCGCCACGGCAGCCGCGACCTGATCACGATCATTGTCGGCACCGAGCACCCGGAGAGCGGCCGCGCGGTGATGGGGAGCATTGGTGTGCAGGCGAATCCAGCCGTCGCGCGTGCGGTAGTTACCGGCAATGGCATCCCACAGATCGGGTGGCGTCCAGCCTTGAGAGCGCAAGGACGTGGAGAACCAGAAGGACGCCAGCCGGCGATCGACAACCAGCGAGGTGGCCGAGCCGGCTTCGGGCGCCAGCCATTCATCCAGCGCCAGCCCGGCGCTGGCGATGCTGGCGGCAGCCAGCTCGGTGACGAAAAAGGCCGAAGGCAGGGAGCCCTCACTGCGAAAGGCCAGGTGACTCAGTCGCTCGGACTGGCCGCCCAGGGCTGTCCAAAGTCGCTCCGCTAAAACCCGCTGCATCTCTATCTCCGCCGTTTCCGTGGAGTTTTACCTTAGCTGCGCAGCGTCGGGCAGGCGAGCAGACCTTTGTCGACAGGCAATAAAAAGCCCGCAATCAAGCGGGCTTTTCGATGGGGAGCTAGTCCTTTAGCTGGTTTTCATCCTCTGCCCCCGAGTGTGAAAAAAACGTGAAGCATGGGCAGGCGGAAACATTTTGTGGAAGTTCAGCCGGAGCCGTCTTCAGCTCGAATAATCCAGCGCGGTCCAGACTCGACTAAGCCCATCGCTGATCTGGCAGCCCGCCAGATCGTCCACTTCCCCCCTGGGAGACAGGCGCACGGTCGAGTCGCCCTCGCCTTCGGTCAGCCATTGCAGGCGGCCGCAATTGGGCGTGTCGATCACATAGCTGGCGGCGATCGCAGAGCGCTCCTTCGGCAGGCGGATGGCGTCGCGCACAGTACCGCGCTCCTCGATGCGCTTGCCGTCGGCGACCAGCACGGCCCAGGCCTCCTTGCCCTCGATGATGAGGTAGGCGCCATTGGCACGCGGGACGTCCGCCTGGGGCTGGGCACAGCCCGCCAGCATCGCCACACCCACGCAAAGCATCAGTTTCTGCAGCATCGCCATCGCTCCTGTTCTTCGAAAGGCAGCCGCCAGGCCACTGGCGACGGGCACTTCAGGGTTTCTGTCAGACCGCGAGAGGGATACTAGGAGAAAATACTGTTCATGCATACAGTATTTTGCGAAAATTTTTTAAACCTCGACGAAAGGCCACAGTCCATTGGCTACGTCGATTACCTCGGATCACAGGGCATGGGCCTGAACCCATTGAGGAGCAAGCGATGGTGAGCATCCATCAGCTGAAATACACGGTGAACCACATGGCCATCGAGGAAGTCAGCGAAGCCGTGTCGGAACTGCTGCTGGAGGGGTTGGTCACAGAGGGCAAGACGCCCTTCAGCCGCACCCACTTCAATGTCTGCTTCGCGGAGATCGAGGCCCTGATGCAGCGCGCTGGCTATCACCGCCCGCTGGATGTGGTCGGCTACCAGGGCCAGGCTTACGCGATGTTCGATCCCAGTCGCTGGGACGCCGTGGAAGTCCTGCGCTGGCTGAAGGAGTACGTCGAGGAGTCGAAGGCGGTCAGCACCGCCTGATAGCGCGGGCCTTTTCGCAGGTCGCGGTTGCGGGAGCAGCGACTTGCGAAGGCCTACCCGGCGCACTAATGTCCCATGCACTTTTCCCGCTTGCCGAATCAAGGACGATTCCATGAGCGACTCTTCCTCCGACGACAGCTGGCTCTGGGCCTACCGCAAACTCCGTAGCTGGGATATGGGCCGGGTCAGCTCTGCGTTTCTCGCCACACTCTTCCACTGGCGCGGCGACACCGGGCTGTTCTACAGCCACGGCGGCCTGCGCAAATCCCGCCTGACCCGCGACGACCTGATCGACTGACCCGACCTACTGCTGCTGGTAATAGCCATTGCCGCGCGGATAGACCGCACCGTTGGGGTATTCGATGCTCTGCCGGATGCCGCCGCTACCCTGGTCGATGATCACCGTGCCCGAGCGGGTTTCGCCGTAGCTGCGCGGCACCTGCACACCACCATAACCGTCATTGCGCTGCCAGCTGGAGGAGCTCTCCACGCTACCGCTCGCCCCCGGGCTGATGTAGATGCGCTGGATCACTGGCGGCGATTGCTGCCAGTGAGGCTGGCCCTGGTAGTTCTGCTGGGACTGTCTTTCCTGCGTGGAAAACTGCTGCGCGTAGACGGGTAACACCAGGGCACAACCGGCGATGGCCCCGAGGATTCTGAGACCGATCATGGCGATCTCCCGAAGGCTGGAAAGGCTCCAGCTTACCAAGCCCCGCCGCTCAATGCA
>CBIGPF010000001.1:0-93090 GCA_966191535.1 uncultured Pseudomonas sp. | reverse complement strand
GTCTTCGGCGGTGGTCTTGGATTGATCAGCTGTCTCCGGCGCGTCGTTCACCGGGTTCACGCCAACGGTGACGGTGATGGTGTCGCGGCCGCCCTGGCCGTCATCGACGATGACGGTGAAGCTGTCGCTGCCGTTGAAGTCCTTGCCCGGCGTGTAGGTGTAGGTGCCGTTCGGGTTGACCGTCACGCTGCCGTTGCGCGGGCCGTCACCGAGGTTGAAGGTCAGCGGGTTGCCGTCCGGATCGGTCGCGCTCAACTGGCCACTGACCGGGGTGTCCTCGTCGGTGGTCAGGTTGGCATCCTGGCCCTGCGGTGCGGAGTTGACGGTCGGTTGGGTCTGCTGGTCTTGCTGCAGGCCGCTGTCATCGCGGTTCTGGGTGAAGGCCTGGTCGATCGCAGCGGTGGGGTAGCCGATGTTCGGATCAACGCGACCGGCAGTCTCATTGAGCATCACGAAGCTGTGGCCGCCACCGACACCGCCATTGCCGCCCGCAGCGGCACCCGCGGTTGGGCCTGCGGCGGTGGGCGCCAGGGCCTGAGTCGGGTCGAGGCCCGCGGCGATGGCTTTCTGCAGGTCTTCGGTGCTCGGCGCGTTGGTCGCCTGGACGGTTGCATGAGTCGGTTCGGCCTGGGGCAGGTCGGCGGCGCTCCAGTGGCTGTCGCGACCGAGGTCGACCAGTTTGCCGTTACCGGTATCCAGGGTCACCGCGCCAGCGGCACCAGTGAGCAACTGTTCGCCTTGGTAGATGCGATCACCCTCGACCAGCACGCGCTGGACGCCTTCGGGGGATACCGCAATCACTTGGCCGATGATGCTTTTTACGACCGCGACGACGTTGCTCATGCACTTCTCCTGGTGAGGCTGCCTGGTTGCCGACCGGGCCGGGTGGAGGTCGGCGCCAGGGGCATTCCCTTGTCTATTGAGAGCAAAATATTTGGCGTCAATACATTGGCTTATAGCGCTTCGAAATTACCTATATGCCAATGTATTGACCATTCGATTGCCATCCTAAACAATTGGCAAATCGATGTCACTTTGATATCGGGGCTCGAGTAAAAAAATTTAGCGTGAAACAAGTCACGCTTTTTGATGCCTTCTTTGCAGCCATTCGTCGGTCTTTTGACGCTTATTTGCGGAAATCGAATCGCTGCGGCTATCTCACTGATAAGGATGTTTTCCTCATGCGCATGCGATTCGCTCACGTAGTGCCCTTCGCCCTTTCGATCGTCCTCCCGGCCCACGCCGATACCCTTTCGCAAGCCATGCAGAAGGCCATGGAGAGCCACCCTGAAATCCAGTCCGGCGTGAACGCGCGCCTGGCCGCCGACAAGCAGCTGACTGCAGCGAAGGGCGGTTACCTGCCGTCCGTCGACCTGGAGGCGGGATATGGTCGCGAGGGCACCGACTCGCCCTCCACCCGCAATGGCGGCAACGATCACTGGGATACCCTGAACCGCGGCGAATCCGCCCTGCGCCTGCGGCAGATGGTCTTCGACGGCTTCGCCACCTCCAGCGAAGTCGGCCGCCAGAAGGCCAACGTGAACTCCCGCGCCTACGCGCTGCTCGGCACGACCGAGCGCACTGCGCTGGATGTGGCCCAGGTCTACACCGATGTGCTGCGCCGCCAGGAAATGGTCCGGTTGGCCGAGGAGAACCTGAAGAACCACCAGCGCGTGTACGACCAGATCAGCCTGCGCAGCGCCCGTGGCGTAGGTCGTCTCGCTGACCAGGACCAGGCCGAGGCGCGCCTGGCCCAGGCGCAGAACAACCTGCTCACCGAGCAGACCAACCTGGCCGATGCCCGCACCAACTACTTCAGCGTGGTTGGCAGCGAGCCGGTGGAGCTGTCCGAGCCGTCCGGCCTCGCGGGTCAGCTGCCGGCGGATCTGCAGACCGCTCGCCGGGAGCTGGTCGAGAACAGCCCGATCCTGCGTTCGGCAGAGTCGGACGTGGCGGCTGCGGAGAAGCAGTACGACGCGGCGAAGTCGACCTTCTATCCGAGATTCGATGCAGAACTTTCCCGTGCTGCCGATAACAACATCGACGGCGACGAAGGCCACAACAACGAATGGCAAGCCATGCTGCGCATGCGCTACAACCTGTTCGCCGGCGGCAGCAACAAGGCGGAGCTGGAGGCCAAGTCGTATCAGGCCAATCAGGCACTGGATATCCGCAATAACGCGCTGCGCCAGTTGAACGAGGAACTTGGATTGTCCTGGAACGCCCTGAGCAACGCCCGCGACCAACTGCCGATCGCCCGCCAGTACGTGGACTACAGCACCCGCGTGCGCGAGGCCTACCAGAAGCAATTCACCATCGGCGAGCGTACCCTGCTCGACCTGCTGGACAGCGAGAACGAACTGTTCACCGCTTCGCGCCGCCTGGTCGACCTGAAGTACACCGAGCTGTTCGCCCAGTACCGCATCAAGGCAACCATGGGCGAGCTGCTCAAGAGCCAGGGTGTGGTTGCGCCGCTGGCCTCCGTGGCGTCTGAAGACATCAAACCGAAAGTCCAGCTGCCCGGCCTGAACTGAGCCGGTCCCAAGTCCTGCCCAAGAGAGCATCCGCGTGGATCAAGAAGTCAGTGCAGTTCCCTTAAGCCATGATCCACGCGGTCTGCTGGACGACCCGCTGCTGGACAGCCTGCTGACGCTCTGTCAGCTGCACCAGAAGCCCGCCAGCCGCGCCATGCTCACCAGCGGCCTGCCGTTGCCCGGGCAGCGCCTGTCGGCTGAGCTGCTGCCACGCGCAGCGGCTCGTGCAGGCCTGCAGGGGCGTCTGCTGCAGCGCAAGCTGGAGCAGATTCCGGCGCTGGCGATGCCCGCCATGCTGTTGCTGCGCGAAGGGCGCTGCGCCGTGTTGCTGGGCTGGGAGAGCAATGGCGATGCGCGCTTGCTGCTGTCGGAGAGCGACGGCGGCGAGGTGCGTGTCACTCGCGAGCTGCTGAACGAGGACTACGCCGGGCAGGCGTTCTTCGCCCAGCCGCAGCACAAGTTCGACCTGCAGCACGGCGAGCTCATCCCGCGGGTGAAGAGCTGGTTCCGCGATACCCTCAAGCGTTCGCAGTGGCTGTACGTCGACGCGGTGGCCGCGAGCCTGCTGATCAACCTGATCGCCCTGGCCGCGCCGCTGTTCGTGATGAACGTCTACGACCGCGTCGTGCCCAACCAGGCCACGTCCACGCTCTGGGTGCTGGCCGTCGGCATCAGCGGCGCCTACCTGTTCGACCTGCTGCTCAAGACCATGCGCGGCCTGTGCCTGGACCTGGCCGGCAAGAAGACCGACCTGATCATCTCGGCGACGCTGTTCGAGCGCATCGTCGGCATGAACATGAAGTACCGCCCCTCGCGCGTCGGCAGCTTTGCGCAGAACATCCACGAGTTCCAGACGCTGCGCGACTTCCTCAACTCGCTCACCCTCACCACCCTGATCGACCTGCCGTTCACCCTGCTGATCCTGTTGGTGATCGGCATCATCGGCGGACCGCTGGTGTTCATCCCGCTGGTGGCCTTCCCGCTGGCCGCGGGCCTGGGCTGGCTGATGCAGAAGCCGCTGGTGGAGACCATGAACCGCACCATGGCACTGGCCACGGAGCGACAATCGAGCCTGATCGAAACCCTCGCCAGCCTCGATGCGGTGAAGGTCAACAATGCCGAGAGCGAGCGCCAGTACCTGTGGGAGCAGACCATCGGCACCCTCAGCCGCCTGGAGCTGCGGGTCAAGCTGCTGTCGACCCTGGCAATGAACATCACCGTGCTGATCCAGGCGTTGGCCGGGGTCATCATGATCATCGGCGGCGTCTACCTGATCATCGCCGGCGACCTGTCCATGGGCGGCCTGATTGCCTGCTACATGCTCAGCGGTCGCGCACTCGGCCCGCTGACCCAGCTTTCCGGACTGATCCAGCGCTACCAGCAGGCGCGGCTGTCCATGCAGACCACCGATCAGATGATGGGACTGCCGCAGGAGCGCAGCGCCGATGAACGCCCGCTGACCCGCTCGCAGTTGCACGGCAGCATCGAGATGCGTGGCCTCGACTTTGTCTACCCGAACCAGCAGGTCGCTGCGCTGCATGGCGTCAACCTGCAGATTCGCGCTGGCGAGAAGGTCGGCATCATCGGCCGCAGTGGCTCGGGCAAGAGTTCGCTGGCCAAGCTGATCGTCGGCCTCTACCAGCCCGTCCAGGGCAATCTTCTGGTGGATGGCGCCGACGTTCGCCAGCTGGACATCAGTGAGCTGCGCCACAACATCGGCTATGTCCCCCAGGACATCAACCTGCTCAGCGGCACGCTGCGCGACAACCTGGTCTCCGGCGCCCGCTACGTCGATGACCAGCGTGTGCTGGAAGTGGCCGAGCTCACCGGCGTCAATGAATTTGCCCGGCTACACCCGCAAGGCTACGAGCTGCAGGTCGGCGAGCGTGGCCTGAACCTCTCCGGCGGCCAGCGGCAGAACGTTGCCCTGGCCCGCGCGCTACTGCTCGATCCGCCGATCCTGCTGCTGGACGAACCCACCAGCGCCATGGACAACGCCGGCGAAGAGCGCTTGAAGCAACGCCTGCACGCGATCATGGGTAACAAGACGCTGTTGCTGGTCACCCACCGCAGCTCAATGCTCAGCCTGGTGGATCGCCTGGTGATCGTCGACAAGGGTCGCATCATCGCCGACGGTCCGAAGGACGTGGTGATGGATGCACTGAAGAAGGGGCAGATCAGTGTCGCTTAATCCGCTGGGTAGTATCCGCCACTCCGTCCGTGGCTATTTCAAGGGCGGCGACAGTCTTTCCGGCCAGCCACTTCCGGAAGTCAGCAAGGCGCTGATCGAGGATGCGCCGCGCGTGGTGCGCCTGACCATCTGGATTCTCATCGGCTTCGTGCTGTTCCTGATCCTCTGGGCGCACTACGCCAAGGTCGATGAGGTCACTCGCGGCGAAGGCAAGGCGATTCCCTCCTCCAAGGTGCAGAAGATCCAGAACCTGGAAGGTGGCATCGTTTCGCAGATATTCGTCCACGAAGGGCAGGTGGTGCAGGCCGGCGAGCAACTGATGCGCCTGGACCCGACACGTTTCCAGTCCAACGTCGGCGAGACCGAGGCTGATCGCCTGGCGATGTACCTGCGTGTGGAGCGTCTGTCCGCCGAAGTCGAAGATCGGCCGCTGAACATCCCCGAGGATGTGCTTGCCAAGGCGCCGGGCCAGGCGAGCAGCGAGGAGGCGCTGTTCCACAGCCGCCAGCAGCAGCTCAAGGACGAAACCGATGGCCTCGAGCAGCAACTGGTGCAGAAGCAGCAGGAACTTCGTGAATTCGTCTCCAAGCAGGCGCAGTTCCGCAACAGCCTGGGCCTGTTGCGCCAGGAAATCGCCATGTCCGAGCCGCTGGTTGCCCAGGGCGCGATGTCCCAGGTCGAGCTGCTGCGCTTGAAGCGTGGTGAGGTGGAGAACCGCGGCGAACTGGATGCCACGACGCTGGCCATCCCGCGAGCCGAAGCGGCGGTGAAGGAAGTGGAGCGCAAGGTTGCCGAAACCCGGTCGCGCTTCCGCAGTGACGCGCTGAAGGAACTCAACGAGGCGCGCACCGAGCTGAGCAAGGCCACCGCCACCGGCAAGGCGCTGGAAGACCGCGTCAGCCGTACCCTGGTCACCTCGCCGGTGCGCGGCATCGTCAAGCAACTGCTGGTGAACACCATTGGCGGTGTGATCCAGCCGGGCAGCGACCTGCTGGAAATCGTTCCGCTGGACGACACCCTGCTGGTGGAGGCGCGCATCCGTCCGCAGGACATCGCCTTCCTGCGCCCTGGCCAGCACGCGATGGTGAAGTTCACCGCTTACGACTACACCATCTACGGTGGCCTGCAGGCAGACCTGGAACAGATCGGTGCCGACACCGTCACCGACGACGATGGCAACAGCTTCTACCTGATCAAGCTGCGTACCCGCAAAAGCCACCTGGGCACCGATGACAAGCCGCTGCTGATCATCCCCGGGATGATCGCCAGCGTGGACATCATCACCGGCAAGAAGAGCATCCTCAGCTACTTGCTCAAGCCCATCCTGCGGGCCAAGGCGGAAGCGCTGCGCGAGCGCTGATTGCCAGGCGGGTCATGCGAAAACGGGCCACCCATGGGTGGCCCGTTTCGTTTGTGTGGGATGCCGGGGAGGTTCCGGCGCGATAGTCGGCTTGGGAGCTGGCTCTGTTCGCGAATTTGTCGCCGCGGAATCCGATCCTGCAGCGCCCCTTGTAGGAGCGGGCCATGCCCGCGATCGCGTCCATGGGACGCTCCTACGGGTTGCCACCAGCGTTGCGGTCAATACGCCACGGTGAACCGTTGCTGGTGATGATTGGCCTGCTCGGCCTCGTCGATCATCGCCACCGCCAGGTCCGGCAGGGAGATACGGCTTTCGCCATTGCCATCGAACAGCACCTGGTCGCCGCCGATGCGGAAGCTGCCAGTGCGGGTCTCGCCGTCGAGCAGCATGGCCGGGCTGAGGAAGGCCCAGTCCAGCGCCTTTTCAGCGCGCAGCTGGTCCAGTGCGTCAGCCGCGCCCAGTGCGCCTTGCTTCCACTGTTCGGGGAACTCCGGGCTGTCCACCAGGCGCTGGCCGGGGGCGATTTCCAGGCTGCCGGCGCCGCCGAGTACCAGCAGGCGCTTCACGCCGGAGGCCTTTACGCCGTCGAGGATGGCGCGGCTGCCCTTGGCGTGGGCGCCGCGGATGTCCGGGTTGCCCCAGCCGGCATTGAACGCGCTGATCACGGCGTCCTGGCCGGCGACGGCACGAGCAACCTGGGCCGGGTCATAGACATCGGCCTGGACCACCTTGAGATTGGCGCGCGCCGGCAGTTTCGCCGGCTCGCGTACCAGCGCGGTCACGTGGTGGCCACGGCGCAGGGCTTCTTCGAGGAAGTAATGGCCGACGTGGCCGGTGGCGCCGATCAGGGCAATGTTCATGGAATCACCTATTCGTGGGAGGGAATGCCGCGCCTGGGTAGGCATGGCCGGCAGGTGATTCATCTTCGGCCCGGCGCGCGCGTGGATAAAGCCACGCTCGCGCCATGCACTCGTAAGCGCCGCTTCACAATCGACTCAGTTGTCGAAGAGCTTCTGCACCACCGAGAAGTCCTGCTCGCCATGCCCCTGTTTCACCAGCAGCCGGTACATTGCCAGGGCCAGGCTGCCCATGGGCGTGCTGTTGCCGCTGACCTGCGCGGTCTCCTGCGCGAGGCCCAGGTCCTTGGTCATCAATGCGGCCATGAAGCCACCGGTATAGCCACGCGAGGCAGGGGCGTTCTCCATCACGCCGGGCCAGGGGTTGTAGACCTCCAGCGCCCAGTTGCCCCCGGAGCTGCGCCGCATGATCTCCGACAGCACCACCGGGTCCAGGCCATTGGCCGCGCCCAGGGCGAGGGATTCGGCGGTGCCGATCATCAGCACGGCGAGCAGTTGGTTGTTGCACACCTTGGCGACCTGTCCGGCACCGTCGCCGCCGGCGTGGAAGATGTTCCGGCCCATGGCGGAAAACACCGGGCGGGCGCGTTCGAGCACCTCGGCATTGCCGCCGACCATGAAGGTCAGGGTGCCGGCGATGGCGCCACCGGTGCCGCCGGAGACCGGCGCGTCGAGCATCGGGATGTTGAGTTCGGCGGCGGCCTGGTGGACCTTGCGGGCCGAGGACGGGGCGATGGTGGAGCACTCCAGCACCAGGGTGCCGGGGGTGATATGGGCCAGCAGGCCTTCGTTACCGAGGTAGAGCCCCTCGACGTGCTGGCTGGCCGGCAGCATGGTGACCACCACGTCGGCGCCGTCCACCGCGTCGTGGGCGCTGCGCGCGGCACTGGCGCCCTGGGCGACCAGGCCGTCGATGGTGCTCTGCACCAGGTCGAACACGCGGAGCAGGTAGCCGGCCTTGATCAGGTTGGCGGCCATGGGGGCGCCCATGTGGCCGAGGCCGATGAAGGCGATGGTTTGCATGCTGGTTTCCTCCTGTTCAACGACGACAGGCACTCCAGCGCAAGCAGTCATCCTGTAGGCGCGGGCCGTGCCCGCGATTGCACCCATGGGGCGCTCCTACAGGAAGAGCAGGGGAGAGGACCTACAGGTCCGCCAGCGGATGCTCGCCCTCCCAGGTCGCGTCGAAGTGCGCATTCACCACAGCATCAGGTATGGCAGCGATATCCGGCCAGTGCCAGTGCGGGGTGTTGTCCTTGTCGATCAGCCGGGCCCGCACGCCTTCCGGGAATTCCGGGTGGCGGCAGCAGTTCAGGCTCATCGCGTACTCCATGCGGAACACCTCGGCAGTCGACAGATGGCGCGCGCGGCGGATCTGTTCCCAGACCAGATGAGCGGTCAGCGGGCAACCCGAGGCGAGGGTCTTTGCCCCGCGGGCGATCAGCGCGTCCTCGTCGTTGACCAGAGCGGTCAACGCGTTCCACGCCTCGGCGATGTTGGCGCTGTCGAGCACCGCGTCCAGGCGTGCGCGGCGCGGCAGCAACTGGGCGTCGGGCAGTTCGCCACGGGCTTCGTGTTCCAGTGCCTGGAGCAGGCTGTGCAGTTGCACGTTGGCCTGCTCGCGCCAGTTCAGCTGTACCAGGCCTTCGATCAGGTCGTCCTGCTGGGTGTCGAGCAGGAAGCGGTCGGCGAGGTCCAGGTCCAGCGCATCGCGCGCGTTCATCTGCGTGGCGGTCAGGCCGAGGAACAGGCCGAGCCGGCCGGGCAGGCGAGCAAGGAACCAGCTCGCGCCGACGTCCGGGTACAGGCCGATGTTCACTTCCGGCATGGCCAGGCGGCTGCTCGGGGTGACGATGCGCACGCCGGCGCCCTGCATCAGGCCCATGCCGCCGCCCATCACGTAGCCGTGGGCCCAGCAGATCAACGGTTTGGAATAGGTGTGGATGAGGTAGTCCAGGCGATATTCATCGGCAAAGAATCGGCGGGCCAGTTCCGGCACCTCGCCGGGCTTCTCGCGGCAGGCATCGACCAGCTTGCGCACGTCGCCGCCAGCGCAGAAGGCCTTGCCACCGTTGCCGCGCAGCACCACGCAGGCGATCTGCGCGTCGTCCTGCCAGACGCGCAACTGGTGGTTCATCGCCTCGATCATCGGCAGGCTCAGGGCGTTCAGGCTTTTCTCCGCGTCCAGCGTCACCACGCCGATGCGGAAGCCGTGCAGCCCGGGGCGTTCTTCGAAAATCACATTCATGTACGGGCCCTTATTGGTTGCGCCAGTGTGGATCGCGCTTTTCCAGGAACGCGTTCACGCCCTCGCGGGTGTCGTCAGCGTCGAACAGGTCGACGAAGCGCTCGCGCTCTTCCGGCAGCCAGGTGGTCGGGCCGCGCTCGCGGGCGCCCTGGATCAGCGGCTTGATGGTGCGCACCGCCACCGGGCTCTGCCGTGCGACCTTGGCCGCCAGCAGCAGGGCAGTGCCGCGTGCTTCACCGGTATCGACAATCTGCTCGATGAGCCCGATGCGCAGCGCGGTATCGGCGTCGACACGCTCGCCGCAAAGGATCATGCGCTTGGCCCAGCCTTCGCCGACCAGCCACGGCAGCGCCTGGGTGCCGCCGGCGCAGGGCAGTAGGCCCACGGTCGCCTCGGGCAGGGCCATCTGCGCCTGCCGTTCGGCGATACGGATGTCGCAGGCCAGGGCGCATTCCAGGCCGCCACCCATGGCGTAGCCGTTGATCGCCGCGATGGAAACGCCACGGAAATCGCGCAGTGTCTCGAAGGCTTCGCCGAAGCGACGGGCCATCTCGCGGGCGCGGGCCTTGTCGCCGTCGGCGAACATGTTCAGGTCGGCGCCGGCGGAGAAGAATTTCGGGCCCTGGCCGGTCACCACCAGGGCGTAGATGTCATCGTCACGGTTCAGGTGCTCGACCACCTGGCGCAGCCCGATCAGCGAGTCGCGGTCCCAGGTGTTGGCCGGCGGGTGATTGATGGTGATCAGCGCGGTGTGGCCGTGTTTTTCCACGGTCAGCTTGTGGGTCAGGTCGAAGACTCCGGGCTTGTAAGGCTCGAGGGCGTTGCTCATGGGCATCTCCTTGTCGGTCATGGACATGGACTCTAGGTGCGCGCGGCGGCGCGCGTCCATGTCCGATCTGTTCGATTGCGCCCGCACGGGCGGGCGGTTTTTCCAGTGCTTTTGATCTTCGTAGGAGCGGGCTTGCTCGCGAACCAACCCCGCCGCGGGGGATGTTGGCGAGCAATAACGAAGGCGTCCCCCTCGCTCCTGCACAAGGGTCCTCAGAGCAGGCGATCCAGCATCCCGCCCTGTTCCAGCAGGCGGCGGGCGACGATGACCCGCATGATCTCGTTGGTGCCTTCGAGGATCTGGTGCACGCGGCTGTCGCGTACCCAGCGCTCCAGCGGGTAGTCGTTGAGGTAACCGTAGCCACCGTGCAGTTGCAGCGCCTCGTTGCACAGGGCGAAGCAGCGATCGGTGGCGAAGCGCTTGGCCATGGCGCAGTACAGGGTCGCCTCGCCGTCCTTGTGGTCCAGCTTGTGCGCGGCCAGGCGCACCATCTGCCGGCTGGCGGTGAGGTCGGTGAGCATGTCGGCGAGCTTGAACTGCAGGGCCTGGAATTCGGCCAGCGCCTTGCCGAACTGCTTGCGTTCCTCGACGTAGCGCAGCGACTGCTCCAGCGCCGCCTGGGCCGCGCCGAGGGAGCAACTGGCGATGTTCAGGCGACCGCCGTCCAGGCCCTTCATGGCATAGACGAAACCCTGGCCCTCCGGACCGATGCGGTTGCCGGCGGGAATGCGCACGCCCTCGAATGTGATGGTGCGAGTCGGCTGCGCCTTCCAGCCCATCTTGTCCTCGTTGCGGCCATAGCGGATGCCCTCGGCGTTGGCCGGCACCAGGAAGCAGGAGATGCCCTTGGCACCTTCCTCGCCGGTGCGCGCCATGACGATCAGCACGTCGGTGGAGCCGGCGCCGGAGATGAAGGTCTTCGCGCCATCCAGCACGTACTCGTCACCGTCGCGCTTGGCGCGGGTGCGCAAGCGCGCGGCGTCGGAGCCGGCGTCCGGTTCGGTCAAACAGTAGGAGGCCAGCAGTTCGCCGCCGATCAGCCCCGGCAGCCACTGCTCCTTGAGCGCGGCGTCGCCGAAGCTGGCAAGCATCCAGCTGGCCATGTTGTGGATGGTCATGTAGGCGGTGGTGGCGACGCAGCCGGCAGCCAGCTGCTCGAAGATCAGCGAGGCGGAGAGACGCGACAGCCCTAGGCCGCCGTCTTCCTCGGCGATATACAGGCCCAGGTAGCCCTGCTCGGCGGCGCGGCGGATCACGTCCACCGGGAAGTGGTGCTGGCGGTCCCAGTCGGCGGCGTGGGGCGCCAGTTCGCGGCTGGCGAAGGCGCGGGCGCTATCCACCAGCAGGCGTTGTTCTTCGGACAGATCGAAATGCATGCAGCTACCTCTGTTTATTCTTGTCGGCTACAGCCTGGCGCTCGTGGCGCCGTTTCTTTTCGGTAAGGCGGCTCCTGGGTAAAGAGCCTTTTCGAGATCGGCCTTCCGGTTATAGCCGTTGCACCGGCCGCTGTGGATTGACGATCTTGTGCAAGAGATGGACGATCTTGGTATTGCCGATCCTGGATTCGTGTCCATGTCCCGCCCGCTGATCTCCACCTGGCCGCTTCCGCAGCAGGGGGTACGCTTCATCACGCCGCCCCGCCTGCGCCGCGCGCTGGACCGTCACCCGCTGGGGCAGGCCTGCTATCCCCTGGCCCTGGGCTATTACCCGGCGGCGGTGGGGCATCGCATGGAGCGGGAGGATCCGGACGATCACCTGCTGATCTATTGCAGCGCAGGGCATGGCTGGCTGGAAACGGAGGATGGACGATTCGAGGTCGCCGGCGGTGATCTGCTGGTGCTGCCCAAGGGCCGTGGCCACGCCTATGGGGCTGATCCACAGCGACCCTGGTCGATCTTCTGGGTGCACCTGGAAGGCCGGCTGGCCGAGGACTTCCTGCGTCCCCTGGGCAAGTCGCCGCGCCTGCGGGTGGGCGTACAGCCACGACTTCTCGGGGAGTTCGATGCACTCCTGGCGCTGCGCCGGCAGGGCCTGAGCCTGCCGCACTTCATCCATGCCGCGCATCTGCTGCAGAGCCTGCTGACCTCGCTGGCCCTGCGCCCGGCGCGGGCGCGGCTGAAGTCCGGGCGGGTGCTGGACGTGGAGGCGGTGCAGGCGATGATGCGCGAGCACCTGCAAGACGCGCTGAATCTCGACGAGTTGGCTGCGCAGTTCCGCCTGTCGCGCTTCCACTTCGCCAAGACCTACCGCGCGTTGACCGGCCAGGCGCCGATCCAGGATTTCATCCGGCTGAAGATGACCCATGCCTGCCGCCTGCTCGACCAGGGCAACCTGGAAGTGCGCCAGGTTGCCGAGCAATTGGGCTATGCCGATCCGTACTACTTCTCGCGGCTGTTCAAGAGCGTGGTGGGCATGGCGCCCAGTCACTACCGGGCGCTGCATACCGGCTGATTCACTGCAGGGTCGGCGGCTTGCCGGCGGCGCTGCGTTCGGCCTGCCATTCGGCGAGAGTCGGGGCCGCCTCGGGGCCGTCCATGTGCTCGACGATCTCGAAGTAGTCCTGGTGCAGCGGGTCGCGCAGCACCTCGTCGCGCGGCTTCACCTTCACCACGTAGACGCGCTGGATGTTCTGGTGGTCGAAGTCGCGCCATTGCTGCTCGCCCTTGAGCAGGCTGTAGCGATGGCCTTCCAGCGCCTTGACCAGCGCGTCGCTGTCCAGGCTGCCGCTGCGCCTGGCCGCATCGGCCCACTGGTAGACGATGCTGTAGGCCGAGGCGGCGGAGCTGGCGGGGTAGACGCCGTAGCGCTGGGTGAAGTCGCGCACGAAGGCCTGGCCGCGCGCGGAACCTTCGCGTTCGGGGACCTGCCAGGTCCAGGGCTCGGTGCCGATCACGCCCTGCATCAGGCCGGGGCCGGCCAGCTCCACCATGCTCTGGGTGAGGTTGGGCGCGATGATCTGGTGGTTGCGCGTCAGTCCCAGCTCGTCGGCGATGCGCATGGCGTGCACCAGATCCTCGCCGAACAGCGCCAGGACCAGCACGTCGGCCTTGCTCGCGGCCGCCTGGGTCAGCGCATCGCGGTAATCGGAAAGGCGTGCGCCGGGAAAGGGCACCTTGATCGACGGGTGTCGGGCGGCGTCTTCGGTGCCGGTGTAGTGGCGCAGCGAGCTTTCGGTGGTCAGGCCCCAGGTGTAGTTGGCGGTCACGTAGAAGTAGCGCTTGCCCGGCAGTGTCCGGCCCAGGTAGCTGCCCAGCGCACGAGCACTCATCCAGGCGCTGTTGCACTCGCGGAACATGTAGCGCTGGCCGTCCTTGCCGGTGGTGTCGTTGGAGTAGGTGAGGGTGCCGAAGTACAGCAGCTTCTTCTGCGCCGCCCGTTCGCCGGCGGCGATAGCCACCGCGCTGGAAGCCCCGCCGAAGAACATCGCCGCGCCCTCGGCCGCCATGGCGTCGATATTGCGCAGGGCCTTCTCCGGGCGTGAGGCATCGTCCTTGCTCAGCAGGTGCAGCGGCCGGCCGAGCACACCGCCCTGGGCGTTGATCTCGTCGATGGCCAGCAGCGTGCCGCGCATCTGCGCGAGGCCTTCTTCCTTATAGGAGCCGGTGCGGGGGTAATTGAGACCGAGGTTGATCGGTTCGGCGGCTTGCGCCAGGCAGCTGAAGGCAGCCACCAGCGAGAGTGCGGCAGTCAGAAATCGCATGTTCGTTCCCTGTTGTTTTTATTGGCGGGTGAAGCGAAGGGGGACTGTGCACAGTCCGACGAGTCAGGCCCATTGGTCTTTGGTCGCATGAAGGCGTCGAGCTGCGGATGGACGTTTCTGGTTGCGGACACTTCTGCCTATGCCCGAAAATTTCGCGGCGCCTTGCCGGGCGGGCGAATGACCGCTGCTCGGCGGCATCAAGGAATGTTCGGGACTATGGACAGTATTCGTCGTGCGTAAACCGCTTTCTCTGTACCACCCGTGGCTCTATGCGCTGCGAGTCTGGCAACGGCGCGTGTTTCGACGCTGCCACTGGGCAATCTCCAGCCGCCATTACGTGGGGTTGCCGCCTGATCGGGAGCGCCTGCCCTTTCGGTACATCAAGCACACCTCCAAGCTGATCCGGCGGCTGGGCAACAGCGACCTGGCATTGCAGCACGGCAAGGTCACCAACCTGCGCCTGGCCGTTGAATGCATGAACGGTGTGCGGATCGGACCGGGGCAGTACTTCTCCTTTTGCCGCCTGCTCGGCCGGCCGACCCGGCAGCGAGGTTTCGTCGAGGGCATGGAGTTGTCGTTTGGCGAAGCGCGGCAAGGCGTCGGCGGTGGTGTCTGCCAGCTCAGCAACCTGCTCCACTGGATGGCGCTGCACTCGCCGTTGACGGTCGTGGAGCGTGCCAACCACAGTTTCGATCCGTTCCCCGACGACGGCAGGGTCCTGCCCTTCGGCTCGGGCGCGGCGATCTTCTACAACTTCGTCGATCTGGTGCTGTTCAATCCGACGCCGCAGACGTTCCAGTTCGACCTGAACGTGGCGGAGCACCAGTTGGAAGGCGTGCTGCTGTGCAGTGCCGAGCGCCCCGTCCGTTATCACGTCTACCAGCGCAACCATCGGTTCCTGAGAACTGGCAGTGGGGTGATTCGGGAGAATGAAATCTGGCGGGAGGTCCGCGAAAAAGGCCAGGAAGGGGTTCTGCTGGAACGCACCTGCCTGTACCGCAACCGCGTGCGAGTGAAGTACCCGGTCGACGACGAGCAGCTATCCCCCTCCTGATGTTGGCGCGCGGCGTCGCCCGGGCTGTCGTGTCCGACCGTGCGCGCCGCCGTGGGGCTCGCTAGTCTTCGCCGACTACCCGGAGAAGGACTCGACTGATGCTGCCCGTGATCGCCGAACTGCTGCTGACCCTGGCCTGCGCGGTCGCCGCCTGGCTCGCCCTGCGCGAGCGCCAGCAGTGGCGGGCGCTGGGTTTCCTGTCCATGGGTGTTGCGGCGCTGCTGGGCGCGCTGGAGTATGGCGGCGCCGCCGGGCTGGCCGACGCACATCACGTGGCGAGCGTCTTGTCTGGCGCCGTGGGGCTCCCGCTGATCGCACTGGGACGACTGTCCGGCGGCCTTGGCCGGCAGGCAGTGGTGTTGGTGGCCGGGGTGGCGCTGGTGTTCCTGTCGCAACTCTCGCTGGTGAGCAATCTGGTCGCGTTGCTGGTCATTGCCTGGCCCGGTCGCTCGCGGCGCTATGGATTGGCGGTGCTCGGCGCGCTGCTGTTCATCGGCAGCGGGCTGCTGATCGGCACCCGCGGCGAGCTGGCCGGTGTGCCGCGTCGCGAACTGTTCCACCTCGGGCTGACGGTCGCCGTGACCCTGTGGATATTTGCTCGCCTGGGTAGCGGCAAGCCGCGCCTGCCCCGGGCGCTGGCGGTGCGGCACAAGTCGCCTTGACTTGCCGGGGGCGCTTGCTTAGCGTGCCGGTTCGTTTCACCAGGCAGACGCACCATGACCAACGAAGACCGGATCAAGCTGGAATCCAGCTGGAAAGAAGCGCTCCATGAGGAGTTCGAGAAGCCCTACATGAAGCAGCTGGGCGAGTTCCTGCGCGCGGAGAAGGCCGCCGGCAAGGTGATCTTCCCGCCCGGTCCGCTGATCTTCAACGCGCTGAACACCACGCCGCTGGAGCGCATCAAGGTCGTCATCATCGGCCAGGACCCGTACCACGGCCCCGGCCAGGCCCACGGCCTGTGCTTCTCGGTGCAGCCGGGTGTACCGACGCCGCCGTCGCTGCAGAACATCTATAAAGAGCTGCACCGCGACCTCAACCTGCCGATCCCCAGCCACGGCTACCTGCAGCACTGGGCAGAGCAGGGCGTGCTGCTGCTCAACACCTCGCTCACCGTCGAACAGGCCCGCGCCGGCTCCCACGCCCAGGCGGGCTGGGGTCCGTTCACCGACAAGGTGATCGAAGTGGTCAGCCAGCGCTGCGAGAACCTGGTGTTCCTGCTCTGGGGCTCCCACGCGCAGAGCAAGCAGAAGCTGATCGATGCGCAGAAGCACCTGGTGCTCAAGTCCGCGCACCCGTCGCCGCTCTCGGCCTACCGCGGCTTCCTTGGCAACGGCCACTTCAGCCGCACCAACAAGTTCCTCGAACAGCACGGCCTGACGCCCATCGACTGGTCGTTGCCGCCGGTTTAGCAGATAGACTTCAGACGCGGGCAGCAAAATAGGGCGCAATATTCGCTCTGATCGATTTTGCCTCTTCCCAGAACCGTGGGTTGAGGCGGGGGCCTGGCCATCGAGAGTTAGTTGATCTGACAAACAGGCTCATGCAATCGATAAGCTCCTTGCTGTCACCCCAGTTAATGATTTCCTGGCGCAACATGGCTCCACCAGCGTCCAGTACGCAGCGTGCGAACCCGTGTGCACTGACACTGGGAGCCCGATTGTGAATATTGTCGCTGGCCCCCGACGCCTCATAGTTCGAGTGGTGGATGAACGCAACTCCGCTGTCTGTCAGCAGCTCCAGAAGCTGGGGTACATAGGCTTCGACCACGTCCATCTCTGCGTGGACCAGTGAGTCGAAGGAAAAGATGAAGTCGAATTTGCCTGGGACCTGATCCAGCGAGAACCCATCGTTCCTGATGAAGGTGCTGTGTTCCTTGAATGTGCTGTTGCAGAAGTCAACACAGGCGTTAGAGATGTCTACGCCAACAAGTTCGGTGCATTGCCCCACCAGGAACTTCGTCCAGCGACCATGACCTGGTGCTATTTCTAGGATTCGCTTGGCGGGTAGAAAACGATGAAGTCTGGGGTAAAGCGCTCCATACCATTGCGCTTCACTGCCACCCCACGCCTGGGACCACTCCTCTCCTGACTTGCTCCAGTCAAATCGTCCGTCGTCCCATTGTTCAACGTTCCAGGCAAGTTCAGGCATGCGCGCGCTCCTCTTTCGATTTCTGCAGCAGGATGTTGGCGGTGCAGGTAAAAATTTCGCCCCCATGAGCGACACTGACCTGCATTTGTATCGACAATTCAACTTAAGGTAGACGATTGAGAAAAAGAGGCCCGCACGAAGGCGGGCCTTGAAAGTCGCCGCGCGTCTCGACGCGGCGAGCGTGGTTTCCTTAAACGGCGTCAGCCAGCGCCTCGCGGGCGCGGCGGGCGCGCTTGCGCCAGGCGCGGACCAGCGGCAGGCCGAGCATGACTGCGACCAGCGCCCAGGTGCCGATGGCGATGGGGCTGGACCAGAGAATGCCCAGTTCGCCATTGGAGATGGATAGCGCGCGGCGCAGGTTCTGCTCCATCAGCCCGCCGAGGATGAAGCCCAGCAGCAGTGGCGACAGCGGGAAGTCCAGCTTGCGCAGGACGTAGCCGAGGATGCCGATGGCGACCATGAGGAACAGGTCGAAGGTGGTGGCGTGCACGGCGTAGACGCCGATCGCGGTGATGATCGCGATGCCCGGCACCAGTGCCCAGTTCGGCACCGAAAGAATGCGGGTGAACACCCGCACCATCGGCACGTTGAGGATGATCAGCATGACGTTGGCGATGAACAGCGAGGCGATCAGGCCCCAGACGATGTTCGGCTGTTCCTGGAACAGCAGCGGGCCGGGGGTGATGTTGTACAGGCTGAGCGCGCCGATCATCACGGCGGTGGTGCCCGAACCGGGGACGCCGAGGGTCAGCATCGGCACCAGGGCGCCGCAGGCGGAGGCGCCGATGGCGGTCTCCGGGGCCGCCAGGCCGCGGACGTCGCCCTTGCCGAACGTGCCGCTTTCGCCGGCCAGCTTCTTCTCGGTCATGTAGGCCACGGCGCTGGCCAGGGTCGCGCCGGCGCCGGGCAGTACGCCCATGATGAAGCCGAGCAGGCCGCAGCGTACGTTGACCACCGCCACCGAGGCGGCTTCCTTCATGTTGAACAGCATGCGCCCGCTGGCCTCGACCATCTTGTGGCCGTGGTGGGTCTTCTCCAGCAGCAGGAGGATTTCGCTCACCGAGAACAGGCCCAGCACCAGCACGACGAACTGGATGCCGTCGGAGACGTGGATATTGTCGAAGGTGAAGCGATACACGCCGCTGTTGGCGTCGATCCCGACGCTGGAGAGGAACAGCCCGAGCAGTGCCGCCAGCAGGGTCTTCAGTGGCCGGTCGCCGGCCAGCCCGCCGAGGGCGACGATGGCGAAGACCATCAGCACGAAGTATTCCGCCGGGCCGAAGGCGATCGCCCATTTCGCCAGCAACGGGGCGAACAGCACCATGCCGCAGGTGGCGATGAAGGCGCCGATGAACGAGCTCCAGGCCGACAGCGACAGGGCCACGCCGGCCAGGCCGTTGCGGGCCATGGGGTAGCCGTCGAGGGTGGTCATCACGGTGGAGGCTTCGCCGGGAATGTTCAGCAGGATCGAAGAAATCCGCCCGCCGTATTCGCAGCCCAGGTACACGGCGGCCAGCAGGATCAGCGCGGACTCCGGCGGCAGGCCGAGGGCGAAGGCTACCGGGATCAGCAGCGCTACGCCGTTGATCGGGCCCAGACCGGGCAGCAGGCCGACGACGGTGCCGATCAGGGTGCCGATCAGTGCGGTGATCAGGTTGTACGGGGTCAGGGCGACGCCGAAGCCCTGTCCCAGGTAACTCAAAGTTTCCATGATGTGTTCCTCCGCCTGTTCATAAGCTGCCTGCGCTTGCCCATGCGGCGTTGGAAATGGGCCAAGAATGCTCATTTACTGGACGTAAACTCCGCTTCTTGTCCCATTTCCGCCTTGCCTGGACTGCGCTTGGCGAGCTTCTGAAAAGGCTGCTAATCAAAGCAAAGGGTCGAGGATGCCCAGCGGCAGCGGGACATCCAGGGTGCGGTCGAACAGCACGTAGAGGCCGACGGCGAGCAGCGTTGCGGTGATCACGCTGGCCACCGGGCGGCCGCCGTAGATCAGCGCGATGAAGGTGCCGACCAGGGCGCTTGCGGGGATGAAGCCCAGCGGCTCGAACAGGCCGGCATAGACCGCCAGCAGGACGACGCAGAGCACGACCTTGCCCAGCAGCGCACCTTCCAGTGCCGGCTCGTCGTCCTCGCGCTTGATCGGCGTCGGGCGGGCGATCAGCCAGGCCAGGCCCACGGCCATCAGGCCCAGGCAGAGCAGCGGGTAGGCGCGCGGGCCGACCGGCTCGTAGGAGAAGGGCGCCTGGAGCTGCCAGGCGATCAGGGCGAAGGCGACGCAGGCGAACAGCCAGGCGCCGGCGAACAGCCGCTGGAAGAGGCTGGTACGGGACATGAGGAGTCTCCTGGCGCCGACTTCGCTGAAGGCGGCGCCGCGCGGGTGTTACTGGATGAGGCCGAACTCGCGGGCCAGCTGCTTGTACTGGGCGACCTGTTGTTTCACGTAGGCGTCCAGCTCCGGGCCGGTCATGGCGAAGGGGAACAGCTCGCGCTGGTCGCGCAGCTTGGCGAAGTCTTCGGAAGCCAGCAGCTTGTCGAAGGAGGCCTTCCAGAACTGGTAGTCCTCGTCGCTTACCTTCGGCCCGACATAGAAGCCGCGCACCACCGGCCAGACGATGTCAAAGCCCTGCTCCTTGGCGGTGGGGATGTCTGCCATGCCTTCGTCCTTCAGGCGATCTTCGGAGAACACCGCGAGGATGCGCATCTTGCCGGCGCGGATGTGTGGCATGGAGTCGGAGATGTCCGTGCTGCCCACCTGGATATGCCCGCCCAGCAGCGCCGTGGCGATCTCGCCGCCGCCTTCCAGGGCGACGTAGCGCAGTTGCTTCGGATCGATGCCGGCGGCCTTGGCGATCAGCGCGGTCTGCATCCAGTCCTGGCTGCCGACGGTGCCGCCGGAGCCGATCACCACCTTGCTCGGGTCGGCCTTCAGCGCGGCCACCAGGTCGCCGAGGTTCTTGTACGGCGAGTCGCTGGGTACGGCGATGGCGCCGTAGCTGGTGCCCACGGCGGCCAGCCACTTCACGGCGTTTTCGTCGAAACGGCCGAACTTGCCCTGGGCCAGGTTCAGCAGCGAGCCACTGGAGAAGGCGGTGATGGTGTTGCCGTCGGCCGGACGCTGGGCGACCACCGCGTTGTAGGCCACGGCGCCGACGCCGCCGGGCATGTAGGTAACGCGCATTGGCCGGGACAGCAGCTTCTCGTCCACCAGGGCGCTCTGCGCCAGCTTGCAGGTGAGGTCGAAGCCGCCGCCGGGGGAGGCCGGGGCGATGCATTCCGGGCGCTTGGGCTCGGCCATCAGTTGGCTGGCGGCGAGCAGGGTGGCGCCGGCGAGGGTCAGGTTGCGCAGGACGGTAGACATGATGCGATGCCTCTCTTGTTGTTGTCGGTTTACCAGATCGCCAGGGAGTAGCTGAGGTAGATACGTGTCTCGTCGGCGTCCCGCGCGAAGCTGGAGCGGTAGGTGGCGTTACGCACGCGCACCGCGACGTCCTTGAGCGGGCCGCTCTGGATCACGTACTTGATGTCGGTGTTGCGCTCCCATTCCTTGCCGTGACCGTCCATGCCGTTGATTTTGGCATTGTCACCGCTGATGTAGCGATTCATCAGGGTCAGGCCGGGGATTCCGAGGCCGGCGAAGTCGTAGTCGTGGCGGACTTGCCAGGAGCGCTCGTCGGTCTCGGCGAAGTCGCCGACCTGGACGAAGTTGACGAGGTACGGGTTGCTGCCGTCGATGTAGGGGAATGCGCTGTCGCCGCTCATCTGCTGCCAGCCGAGGCTGAACTTGTTGGCGCCGAGGGCGTAGCCGAGCATGCCGTTGAAGGCGCGGTTGTCGATCTCGCCGCCGCGCGCTTCGCCCTGGTCGTCGCTGATGGCCAGGCGCACGTCCGCGCTGAATTTGCCGGGGCCGAGCGGGTAGCTGGCGAGCAGGCCGACGAAGTGCTGGCGGTAGACCTCGTCCAGCTGCGCGTAGTGGTAGCGGCCGGTGAGGTGGTCGGTGAACTTGTAGTCGCCGCCGGCCAGGTCGTAGTGCTTGCCCTCGGCGCTACCGCCGGAGAAGCGACGGTTCTTGTTGTTCAGCGCAAGGTCGGTGTAGTCGGTGGAGTCGCGGTCCTTGACCTTCTCCAGGCGACCGCCGGTGAAGTTCAGGCCGGGCAGGTCGGTGGAGTTGAGCAGGCCGCCCTCGAAGGTCTGCGGGAACAGGCGGCTGTCGTTGGGCTGCAGGGTCGGCAGGTCGGGGATCAGGTTGCCGATCTTCAGCTCCGTCTCGGAGGCCTTGAACTTGGCGGTCAGGCCCAGCTTGCTGTATTCGTCGGCGGCTCGACCGTCATCGTGGGTCGGCAGCAGGCCGGTACCGGTGCGATCCGGAGAGGAGTCGAGCTTGAGGCCCAGCATGCCCATGGCGTCGAGGCCGACGCCGATGGTGCCGGGAGTGTAGCCGGACTGGAAATCGAGGATGAAACCCTGTGCCCACTCTTCGCGCTTGGACTGGCCGGTGCCGTCGCGGAAGTCGCGATTGAAGTAGATGTTCTGGGTGCTGAGCGTGGCGCTGCTGTCTTCGATGAGCCCGGCGGCGTCGCACAGCGGGGCGACCCCGGCGAAAGCCAGCAGGGCAGGTGTCAGACAGCGGGAGTTGGGCTTGGCAAAAGCCGGTGCAGCCAATGGCCTGGCGGTGGGCATCTGTGGTCTCCGTTCTTGTTGTTGTCGCGAAAGGGCACCACGCAGCCTTTCGCTCTGTTGACGGTCTTCGCCGTCGTCGAGTCCGCTTCTCCCGCCGTTGCGCCTGGGCAGTCGGCGCTGAAAAATCGGGGTATGGGAGGCGGCTCGTTGGCGATGCTAACGGGCTAAGCTTTCGCCAGGCTTTCAGTCCCCTTTCGCAGTGATTTCAGCGAATTTCCCCCATTCACAGGCGCTCGCGGATGGGTAAACTGCCGGCCCGAACCTGTCGTCGTAGGGGTGAATCCGCGTGCGAATCCTTCTGGTCGAAGACCATCCGCAACTCGGCGAAAGCGTCGCCCAGGCGCTCAAGGGCGCCGGCTGGACCGTGGACCTGCTGCAGGACGGCGTGGCCGCCGACCTGGCCCTGGCCAGCGAGGACTACGCGCTGGCGATCCTCGATGTCGGCCTGCCGCGACTGGACGGCTTCCAGGTGCTCGCTCGCCTGCGCGAGCGCGGCAAGACGCTCCCCGTGCTGATGCTCACCGCCCGTGGCGAAGTGCGCGACCGCGTGCACGGGCTGAACCTGGGCGCCGACGATTACCTGGCCAAGCCCTTCGAACTCACCGAACTGGAAGCGCGGGTGAAGGCCCTGCTGCGCCGCAGCGTGCTCGGCGGCGAACAGCAGCAGCGTTGCGGCGAGCTGGTCTACGATCTCGGCGCGCGGCGCTTCACCCTGGCCGAGCAGGCGATGAACCTGACTTCTCGCGAACAGGCCGTGCTGGAGGCGCTGATCGCCCGCCCCGGGCGGGTGATGAGCAAGGAGCAACTGGCGGCGCAGGTGTTCGGCCTGGACCAGGACGCCAGCGCCGACGCCATCGAAATCTACGTGCATCGCCTGCGTAAGAAGCTCGAGGGCAGCTCGGTGCGCATCGTCACCTTCCGGGGCCTGGGGTATCTGCTCGAGGCCCAGGATGGCTGAACGGCGCTGGGGCTTTCTCGGTGTCGGCAGCCTGCGCGGACGGCTGCTCTGGCGCCTGGGCGGCCTGCTGCTGGTGCTGCTGCTGATCGGTAGCGCGGCCACCTACTGGCGTGCCCGGCATGCCGCTGACATCGCCTATGACCGCACCCTGCTGGCCTCCGCGCGGGATATCGCCGACGGCCTCTACGCCAGCGACGGTACGCTGCGCGCCAACGTGCCCTACGTGGCGCTGGACAGCTTCGAGTACGACAGCGCCGGGCGGATCTTCTACCAGGTGATCGATCCCCAGGGGAACATGATCTCCGGCTACGAGAATCTGCCGGCGCCGCTGCCCACCACCCCGCGCACCGATGATTACCCGGCGTTGGCCAAGTTCTACGACGCCACCTACGAAGGGCAGGGCGTGCGCGTGGTCAGCCTGCTGCAGCCGGTGAGCCAGCCGACGGTCAACGGCATGGCGGAAATCCGTGTCGCCGAAACCATGGGAGCTCGCGAGCGGCTGGCGCGCAACCTGCTCGCCGACACGCTGCTGAACCTCGCGCTGTCTGCCATCGCCGCGCTGATGATGGTCTGGTACGCGGTGAGTGCCGGCCTGCGCCCGCTGGACCGTTTGCGCGAAGCGGTGGAGGAGCGTCAGCCGGATGACCTGCGGCCGTTGCCGGAGGTCGCGGTAACGAAGGAGCTGCGTCCGCTGGTGGCGGCGCTCAACCACTTCACCGTGCGCCTGCGTGGGTTGTTCGACCGGCAATCACAGTTCATCGCCGAGGCGTCCCACGAGCTCCGCACCCCGCTGGCGGCACTCAAGGCGCGACTGGAGTTGGGGCTGCGCGAGCAGGACCCGCAGCAATGGCGCGCGACGTTGGCCGACGCGGTGCAGAACACCGACCGGGTGACCGGGCTGGCCAACCAGTTGCTGTCCCTGGCGCGTGTGGAAAGTGGCGCCCGTGCCATCGCCGAAGGGGCGGGGGAGCGCATCGAACTGGGTCAGCTTGCCCGCGAGTTGGGTCTGGCATTGGCGCCACTGGCTTATTCGCGCGGCGTGGCACTGGCGCTGGAGGCGGACGAGCCGGCCTGGGTGAAGGGGGATCCGACGCTGCTCAACGAGTTGCTCAGCAACCTGGTGGACAACGCCATCGCCCACGCCCCGGCGGACGGCAACGTGATCATCCGCGTGCATTCGCCTGCCGAACTGGAGGTCGAGGATGACGGCCCCGGCATCCCGGCGGAGGAGCGCGACAAGGTGTTCCGCCGCTTCTATCGCCGCCGCCAGCAGGGCACCGGCCTGGGGCTGGCGATTGTCGGCGAGATCTGCAGCGCGCACCGCGCCCGTATCGAGCTGCGCCAAGGTGAGCTGGGCGGCTTGCTGGTGCGGGTGACCTTCCCGGCGGAAAACGCCTGAGCCAGAAACACGAAGCCCGCCGGCGAGGGCGGGTTTTGGTGTGGGGCACGCCCCTCTCCCTAGCCCTCTCCCTTCAGGGATAGGGCGGGGGAGAGGGTAACCCCGCGCATATCTCACTCGCAGGAGCAGACTCCGTCCGCGATCGATCCCCGGCGACGCGTTTGCCCGTCGTTACTGCAACATGCTCATGGCCGCTTCCATGGCGGCGGAGAGGTCTTCGTCTTCCTTCACGTCCGCCTTCGGGTCCAGGCCCAGCTTGGCGAAGGCGGGAATGGTCGCCCAGTCCAGCTCGGTGTAGGGGTGCTGGCTGCCGAGGTAGCTCTGCAGGGTGGCGACCTGGACGATATCCACGTAGTCGACCTTGGCCGAGTCGCGGCTGAAGTCCAGGTGCTGGCCCGGCACGGCGGCGATCGGGGCCGGGAAGTCCCAGGCCTTGAGGATGCGGTCGCCGATGACCGGGTGGATGCGCTCGATCACGTGATTGAGGCTGATGGAGTCCGCCAGCAGCTCGCTGTGTTCCTCGGCGTAGGTGAGGATTGGCAGCACGCCGATCTGGTGCACCAGGCCGGCCAGGGTCGCCTGGTCCGGCGCGAGACGGGTGTAATGGCGGCACAGGGCGTGGCAGATGCCGGCGATCTCGGTGCTCTTGTTCCAGACCTCGCGCATCTTGCGATCGACCACGTCGGAGGTGGCCTGGAACATCTGTTCCATGGCCAGGCCGGTGGCCAGGTTGCAGGTGTAGTTGATGCCCAGGCGGCTGATCGCCATCTGCAGGTCGGTGATTTCCTTGTTGGTGCGCAGCAGCGGGCTGTTCACCACCTTGATGATGCGCGCGGTCAGCGCAGCGTCGTTGCCGATCACCTTGGCCAGATCCTGGATGCTGATGTCAGGGTCTTCCGCCGCCTCGCGGACGCGCAGGGCAACTTCCGGCAGCGTCGGCAGCACCAGCTCATCGTTGTCGATGGCCCGCAGCAGTTCCTGTTGTACTTTTTCGGCAAGCTTGCTCATGAAGTGTCCTTTAGGGAAAACCGGGCTCCCCGCCCGGCACGAAATTCAGCGCTGGATCTCGCGATCACTGTCCAGTACGTAAGGCAGATCCAGCAGGCGCAGGGGCTGGTCCTCGCCCAGGCGCACGTTGCCGTCGGCGACGGCATCGTCCTGCAGCACGGCAAGCAGCTCCACGCCATCGGCCGCGCGGGCGGCCAGTACCACTTCGCCGACACTGGTGGAGTGCACCGGCGAGAACAGCTCGCGGCCCGGCTCCGGCAGTTCGGCGCTATCGAGTTTCAGGCGCTGCAGGCGGCGCTTGAGGCGGCCCAGGTACTGCATGCGCGCGACGATTTCCTGGCCGGTGTAGCAGCCCTTCTTGAAGCTCACGCCGCCCACGGCCTGCAGGTTGATCATCTGCGGGATGAACAGCTCGCGGGTGGCGCCGAACACCTGGCCGACGCCGGCGCGAACCTGGCCAAGCAGCCAGTCGTTGAGCTCCGCGTGGGGCAGGCGGGCCTGCAGCAGGTCGGCAATCGCGGCGGCACGTTCGGCCGGTGCCCAGAGTTCGACACGGCCCTGGCCGAGGCTGATGGCGATCAGGCCGTCAGCCCTTGCCACCTGGTCGGTCTCGCCGGAGAGGGGCAGGCCCAGCTCGACCAGTACGGCGTTCGCGCCACTCAGGCCGAAGCGCGCCCATTGGCTGCTGTCATCGGAGAGGGTGGCCTTGGAGAACACGGCGTACTTCTTCAGGTCCGTCAGTTGGCCGTCCAGCAGGTCCTTGGCCATGGCCATCAGGAAACCTTCGCCCTCGGCGAGGATGCGGAAGCTGGAGGTCATGCGGCCCTTCGGCGTGCAGCGGGCGCCGAGGCTGGAGTAGTCGGCGTTGAGGTAGTTCAGGTTGCAGGTCAGCTGGCCCTGGAGGAATTTGGCGGCGTCCGCGCCACGGACGGCAAGAATCCCTTCGTGATTGAGTTCGGTGTAGAAAGCAGAGTCGGTCATCACGATTCGCTGGAAGAAAGTTAGGGGCCTCATGATAGAGCTCGGACCGTGCCTTGTCAGCGGGTGCCGGGGGCGTCGAGCATGCGTATAATGCCGCTCGGCTCGCGCCGTCCGTCGACTTCGCGAGCGACAAGACGTATTCGCCCGCTGTTAATCGAGGTGCCCCGCAGATGACCGACGAAACCGAACTCAAACGCCTTTTCTGGCACAGCCGCCGCGGCATGCTGGAACTGGACGTCCTGCTGGTGCCCTTTGTCCAGGAAGTCTATCCGGGCCTGCCCGCCGATGATCAGGCGCGTTTCCGCAAGCTGCTGGAGTGCGAGGACCAGGACATGTTCGGCTGGTTCATGCAGCGCGGCGAGCCGGATGATGCCGATCTGCGCATCATCGTTCGCATGATCCTGGACCGTGTCCAGCCGAAGTGACCCCTTCGAGTGCCGCTGGCAACCGTCCATCGGTTTGCTGGTGGCCTACCTCGCCGCGCAGTGCTGCGCCGTCCTGGCGCTGCTGCTCGCGGAGATTCCCCTTCACTGGAAAACGCTCGGCCTGAGCTTCTGTCTGCTGCATGCCTGCCGGGTTGTGCCTGGGCGGATTCTATTGCGCGCGCCGGATTCGGTGCGTGCGCTGCGCCACAACGCCGAGGGCTGGCAACTGTGGAGTGCGCGGGGCGGCTTTCAGCCGGTGCAGTTGATGCCGGACAGCCTGGCGCTGCCTGCGTTGATCATTCTGCGCTTCCGTCGTCCCGGTGATTGGCTGGCACGGAGCGTCTGCGTCCCCGCCGATGCCCTGGTGCCGGAGTTGCACCGGCGCCTGCGCGTGAGGCTGCGGTTCAGCCGCAGTAGGTGGACGGCGCCAGGATAGTGTCGCGGGCTTCAGGCAGCAGGTCCGGGTAATCCAGCGTGTAGTGCAGGCCGCGGCTCTCGTGGCGCTGCATGGCGGAAAGAATGATCAGCTCGGCCACCAGGGCCAGGTTGCGCAGCTCGATCAGGTCGCGGCTCACCTTGTAGTTCGAGTAGAACTCGTCGATCTCGTCGAGCAGCAGGCGCACGCGGTGCTGCGCACGCGCCAGGCGCTTGTTGGTACGCACGATGCCCACGTAGTCCCACATGAAGCGCCGCAGTTCGTCCCAGTTGTGCGCGATGATCACGTCCTCGTCCGAGTCGGTCACCTGGCTGGCATCCCAGCAGGGCAGCGCAACCAGGGCCTGCGCCTTGGGCAGTTCGGCAAGGATGTCGGCAGCGGCGGCGCGGGCGTAGACGAAGCACTCCAGCAGCGAGTTGCTGGCCATGCGGTTGGCGCCATGCAGGCCGGTGAAGGTGGTTTCGCCGATGGCGTAGAGGTTCGGTACGTCGGTGCGCCCCTGGGAATCCACCAGCACGCCGCCGCACGTGTAGTGCGCTGCCGGCACCACCGGGATGGGCTCGCGGGTGATGTCGATGCCGAAGTCCAGGCAGCGTTCGTAGACGGTGGGGAAGTGCTCCCGGATGAACTCGGCCGGCTTGTGGCTGATGTCCAGGTAGACGTAGTCGATGCCCAGGCGCTTCATCTCGTGGTCGATGGCGCGGGCCACCACGTCACGCGGGGCGAGTTCGCCCAGGGCGTGGAAGCGCGGCATGAAGCGCTCGCCATTGGGCAGCCGGAGCAGGGCGCCTTCGCCGCGCAACGCTTCGGTGATCAGGAAACTCTTGGCCTGCGGGTGGTACAGGCAGGTCGGATGGAACTGGTTGAACTCCAGGTTGCCGACCCGGCAGCCGGCGCGCCAGGCCATGGCGATGCCGTCGCCGGAGTTGCCGTCGGGGTTGCTGGTATAGAGGTAGACCTTGCTGGCGCCGCCGGAAGCAAGGACGGTGAAACGCGCGCTGAAGGTGTCCACTTCGCCGGTGGAGCGATCCAGCACGTAGGCGCCCAGGCAGCGCTGGCCGTTCATGCCGAGTTTCTGCTCGGTGATCAGGTCGACGGCGACCCGTTGCGACAGCAACTCGATGTTCGGCCGCTGCCGTGCCTGATCCAGCAAGGCGTTGAAGATCGCGGCGCCGGTGGCGTCGGCGGCGTGGATGATCCGCCGGTGGCTGTGGCCGCCCTCGCGGGTCAGGTGGAATTCGAAACTGCCGTCCTCGCGGCCCGGCTCATGGTCGCGGGTGAAGGGCACGCCCTGCTCGATCAGCCACTGGATGGCCTCGCGGCTATGCTCGACGGTGAATTTCACCGCGTCCTCGCGGCACAGGCCGGCGCCGGCGACCAGGGTGTCCTCGACGTGGGATTCCACGGTATCGGTGTCATCCAGCACGGCAGCGACGCCGCCCTGGGCCCAGAAGGTGGAGCCCTGGGACAGTTCGCCCTTGCTCAGCACGGCGATCTTCAGGTGCGAGGGCAGCGTCAACGCGAGCGTCAGGCCGGCGGCCCCGCTGCCGATCACTAGGACATCGTGCTGGAAATGCTGACTCATACCCGGCTCCACAAAATGGCGCCCTAGTATATAGAAGGGGGCCACGGCACAATACTGGCGAACCGATGACACCGCAGGCGCTTACGGTCGGGCAGCAGTCGCAGGGCGGGAGGCCATCTCCTTGGCTCAAGCTGGCCCGGCGGTCACCTGTGTGGCGTCGAAGTCATTGAAGGAACACGCTAAATCGCCGGAACTTTTTCAGAAGTTCCGGTTCGAACGCGGAATACCCAATCAACTTTGCGTGCAGATTGACATTGCGCGGAAGGGGAGCGGGTGTTCCGCCCGGTACAGTTGAATTTGACGGGCTTCGGACACATGTCGGGGTCCGATTGCCGCAAATGTGAAAAAACTGTGCGGCGCATGCTTGGAGGGGAGAACTTTTGCAAAAGACCCGAGTCTATCTTGGCAGGACGATTCACCAGGGTGCTCGAAGCTCCTCCAGGTACTCAGAGGAGCATTCATGCTAACCCAGGAACAGGATCAGCAACTGGTTGAACGGGTACAGCGCGGAGACAAACGGGCTTTCGACCTGCTGGTGCTGAAGTACCAGCACAAGATTCTGGGTCTCATCGTGCGATTCGTGCACGACGCTCAGGAAGCCCAGGATGTTGCACAGGAAGCATTCATCAAGGCGTATCGCGCCTTGGGTAACTTCCGGGGTGACAGTGCCTTTTATACCTGGCTGTACCGTATCGCCATCAACACCGCGAAGAACCATCTGGTTGCGCGCGGTCGGCGGCCGCCGGACAGCGATGTCACGGCAGAGGATGCGGAGTTCTTCGACGGCGACCACGCCCTGAAGGACATCGAGTCGCCGGAAAGAGCCATGCTGCGGGATGAGATCGAGGAAACGGTCCATCGCACCATCCAGCAGTTGCCCGATGATCTGCGCACGGCTTTAACCCTGCGCGAGTTCGAAGGGCTGAGTTACGAAGATATCGCCACCGTGATGCAGTGTCCGGTGGGAACCGTCCGCTCACGGATATTCCGTGCGCGGGAAGCGATCGACAAAGCTTTGCAGCCTTTGTTGCATGATGAAGTCTGATACAGCGGCAGAAGCCAAGAGAGGTACCGCTATGAGTCGTGAAGCCCTGCAGGAGTCGCTGTCCGCGGTTATGGATAACGAAGCGGATGAGCTGGAGCTGCGGCGTGTGCTTGCAGCCTGCGGCGAGGACGCCGAATTGCGGGCCACCTGGTCCCGTTACCAACTGGCCCGTGCAGTGATGCACCGTGAGCCGGCCATGCCCAAGCTGGACATCGCTGCCGCCGTGTCCGCCGCGCTGGCTGATGAAGCCGTACCGGCGCCGCGCAGTCGTAATCCCTGGCGCAATGTCGGTCGCCTGGCCGTCGCCGCCTCGGTGACGCTGGCTGTGCTGGCTGGTGTGCGCATGTACCATCAGGATGACAGTGTCGCCAACGGCCTTGCCCAGCAAGGTGCCACTCCGCAGATCGCCCTGCCGCAAGTGCAAGGCCCGGCGGTACTGGCAGGCTACACTCAGGACGAGGCGCCGCAGGTGATCACCAATGCCCAGGGCGGGCAGACCACCTGGCATGAGCAGCGTCTTCCGGGTTATCTGCGTCAACACGCGCAGCAGTCCGCTGTCAGCGGCACCGACAGCGCCCTGCCTTACGCACGCGCCGCGAGCCTGGAAAGCCGCTGATTTGCGACCTTAAGGAGCGACATGCGCGCTACGACAGCACTGTTGTTCTTCCTCGGTGGCCTGCTGGCATTGCCAGTCCAGGCCGCCGATGCGTTGGACTGGATCAAACGCCTCTCCGAGGCTGATCAGCAACAGAATTTCCAGGGCACCTTCATCTACGAGCGCAGCGGAGCCTTCACTACCCACGATGTCTGGCATCGGGTGGAAAGCGATGGTTCGGTGCGTGAGCACCTGGTCCAGGTCGATGGGCCGCGCCAGGAAGTCGTGCGTGTCGACGGCGCCACCCAGTGTGTCGGTGGCGGCATGTCGGGCCAGGTCTCGACTGGCGAGATGTGGCCGGCGCGCAAGCTCAATCCGACTGATCTGTCCGCATACTACGACGTTCGCGTCGCCGGCGAGTCGCGCATTGCCGACCGCCCGGCGGTCGTGTTGGCGGTGATCCCGCGTGACCAGCATCGCTACGGCTTCGAGCTGCATGTGGACAAGGAAACCGGCCTGCCGCTGAAGTCCCTGTTGCTTAACGACAAGGGCCAGATCATCGAGCGTCTGCAGTTCACCCGTATTGATATGGCTGCGCCCAACGATGGCGAACTACAGGCCAGTGCGGCCTGCAAGCCGGTGAAGGAAACCAAGGTGGCCGAGGTGAAGACCAGCTGGCACTCCGAGTGGGTGCCGCCGGGCTTTACCCTGAACAGCACCCTGCAGGAGCGCAGCTCGGTTTCCAATGATCAGGTCCTGTGCCTGGCCTACGGCGATGGACTGGCGCGATTCTCGGTGTTTCTCGAGCCGCTGCATGGTGCCAAGGTCGATGATGCCCGCACCCAACTGGGCCCAACGACCGT
Organism: uncultured Pseudomonas sp.; assembly: GCA_966191535.1. Taxonomy (GTDB): domain Bacteria; phylum Pseudomonadota; class Gammaproteobacteria; order Pseudomonadales; family Pseudomonadaceae; genus Pseudomonas. The sequence goes on along the minus strand of CBIGPF010000001.1, from coordinate 62,194 downwards.
GGTATCGAGGCGATTCGCCAGCGACGACGGCGGTACCATGGTGACCGTGGTCGGCGAGATCCCCAGTGGCACGGCCGAGCGCGTGGCGTTGTCCATGCGGCCAACGGGAGCCCAGCCACAGTGATCCAGGAGCGGGGGAGGGTGATTGCGGTCGAGTCTGGCGCTGTCCAGGTCGAAACGCTGCGCCGCTCCACCTGCTCGGGTTGTTCGGCCAACGCCGGTTGCGGCCAGGGTCTCCTGGAGCGGCTGGGCGTTGCGCGAGGGCACGGCCAGGTGCGTGCTCTCTCTCCACAGGATTCGACGGCGCCGGAATTGTCTCCCGGCGATGCAGTCGTGCTGGGCGTGGATGAGGCTCTGCTGCTCAAAAGCGCCCTGCTTGTCTATCTCTTTCCCCTGCTGGGGCTGTTCGCGCTGGCGCTGCTGGCTGCGCGCCTCGGCTTGGGAGAACCTATCATCATCGTGGCTGGGCTGGCGGGCTTCCTGCTGGCCTGGCTGCTTGTGCGCCGCGTTTCGCGGCGTCACGCGGATGATCCGGCGATGCAACCGGTTGTGCTGCGTGCGCTGGTCGGTGGGCCGCCCGGCCCTGTTTAGTGATCTTCCCAATCAACATCACGGGAGCTGTAGTCAATGCAAACCCTGAAACGCAGCATGGCTGCGCTGGTCGCCCTGCTGGCCCTGAGCCTGTCGGTCACCGCGCGGGCTGAACTACCGGATTTCACTCCGCTGGTCGAGAAGGCCTCGCCGGCGGTGGTCAACATCAGTACCACCCAGAAGCTTCCCGACCGCTCCAATGCGCAGATGGGCATTCCGGATCTCGACGGCCTGCCGCCGGGCCTGCGCGAATTCTTCGAGCGCAGCATTCCCCGCGGCCAGGGTCAGGGCCAGGCGCCCCGTGGCCAGCAGCGCGAGGCGCAGTCGCTGGGTTCGGGCTTCATCATTTCCGATGACGGCTACATCCTGACCAACAACCACGTGGTGGCCGATGCCGACGAGATTCTCGTGCGCCTGTCCGACCGCAGCGAACACAAGGCCAAGCTGGTCGGTGCCGATCCGCGCAGCGACGTGGCCGTGCTGAAGATCGATGCCAAGGGCCTGCCGACCCTCAAGCTGGGCGATTCCGACAAGCTGAAGGTCGGTGAGTGGGTACTGGCCATCGGTTCGCCGTTCGGCTTCGACCATTCGGTGACCGCCGGTATCGTCAGCGCCAAGGGCCGCAGCCTGCCGAACGAGAACTACGTGCCGTTCATCCAGACCGACGTGGCGATCAACCCGGGCAACTCCGGCGGTCCGCTGCTGAACCTGCAGGGTGAAGTGGTGGGTATCAACTCGCAGATCTTCACCCGTTCCGGCGGCTTCATGGGACTTTCCTTCGCGATCCCGATCGATGTTGCGCTGAACGTCGCCGATCAGCTCAAAGCCGGTGGCAAGGTCAATCGCGGCTGGCTGGGTGTGGTAATTCAGGAAGTGAACAAGGATCTGGCCGAGTCCTTCGGTCTCGACAAGCCGGCCGGTGCACTGGTCGCGCAACTGGTGGAAGACGGTCCGGCAGCCAAGGGCGGCCTGCAGGTGGGTGACGTGATCCTCAGCCTGAATGGCCAGACCATCAACGAATCCGCCGACCTGCCGCATCTGGTTGGCAACATGAAGCCGGGCGACAAGGCGGCTCTCGAAGTCATTCGTGACAACAAGCGCCAGACCCTGAACATGACCATCGGCAGCCTGCCGGACGACGACGATGCCGTCGCCGCGGTCGAGGGCAAGGGCGCCGAGCGCAGCAGCAACCGCATGGGCGTGACCGTGGCCGAGCTGACTGCCGAGCAGCGCAAATCCCTGGATATCAAGGGTGGGGTGGTCATCAAGGAAGTGCAGGGCGGTCCGGCGGCCATGGTTGGCCTGCGTCCGGGTGACGTCATCACTCACCTGAACAACCGTGCGGTGGATTCCTCGAAGACCTTCAGCGAGATCGCCAAGGCGCTGCCGAAGGATCGTTCGATTTCCATGCGCGTGCTGCGTCAGGGGCGTGCGAGCTTCATCACGTTCAAGCTGACCGAATAAGGTCGGCGCACCAGAAAAGGGCGGTTTCGACCGCCCTTTTTCATGCCTGACCGTCCGGCGCGGCGTGACGCGTCTGGCTGTATTCAGGTAAACTCCCCGGCTATTTTTCGGCGGACCGCCGCCTTCAGCCTTCCGAGTGTGTTCAGCCGTGAGTGACCTGAGTCATATCCGCAATTTCTCCATCATCGCCCACATCGACCATGGCAAGTCGACCTTGGCGGACCGCTTCATCCAGATGTGCGGCGGCCTGTCCGACCGCGAGATGGAGGCCCAGGTACTGGACTCCATGGACCTGGAGCGTGAGCGCGGCATCACCATCAAGGCGCACAGCGTCACGCTTCACTACAAGGCGAAGGACGGCAAGACCTATCAGCTGAACTTCATCGATACCCCCGGCCACGTCGACTTCACCTACGAAGTCAGCCGTTCGCTGGCCGCGTGCGAAGGCGCGCTGCTGGTGGTGGATGCCGGCCAGGGCGTGGAAGCGCAGTCGGTCGCCAACTGCTACACCGCCATCGAGCAGGGCCTGGAAGTGATGCCGGTCCTGAACAAGATGGACCTGCCGCAGGCCGACCCGGACCGTGTGAAGGACGAGATCGAAAGCATCATCGGCATCGACGCCACTGACGCCGTGGCCTGCTCGGCCAAGAGTGGCATGGGCGTGGAAGACGTGCTGGAGCGCCTGGTCACCGCCATTCCGGCGCCGGAAGGTGAAATCGACGCGCCGCTGCAGGCACTGATCATCGACTCCTGGTTCGACAACTACCTGGGCGTGGTCTCGCTGGTGCGTGTGAAGCACGGCCGCGTGAAGAAAGGCGACAAGATCCTGGTGAAGTCCACCGGCAAGGTCCACCAGGTGGACAGCGTCGGCGTCTTCACTCCGAAGCACACCGAGACTCCGGACCTCAAGGCCGGCGAAGTGGGCTTCATCATCGCCGGCATCAAGGACATCCTCGGTGCGCCGGTGGGCGATACCCTGACCCTGAACAACACGCCCGATGTGGACGTGCTGCCGGGCTTCAAGCGCATCAAGCCGCAGGTTTACGCCGGTCTGTTCCCGGTCAGTTCCGATGACTTCGAGGATTTCCGCGAGGCCCTGCAGAAGCTGACCCTGAACGACGCTGCACTGCAGTACGAGCCGGAAAGCTCCGAGGCCCTGGGCTTCGGCTTCCGTATTGGCTTCCTCGGCATGCTGCACATGGAGATCATCCAGGAGCGCCTGGAGCGCGAATACGATCTGGACCTGATCACCACCGCTCCGACCGTGATCTTCGAGATCGTGCAGAAGAACGGCGAGATCCTTTACGTCGACAACCCGTCCAAGCTGCCCGACCTTTCGTCCATCGACGAAATGCGCGAACCGATCTGCCGCGCGACCATTCTTGTGCCTCAGGAGCACCTGGGCAACGTCATTACCCTGTGCATCGAGAAGCGCGGCGTCCAGCGCGACATGCACTTCCTCAGCGGCCAGGTCCAGGTGATCTACGATCTGCCGATGAACGAGGTGGTGCTGGACTTCTTCGACCGCCTGAAGTCCACCAGCCGTGGCTATGCTTCGCTGGACTACAGCTTCGATCGCTTCGAGCCGGCCAACCTGGTTCGTCTCGATGTGCTGATCAATGGCGAGAAGGTCGATGCCCTCGCTCTGATCGTCCACCGCGACAATGCCCCGTACAAGGGCCGTCAGCTGGTGGAGAAAATGAAGGAATTGATTCCGCGGCAGATGTTCGATGTCGCGATTCAGGCGGCCATCGGTGGGCAGATCATCGCCCGTTCGACGGTCAAGGCGCTCAGGAAGAACGTGCTGGCCAAGTGCTACGGTGGTGACGTGAGCCGTAAGCGCAAGCTGCTGGAGAAGCAGAAGGCCGGTAAGAAAAGGATGAAGCAGGTCGGTAGCGTGGAGATTCCGCAGGAAGCCTTCCTCGCTGTGCTCAAAGTGGACAGTTGAACCCTATGACCCTGAATTTCCCGCTGTTGCTGGTGATTGCCGTCGCGGTGTGCGGCGTTCTCGCCCTGGTCGACCTGGTGCTGTTCGCACCGCGCCGCCGGGCGGCCATTTCGGCTTACCAAGGTTCGGTCAGCGATGCCGACCCGGAAGTGCTGGAGAAGCTGAACAAGGAACCGGTGCTGGTCGAATACGGCAAGTCGTTCTTCCCGGTGCTGTTCATCGTGCTGGTGCTGCGTTCGTTCCTGGTCGAGCCCTTCCAGATCCCGTCCGGCTCGATGAAGCCGACCCTGGAAGTGGGCGATTTCATCCTGGTGAACAAGTTCGCCTACGGTATCCGCCTGCCGGTGCTCGACACCAAGGTGATCCCGGTGGGTGACCCGCAGCGCGGCGATGTCATGGTGTTCCGCTATCCCAGCGACCCGAACATCAACTACATCAAGCGCGTCGTTGGCGTGCCGGGTGACACCATCCGCTACACCAGCGACAAGCGCCTCTACATCAACGACCAGGCCGTGGCCGAGACGCTGATCGGCGAAGAGCCGGGCACCCTGGGCAGCGTGACCCTGTACCAGGAGAAGCTGGGCGCCGTGGAGCACATGATCCGCAAGGAAATGACCCGCTTCCGCATCGAGCCGGGCAAGCAGTGGAAAGTGCCGGCCGGCCATTACTTCATGATGGGCGACAACCGCGACAACTCCAACGACAGCCGCTACTGGAACGATCCGAAGATCCCGAAGGAGCTGCTGGGCATGGTTCCGGACCACAATATCGTCGGCAAGGCGTTCGCGGTCTGGATGAGCTGGCCGGATCCGAAGATGCGCAATCTGCCGAATTTCTCGCGAGTCGGTGTGATTCACTAAACTTGTGAGACGCTCCAGGCCGGCAAGGCTGGATCGGTGCTATAAATTGGGCGGGGCTGCACGGGGGGCGCTTGCCAGCCCCGCTTCACTTGGACCCGCCGCGGCTGGCGGGCGAATAAGAAAGATACCGACATGAGGTCGATATGACGTACGCACGTTCGCAGAAGGGAATGTCGTTGCTGGGTTGGCTGGTAGTGCTCGCCATCGTGGCGTTCCTGGCCAGTGCCGCATTCAAGGTCTTCCCGCACTACATGGACTACTACGCCATCGAGAAGGCCATCACTTCGGTGGAGACCGACAAGGCCGCGGAAGTGCGCACCGTTCCGGAGTTCTACTCCTACGTCGCCAAGGCGATGTCGATCAACAGCATCCGCGACCTCAAGCTCGAAGATGCCCTGGACGTGAAGCTCGAGAACAACGAGTTCCGCGCCCACCTGAAATACGAAAGACGCGAGCCACTGGTGCAGAACATCGACCTGGTGGTCAAATTTGACAAAGAATTCCGTGTACGAATGCCGTGAGTAACAACAGTCTGGATCGACTCGAGCGCAAGCTTGGCTATACCTTCCGCGACCAGGACCTGATGGTCCTGGCGCTGACCCATCGCAGTTTTGCCGGGCGCAATAACGAGCGCCTGGAATTCCTTGGCGACGCCATCCTCAACTTCGTCATCGGCGAAGCCCTGTTCACCCACTTTCCCCAGGCCCGCGAAGGCCAGTTGTCGCGCCTGCGTGCGCGGCTGGTGAAAGGCGAGACTCTGGCCCTGCTGGCCCGTGGTTTCGAGATCGGGGATTACCTGCGACTGGGCTCGGGCGAGCTGAAGAGCGGCGGATACCGCCGCGAGTCGATCCTGGCTGATGCCATGGAAGCGCTCATCGGTGCCATCTATCTGGACACCGGCATGGATTCCGCCCGCGAGCGGATCATGGCCTGGCTCGGCCCGCAACTGCGCGAGCTGACCCCGGTGGATACCAACAAGGACCCCAAGACCCGCCTGCAGGAGTTCCTGCAGTCCCGCGGGTGCGAATTGCCGCGTTACGACGTGGTGGATATCCAGGGCGAGCCGCATTGCCGCACTTTCTTCGTCGAGTGCGAGGTTGCCCTGCTGAACGACAAGACCCACGGTCACGGCGGCAGCCGCCGCATCGCCGAGCAGGTGGCCGCCGCCGCCGCGCTGGCAGCCCTGGGCGTGGAGAATGGCCATGAGTGAGCACGAGCAAGACCAGCACGATCAATCCGAGCACGATGAAGCAGGCGCCGTCCGTTGTGGCTACGTCGCCATCGTTGGCCGCCCCAACGTGGGCAAGTCGACCCTGCTCAACCACATCCTCGGGCAGAAGCTGGCGATCACCTCGCGCAAGCCGCAGACCACTCGCCACACCCTGCTGGGCATCAAGACCGAGGGTGACGTGCAGGCGGTCTACGTCGACACCCCTGGTCTGCACAAGGACAACGACAAGGCGCTCAATCGCTACATGAACCGTTCGGCCAGTGCCGCGCTGAAGGACGTCGACGTGGTGATCTTCGTCGTCGACCGTAACCGCTGGACCGACGAAGACCAGATGGTCTATGACAAGGTCAAGTACGTGAGCTGCCCGGTCCTGCTGGCGGTGAACAAGGTCGACCGCATGGAAGACAAGGGCGATCTGCTGCCGCACCTGCAGTGGCTGGCCGAACAGTTGCCCAATGCCGAAGTCGTGCCGATTTCCGCCCAGCACGGGCAGAACCTCGATGTACTGGAAGGCCTGGTGGCCGAGCGCCTGCCGGAGAGCGAGCACTTCTTCCCGGAAGACCAGATCACCGATCGCAGCAGCCGCTTCCTCGCCGCCGAACTGGTACGCGAGAAGATCATGCGCCAGCTGGGCGCCGAGCTGCCGTACCAGGTCACCGTGGAAATCGAAGAGTTCAAGCAGGATGGTCCGATCCTGCACATCCATGCGCTGATCCTGGTAGAGCGCGACGGCCAGAAGAAGATCATCATTGGCGAGAAGGGCGAGCGCATCAAAAGCATCGGCCAGAACGCACGCAAGGACATGGAAGTGCTGTTCGACTCCAAGGTCATGCTCAACCTCTGGGTGAAAGTGAAGGGCGGCTGGTCCGACGACGAGCGCGCACTGCGTTCGCTGGGCTACGGCGACCTCTGACCTCTGACGCCCCGCGAGCACTCGCGGGGCTCACCCTTCGGGCGCCCGACTGCTTCCTCCCCGACTCCCACTCCAGGCGCAGCGCCATGAGCCTCGCTTCTACTGCCCAAGCCGCCTTCGTCCTGCACAGCCGTCCCTACAAGGAAACCAGCGCGCTGGTGGATTTCTTCACGCCGCAGGGACGTCTGCGTGCCGTCCTGCGTGGCGCGCGCGGCAAGGCGGGTGCGCTGGCGCGGCCGTTCGTGCCGCTGGAGGCCGAGTTCCGCGGGCGCAGCGACCTGAAGAACGTCGTTCGCCTGGAGCCCAACGGCATCCCCAATCTGCTCAGTGGCGAAGCGCTGTTCAGCGGTCTGTACCTGAACGAGCTGATGATCCGCCTATTGCCGGCGGAAGACCCGCATCCCGCGCTGTTCGAGCACTACCGTGCAACGCTGCCGCTACTGGCCGCCGGCAGTCCGCTGGAGCCACTGCTGCGCTCGTTCGAATGGCGACTGCTGGACGACCTGGGCTATGGTTTTTCCCTGGACACCGATATCGTCGGCCAGAGCGTGGCGCCGGATGGTCTCTACCGCCTGCTGCCCGACGCGGGCCTCGAACCGGTCGGCAGTCTGCAGCCGGGGCTGTTCCATGGTGCCGACCTGCTGGCCATGGCCGAAGCCGACTGGAGCGCACCCGGTGCCCTGGCGGCAGCCAAGCGCCTCATGCGCCAGGCCCTGGCACCTCATCTTGGCGGCCGACCCCTGGTCAGCCGCGAGCTCTTCATGAATCGCAAGGACAACTCCCGTGACTGAAGCCAATCGTATCCTGCTCGGCGTGAACATCGACCACGTCGCCACCCTGCGCCAGGCCCGCGGCACCCGTTATCCCGACCCGGTGAAAGCCGCGCTGGACGCCGAGGAAGCCGGCGCCGACGGCATCACCGTGCACCTGCGCGAAGACCGTCGTCACATCCAGGACCGTGATGTGCGCGTGCTGGCCGAAGTCCTGCAGACCCGCATGAACTTCGAGATGGGCGTCACCGAGGAGATGATGAAGTTCGCCGAGATCATCCGCCCGGCTCATGTCTGCCTGGTCCCGGAGACTCGCCAGGAGCTGACCACCGAAGGTGGCCTGGACGTCGCCGGCCAGGAAGCACGCATTCGCGAAGCGGTGCAGCGCCTCGCCGCTGCCGGCTGCGAGGTGTCGCTGTTCATCGATCCGGACCCGCGTCAGATCGAGGCTTCCGCCCGTATCGGCGCACCGGCTGTGGAGCTGCACACCGGCCGCTATGCCGACGCCCACAATCCGGCCGAAGCCGCCCATGAGCTGGCGCGTATCCGTGATGGCGTGGAGTTCGGTTTGTCCCACGGACTGATCGTCAATGCCGGCCACGGCCTGCATTACCACAATGCCGAGCCGGTCGCGGCCATCGCCGGGATCAACGAACTGAACATCGGCCACGCCATCGTCGCCCATGCGCTGTTCGTGGGCTTCAAGCAGGCGGTTGCCGAGATGAAGGCGCTGATCGTGGCGGCCGCCAACCGCTGATGGAGAAAGGGTTTCATCTGGACATTCGTGCCAGAGAATTCCCCGCTCCCTAACCCTCTCCCTTCAGGGAGAGGCGGGGGAGAGGGCAGGCAACTGCACAGCGCTTGATGCAAGCGAGCTATGCCTCTATCGCGTTACAGGCAGATCAGGGCTTGCGCGCGACCAGGGTGGCGCGCAGCGGCGCCGGCAGGCCTTCGATGGTGCGGCGGCGGTCGTCCGGATCGAGGAAGTCCGGCAGCGACTGATAACGCATCCACTCGGTGGCACGCTGTTCTTCCACCGAGGTGAGGCTGATGTCGACGCTGCGTACGTCGGCGAAGCCCGCTCGACGCAGCCACAACTCCAGCGCCGGCACCGACGGCAGGAACCACACATTGCGCATCTGCGCGTAACGGTCCTCAGGCACCAGCACGGTGCTCACGTCGCCTTCCACCACCAGGGTTTCCAGCACCAGTTCGCCGCCACGGCGCAGGCAGTCCTTGAGCGCCAGCAGGTGGTCGATGGGCGAGCGGCGGTGGTAGAGCACGCCCATGGAGAACACGGTGTCGAAGCCTTCCAGCTTCTCGGGCAGATCTTCCAGGGCAAAGGGCAGGTGCCAGGCCGGCAGGTCCGGCAGGTAGCGCTTCATCGCGAGGAACTGGCAGAAGAACAGCCAGTTCGGGTCGACCCCCACCACGCTGCGTGCGCCGGCGCCGAGCATGCGCCACTGGTAGTAGCCGTTGCCGCAGCCGACATCGAGGATACGTTTTCCCGCCAGGTCGATGTGCGGCGAAACGCGCTCCCACTTCCAGTCCGAACGCCATTCGGTGTCGATGTGCACGCCGAACAGGTTGAATGGGCCCTTGCGCCACGGAATCAGCCCTTGCAGGGCATGCGTCAACTGAGCGCGGGTGTTTTCGTCGCAGTCGCCTTCGAGGTTGAAGCGCTCGCGTAACTCGACGGCGGCCGCTTGCAGTTCCGGCAGGCGATCCACCGAAGTCAGCCAGCGCTCCAGGTCGCCGTGGCCATCGTCGACCTTGGCGGCCAGTTGTGCGGGCAGCGAGGCTGCCCAGGATTCCAGCGGCGTGCCGGCCAGTTCAAGGCGCAGGCGGTCGAGGTCGAAGCGTTCGATCATGGCAAGGCAATCAGGGAAGCGAAATTGAGGCACTGGAACCAGGGCACGACCTTGGAGAAACCGGCCGCCAGCAGGCGTTCGCGGTGGGTCTCCAGGGTATCGGGGCGCATGACGTTCTCGATGGCGGTGCGCTTCTGGGCGATTTCCAGCTCGCTGTAGCCGTTGGCGCGCTTGAAGTCGATGTGCAGGTCGGTGAGCAGCTCGTGCTCCTGCTCATCGGCGAAGCGCAGTTTTTCCGAGAGGATCAGCGCGCCGCCGGGCAGCAGGGCGCTGTGCAGGCGGGTGAGCAGGTCCAGGCGTTGTTCGGGGGCGATGAACTGCAGGGTGAAGTTCAGCGCGATCAGTGAGCAGGGCTTGAGGTCCAGCGTGAGGATGTCCGCCTCGATCAGCTCGACCGGCAGCAGTTCCTGGTGCATGGCGTCCTGCGCGCGCAGGTACTCGCCACAGCGCTCGATCATCGGGGCGGAGTTGTCGACGCCGATGACGCGGCAGCCTTCGGTCTTAACATGGCGGCGCAGTGCCTGGGTCACGGCGCCCAGCGAGCAGCCGAGGTCGTACAGCACGCTGCCTGGGGCTGCGAAGCGCGCGCCAAGCACACCGATGTTCTCGACGATGGTGGGGTAGCCCGGTACCGATCGCTTGATCATGTCCGGGAAGACGCGCACCACGTCCTCGTTGAAGGTGAAGTCGGGAACCTGGCTTTGCGGCTGGGCGAAGATGCGGTCGGATTCGCTCACGCTGGATGGGGCCTCGTTGCGCTGAACAGGCAACAGGGCGCGGCGCGCCCGGTTTGCCGGGGCGCGCATTGTAGCCGAGGCGCCGGGTGCGCCCAAGCTTCAGCCGATAAGGGTCACTTGAGCTGGTCGGAGAAGTACTCGCCGGCGCCCTGCAGCGGTCCGAGGGGGTTCTTCTTGTCTTCCATGCGGCGGATGTTCGGCTCGCCGTTGCTGGTCTTGTGCACCACCACGTCGTCGATCAGCACGAACACCGGGCGGAACGACCAGCCCTGCACCTGGCGGCGCTTGCGGAAGTTGAAGATGTCGGCCCAGAAGCTGCCCACGCGCTGGCTGTCGGTCTTGTTGAAGTCGAAGGCGTAGCCGACGCAGCGATCCTTGGCCTGCAGGCAGGTCACCAGGCCGTCGGGCAGGTAGTCGATGGGGATGTTGGGTTGCACGAAGAGCAGGCGCACGTCGATGAACGAAAGCATCTTGGCGTTGCCTTGGGACAGCGGATCGAAGCCCAGTGCATAGAGCTGCGACTTGGTGGTCTTGCCAGGATCGACCTGGTTGTAGCGGCTCTGTGCATCCTGGTAATCCAGGAATGGTGATTGCACTTCCGCGCGTTCGCTGGGCAGCAAACTGCCACAGGCCGAGAGTGTCAGGCAGGCTCCCAGCAACAACATCGAGCGAACTACTGCACGCATGGAGCTCCCCTTATTCCCAGTCTCTTATGATTGATCTATAGCCGATGACAGAGGGCTCTGCCGGACTTTTCTCACGCCTTCGCCGGACTAGTCAACGGCGATTCCATAACCCTGCATCAAGGGTTTCCACTGGTCGTTGCGGCGTAGTTCACGCAGCCCTTCATCGAGGTCCGCGAGGCGTTCCTGCACACCTTCCAGGTGCGGATTGAGCGCGACGTACATCGGGCGTTTGTCGACGAGCTCGCCGGCGGGCTGGATGCGTCCTGCCAGGCCGTGGCGGTTCAGGTAGTGCTCGACGATCTGGCTGTCTTCGAGCAGCACCGTGATGCGCCCGAGCAGCAGCTTCTGGATGTTGCGTTCGAGGACTTTCTCGCCACTGAGCACCTGCACCTGCTCGTGATTGTCCAGGTGCTGGTCGCGCCAGGTGTCCAGCTCCTGGCCGTAGGAGTATCCCTGGGCGAGGCCGATGGACTGGCTGCTCAGCGAAGCTGGGCCCTTCCAGGTCCAGGGATTGTCGCTGCGCACATAGAAACGCATGGTCACCCAGCCGATGGGTTCCTCGCCGATCAGCAGTTCCTCGGACTCTTCGCTATAGGCGCCGACCACACCATCCACCAGGCCCTCCCGGGCCATCTGCAGGGCACGCGGCCAGGGCAGGGATTCGAACTGTGGCGGTTGTGGCAGCACATGGCCGAGGGCTTCGAGCAGGTAGCCGGGTTTTTCCGGATCGTTCGGGCAGAGGTAGGGGCACCAGTCGTCGCCGGCCAGGCGCAGGGGTTCGGCGCTGGCCAGCGCCGAACAGAGGAGCAGCAGCGGTGACGCGATTCGCAGCATGTCAGGCCCGGGAAGTGGAGTGTCCTTCCGAGTATGGCAGAGCGATATGACGGGATGTGACGGATGCGGCGATACCGAACTGGCCGAGCCAGTAGGTGAGCATGATGGCGTAGGAGGAGCCGTGGAAGGCGGCGACGAAGCGGCTGATGCCGATCATCGAGTCGGAGCTGACGAACAGCAGCGCGCCCAGGGCGGCGAAGACCCGGCTGGCATTGGCAATTGACGGCACGCCAAGGCGGGCGATGGCGCGCCAGAGCATGGCGCTGATGGTCAGGCTGTAGAGCGTGATGGGCAGCAGTAGCGGGCCGAGTCCGCGACTGTAGAGCAGGGCGAACAGGCTGCCCCCCAGTGCGCCGGCAACCAGCAGGCCGAGTGGCGCGACGCGGCGGGTGTCGCCCAGGTAGGCGACGAGGTAGGCGAGGTGTGCCAGCAGGAAAGCCGCGAGTCCGGGCACGAAGGCGTTGATCGGCCATTCCAGCAGGATGTCGCCGAGCATCGACAGTACCAGGCCGATGGCGACCCAGCGACGATAACCATCAGCGGGTGTGCCCAGTATCCAGAACAGCATGGCCAGTACCGGCAGCGGCTTGCACAGCATGCGCACGGCGGGCAGATCGAAGGTGACGGCGAACAGGTAGGCGGCACCGCCGATCAGTGCCAAGAGTGCCCAGCGCATGGGGTTCCCTCCCGAAGAATTGAGCGCTCACTGTGCCGCAGCGCCGCGCCCGGCCCACAGGCCGAAGGCGTCAGCGCGAGGGGCTTATGGCGCCTTATTTCACGGCGATGGGGCAGACGAAGGTCTTTGCCGGCGGTACTTCCGCTTCCCAGGGGCGGCGGTAGGCCAGTTCCAGCGTGTCCTCGCCAGCGGCAGTCACGCGGAAGCGCCAGGTGGATTCGCCGGCGCTGCCGACCAGGCCAGCGTCTTCCGGGTTGCTGTAGACCTCGGGGCCGAGGGCGCGCAGCAGGCCGTTGGCGGCGTTGCGCATTTCCCAGCGGAAACCGGTGGTGGGGTTGCTCGGCAGGATCAGCACCAGCTCCTGGCCGGCGTGCAGTTTCAACGGCTTGCAGTCGCTGGCGTCTTCCAGGGTGATCACGGGTTTGGTCTGCCCGGCGCAACCGGCGAGCAGGGCCAGGGTGAGGGGCAGCAACGAGCGATACGACGGCATGACGGCTCCTGGGTGGGGACAGGTTGGGCCGCAGGATAACGCAATCGCGTGGGAAGGAGATGTTTCGAAGGGGGACCGGGCGCGTTCCGGACGTGCGATGGAGCTGACCTGTAGGAGCGCCCCAGGGGCGCGATCGCGGGCATGGCCCGCTCCTACAGGTTTGTTCCGGGCATCAGGCCGGGAACAGCACCTTCGCCACATCCCCGAAGCGCTTCGCGAAATGCACCGTCAGGCCTTCCTTCAGGTACTCCGGCAGCTCTTCGAAGTCGCCGCGGTTGGGTTCGGGCAGGATCAGCTCGAAGATCTTCTGCCGGCGCGCCGCAATGACCTTCTCGCGCACGCCGCCAATGGGCAGCACCTGGCCGGTGAGGGTCAGCTCGCCGGTCATGGCCACACCTTTCTTCGGCGCCTGGTTGCGCGCCAGGGACAGCAGGGCGCTGGCCATGGTGACGCCGGCGCTGGGGCCGTCCTTGGGCGTGGCGCCCTCGGGGACGTGCAGGTGGACGAAGGCCTGGTCGAAGAAGGTCGACTCGCCGCCGTACTTCTTCAGGTGCGAGCTGATGTAGCTGTAGGCGATCTCCGCCGACTCCTTCATCACATCACCCAGTTGCCCGGTGAGCTTGAAGCCGCGGTTCAACGTATGGATACGCGTTGCCTCGATGGGCAACGTCGCGCCGCCCATGCTGGTCCAGGCCAGGCCGGTGATCACTCCGATGCCGGAGAGCACCTGCTCGGTGCGGAACACCGGCATGCCGAGGTAGTCCTCCAGATCCTTGGCGCCGATCTTCACCACCGCGTCCGGGTCTTCCAACAGTTTCATCACCGACTTGCGCACCAGCTTGCCGAGCACTTTCTCCAACTGGCGCACGCCGGCTTCGCGGGCGTAGCCCTCGATCACCGCGCGCAGGGCGGCATCGTTGATCGACAGGCGATTCTTCGGCACACCAGCCTTTTCCAGTTGCTTGGGCCACAGGTGGCGCTTGGCGATGGCCAGCTTCTCTTCGGCGATGTAGCCGGACAGGCGAATGACTTCCATGCGGTCCAGCAGCGGGCCGGGAATGGCGTCCAGGGTGTTGGCGGTGCAGACGAACAGCACCTTGGACAGGTCCAGGCGCAGGTCCAGGTAGTGGTCGAGGAACTCCACGTTCTGCTCCGGATCCAGTGTTTCCAGCAGCGCCGAGGCGGGATCGCCCTGGTAGCTGCTGCCGAGCTTGTCGATCTCGTCGAGCATGATCACCGGGTTCATCACCTCCACGTCCTTCAGCGCCTGCACCAGCTTGCCGGGCAGGGCGCCGATGTAGGTGCGGCGGTGGCCCTTGATCTCGGCCTCGTCACGCATGCCGCCAACGCTGAAACGGTAGAACGGCCGTCCCAGGCTCTCGGCGATGGATTTGCCGATGCTGGTCTTGCCCACACCCGGCGGGCCCACCAGCAGCACGATGGAGCCGGCGATCTCGCCCTTGAAGGTGCCGACCGCGAGGAATTCGAGGATACGGTCCTTCACGTCTTCCAGGCCGGAGTGGTGGCGGTCGAGGACCTTGCGGGCGTGCTTGAGGTCGAGCTTGTCGACACCCATCAGGCCCCACGGGACGGACGTCGCCCAGTCGAGGTAGTTGCGTGTGACGGCGTATTCCGGGGAGCCGGTCTCGAGGATCGACAGCTTGTTCAGCTCTTCGTCGATGCGCTTCTTCGCCTGGTCGGGCAGGGTCTTGCCTTCCAGGCGTGCGCGGAATTCATCGGAGTCGGCGCTCTTGTCGTCCTTGGTGATGCCCAGCTCCTGCTGGATGATCTTCAGCTGCTCCTGCAGGAAGAACTCCCGCTGGCGCTCGCCGATCTTGCGATTGACCTCGGCGGACAGCTCCTTCTGCAGGCGCGCCACTTCCACTTCCTTGCGCAGCAGCGGCAGCACCTTTTCCATGCGCTTGAGCATCGGCACGGTATCCAGCACGCCCTGCAGCTCGGCGCCGGGCGCAGTGGTGAGTGCGGCAGCGAAGTCGGTCAGCGGCGACGGATCGTTGGGGTTGAAGCGGTTGAGGTAGTTCTTCAGCTCTTCGCTGTACAGCGGGTTGAGCGGCAGCAGTTCCTTGATCGCGTTGATCAGGGCCATGCCGTAGGCCTTCACCTCGTCGCTCGGGTCGCTGGGGGTGTGCGGATATTCCACCTCCACCAGGAAGGGCGGGCGATGGCGCTTGATCCAGCCGCGGATGCGCACGCGCGACAGCCCCTGGGCGACGAACTGCAGCTTGCCGCCCTCGCGGCTGGCGTGGTGCACGCGCACCAGAGTGCCGTGCTCGGGCAGGCTCTCCGGGTCGAAGTGGCGCGGGTCTTCCGGCGGGTTCTCCATGAAGAACAGCGCCAGGCTGTGGTGCTCGGTCTTGGCGACCAGTTCCAGCGTCTCGGCCCACGGCTCCTCGTTGACGATCACCGGCAGCACCTGCGCCGGGAAGAACGGGCGGTTGTGGATCGGGATGACGTAGACCGTGGTCGGCAGGTTCTGCCCCGGCAACACCAGCCCGGTGTTGCTGACCTCTTCGGCGCTATGGATATCGTGAATCTCGTCGTGGTCGCTCATGAGGCACCTGACTGATTGAACATGACAGTCTAGATGGGGAAACCGGCTCGGGGTTTCAATCCCATTGCATGGAAGGATGTGTCCGGAGATGTTGCGGCCGATTGTGTACGAACGGAGCTTACGAACGGATTAGTGGCCGCGGACGCAGGAAATCGCTGGGCGGCCGGCCGAACTGGCGGCTGAACATGGCGCTGAAGGCGCTGGGCGTGCTGTAGCCGACTTCCAGCGCCACGCTCAGCACGCTTTCGCCCAGGGCCAGGCGCTCCAGTGCAGCCAGAAGGCGTGCCTGTTGCCGCCATTGGCCGAAGGTCAGCCCGGTTTCGGCGAAGAACCAGCGCTGTACCGTCTTGCTGTCGACGCTCAGCCGGGCGGCCCAGTCGCCCAGGCTGGCGGTGTCCCCGGGCTGCGCCTGGATGGCCTGGCACAGCGCACGCAGGCGTGGATGGGCGGGCAGCGGCAGGTGCAGCGGCAGCATGGGGTCTTCGCGCAGTTCATCCAGCATCAGGCCGAGGACGCGGCCGTCGCGGGAATCCGGGGTGACTTCGCCGCTGATCGACAGCGCCGCGAGGATCAGCTCCCGCAGCAGCGGCGAGACCGCCAGCACGCAGCAGTCCGGCGGCAGGTGCGGGGCGCTGCCCGGCTCGACATAAAGGGTACGCACCTGCACGTCGCCGACCATGCGCGTCCAGTGCTCCACGCCGCCAGGTATCCACAGGCCACGGTTGTCCGGGACCACCCACTGGCCGCTGGCGCTGCCCACCACCAGCACGCCGCGCACGGCGTAGAGCAGTTGCGCACGGTGATGGCTGTGCGCAGGCACCTGGTGGCCGTCGGGAAAGTTCAGTGCGACCGCTGCCACAGGGCTGGCCGCCCGTTCGTCGCCATGGTTTTCCAGTGGCTGGGCTGGAATGTCCTTTTTGCGCATCTGGATGCCTGTTTGTCGTTAGACGACCACTTTCCTCCATCGTTAGTCTGCTGAACAGTCCCTATCTGCTTCGATGATCCCGCCATGACCGAAATTTCCATAAATGCACTGGCCTCCATCACCGACCAACTGGCGCGTGTCGCCCGGTTGCTTGAACAATCCCTGCCGACCCGCACCGAGCTGGTACTGGAGGAGGGCGCCATCGCCCACCTCTGGGAGTACCGCCAGGGCCAACCACGCCTGACACCGGTGATCGAGCCGGCGTTGATCGCCTTCGACGACCTGCGCAACGTCGATCGGCAGAAGTCGCTGATCGAGCAGAACACCCGCCAGTTCGTCTCCGGTCGCCCGGCCAACAACGTGTTGCTGACCGGCGCGCGTGGCACTGGCAAGAGCTCGCTGGTGAAGGCCTGCCTGCACGCCTTCCAGGCCGAAGGGCTGCGCCTGATCGAAGTGGACAAGGAACACCTGGCGGACCTGCCGCAGATCATCGACCTGCTGCGTCACCGCCAGGAGCGCTTCATCCTGTTCTGCGACGACCTGTCCTTCGAGGATGGCGAGACGGGCTACAAGGGGCTGAAAACCGTGCTCGACGGCTCGGTGGCCGGGCAGTCGGGCAACGTGCTGATCTACGCGACCTCCAATCGCCGCCACCTGCTGGCCGAGCGCGCCGAGGACAACCTGTCCTTCCAGCGCAGCGAGAGCGGCGAATTGCACCCTGGCGAGGCGGTGGAGGAGAAGATCTCGCTCTCCGAGCGCTTCGGCCTGTGGATATCTTTTTATGCCTTCAGCCAGGAGCAGTACCTGGAGGCGGTCGCGCGCTGGCTGGAGTCCCATGGACTGGGTGGCGTTCGGCAGGAGGAGTGGGAGCAGGCGGCGATCCGCTGGGCAACCCATCGCGGGTCGCGGTCCGGGCGGATCGCCGCGCAGTTCGCCCGGGATTACGCCGGGCGTCAGCTCTAGCGCATCGGAAGGCCGTGCTTCAGAAGGCCACTTTCACGCCGGCCTGGATGCCACGACCACCGGCCGGCACGCTGTCGCGCAGGATTGAGCTGGCGTAGCGCACGGTCTGGTTGGTCAGGTTCTCGCCCTTGACGAAGGCCAGCCAGCGGCTGTCGCCCAGGTCGAAGCGGTAGCCGACACTGGCTCCCAGGGTGGTGTAGCCGTCGGTGCGCAGTTCGTTCTCCGGCACGCGGTTCTGGTCGGCGGCGTACTCCACGTCGACCCGCGCCTGCCATTGCTGCAGTTCCCACAACAGTGCGCTGTTCAGGCGCAGCGGGGCGATGCGCGGCAGGGCTTCGCCGGTGTCCTTGTTCTTCGCGCGGGTATAGTCGCCGGAGAGCTCCAGGTCGAAGCGGCCGTAGGGACTGTCCAGCAGGTGGACGCGGTCCTGCGCCTCGACGCCATAGAAGTCCGCCTTCACGCCGCTGTAGAGGTATTCGGGCAGCGCTTCGTCGTCGCCGGCGTCGACCACCGCACCTTCCTCGTCGCGATAGCGCCCGCTGGCCAGCAGCCCGATGTAGTTGGAGAAGCGGCTATAGAACACGCCGACGCTGCCTTTGTGACGCTCGCTGTCAAAGCGCAGGGCGAGGTCGGTGGAGACGGCCTTTTCCTTGCTCGCGTTGGCGTCGCCGACTTCGAAGGTGCCGGTGGCGGCGTGGGCGCCGTTGGCATACAGCTCGTAGAAGGTCGGCGCGCGCTCGGTGTAGGCCAGGGTGCCAGCCAGCGACCAGATCGGCGTCAGCCTGTACACCGCGCCGGTGGACAGACTGCCGGCGGTGAAGCTGCGCGAGTCGTCGTTCTCGGCGAAGCGCTCGTTGTCCTTGGCGTTGGGCTCGATGCGCGTGTGCTCGACGCGGCCACCCAGGTTCAGCGCCAGGCGTTCGGTGGCCTGCCAGTTTTCCAGGAAGAACAGCGCGGCGCTGTCGGTCTCGGTATGGGGCACGAAGGCTTCCTCACCCAGCGCCGAGAAGCGGCTGTTGGCGACCTGCGCGCCGACCACTCCGTCCAGCGGGCCGATGGGCTTGTGCCGCGCTTCGATGCGCGCCTCGTAGCCGTCGTTCTTGAAGGTGGTGCCGGTCTCGCCGTCCTCGATTTCCTTGTGCTGGTACTCGGTGTAGGCGGCGTCCAGCTTCACCGAACTGAAGGGGCCGTCGAGGTCGCGGATTTCCGAGGCGAAGGCGTAGCGGTCCTGCTGCATCTTCAGGCGCACATCGTCTTCGGCGGGCGAGCCGTAGTTGCTGTCGTAGCCGCTGTAGGACAGGCCCGCGTAGCCGTGATCCCAGTGATAGCTGCCGCCGATGGCGCCGCTGTCCTGGCGGCCGTCGCTGTTGTTCACGCGGTGCTTCGAGTCATCCCCATCGCGCTGGCGCTGGCGTGCGGAATGGGCGTAACCGGGAATGCGCAGGTCGTTGAACTCGCGGGAGCCCGCGTCCAGGTGCAGGGCGAAGGTGCCGTCGCCGGCTTCCAGCGCGCCGGCGGCGCTGCGGGTGGTGTCCGAGCCGCCGTAGCGCATCTCGCCCTGGCCGTGGATGCCGTCCACCGGTTCGCTGGGGATGCGGTTGTCGAAGCTGTTGACCACGCCGCCGATGGCGTTGCCGCCATAGAGCAGGGCGGCCGGGCCGCGCACGACTTCGATGCGCTCGACCACGTTGGGGTCTTCCGGCACGGCGTGGTCGTAGGACAGCGAGGAGGCGTCCAGCGCGCCGACGCCATTGCGCAGCAGGCGGATGCGGTCGCCGTCCATGCCACGGATCACCGGGCGGCTGGCGCCGGGACCGAACCAGGTGGAGGACACGCCTGGCGTGCCGTTGAGGGTTTCCCCCAGGCTGCCCTTCTGTCGCAGGGTCAGCTCGTCTCCCTGCAGGACGCTGCTGGGCGCGGCGGGCGTGGCGTCCCCCAGCGGATTGGCGGTGATCACCTGAGGTTCCAGCTCGGTGGGGGCGGTCGCGGCCAGCGCCGGCATGGCGGCGCACAGGGCCAGGCTCAGCGGGGCTAGACGCCAGCCGGGGCGGGGAAGGGATGGGGACATGACGAACTCCTGGTTTTTCTTCTGGCAAAGCGAACCCCTCCCTCGAGAACAGGGATGCGCCAGGCGGCGGGGAAGGGGAAGTGGGGATGTGTTATGTGTTATAACATAACATATCTATCGGTTAGCAAGCTTTGCTGGCTTAGATGATTTAGTGCGAAGCGGACAGGTGAGTTGCGCCAGGTTGCACCTGCTGTCTGGGCAGGCCTGGCCGAATCCCGTACCATGCTCAAAATTTGATCACCCCGCGCCATGTTCGATACTCGCCTCGCCACGCTGTCCGACCAGACCGATCAGCACGCCCATGACCATCACCAGTTGGTGATGTCCCTGAGCGGCCGCGCGGAATTCGAGATCGGCGGGGCCGAGGGTGAGGTGTGCCGCATGCGCGCCTGCCTGGTGCCGGGGGATGTGGGGCACGCGTTCGCCGGGCTCGGTGACAACCGGATGTTGATCCTCGATCTGAGCGAGGCCGGAACGGGCGAGCAGGATCGCGAGCTGCTGGCGCGGCTGTTCGAGGTGCCGCGCTACCCGACCCTGGATGCGGATTTCCAGCATCTGCTCAACTACGCCGGTGCGGAGATCGCCCGCTACGGCGACGACCCGCTGCTGGCCCGTGCCCTGGGCGGCGTGCTGCTGCGGGCCTTGTACCTGCGCCTGTTCGGCGAGGACCGTGTGCCGCGCTCCGGGCCACTGGACCTGGAACGGCTGGACGGCTACATCGCCGAGCACCTGTCCCGGCGCATCACCGTGGCCGAGCTGGCGCAGATCGCCTGCCTGAGTCCCAGTCATTTCCACGCGCAGTTCAAGGACCGTGTCGGCCTCACGCCGCACCAGTACCTGCTGCGCCAGCGGCTGGATCGAGCCGCGCGGCTGCTGCGGGAAACCGACCTGCCCCTGGTGAACGTGGCCGGAGAATGCGGTTTCTCCAGCCAGAGCGCGCTGACCACCGCGATGCGCCGTTACCTCGGATTGACCCCGGGCAGCCTGCGCCGCTGCTGAATCCGCTAGCCTGCCTGGTCCTGGATGTTGATCGACTGGTCAGTTGCCGACCTCCGGGTGCCGGAGTCTTCTGCAAGAACTCCAGAGCTTTCAGCAAGAATTCTGTTGGGTGCAACCCATAGAGTCCGCCCACCGCGTTGCTGGTGTTCCAAGGTGCAACCCGGTCAAGCCAAGAACAACAGCCAGCTCGATACGCGGGAGGGGCAGCATGCCCATCACCGGTTCTGTCTTCGTCTGTAGCGCGCCTGCACCTGGCGGCGCCACTTCCTCCACGGCCCGGCCCGTAGCGCCCGCCCGTGGCCTTGCGCCGTCCGCCCTCGGACCAGTGGCGCCATTCGCCTCGATGCTTTCGGTACAATCCGCGCCCTCGCGCGTCGGCCGCCCCCTGCCGCATCTCCATGCGCGCGTGAATACAGTTTCGAATCGCTCCGACAAGCAGTGCTGCCCGTCCTCGGGTCGGCGTGCCCTGCATTGCCGGAGCGCTGGCGCCCATTCCGGCGCCTGAAGGATCACCGGGCCCAGCCCGGGAAACGCTCCGCACCGCGCTTACCGGCGGGGGCGGGACGGAGGTCGCCGTGGTGAGACGGTGGCTGCAGGAATGCGCCAGCAAGGACGAGGCGTGCCTGCGTCGGGATGCGTAGCGGTTCGGTGCCTGTTTGGCATCACGCGCAACCCGGTTTGCCTGTGAGCAAGCGCTAACGGGTCGGCGTCAACCATGCCGGCCGCCAGTCAAGGGCCCGCGATACCCCGCGGTCCCGGATAAAAACAAGCTGTAGGGGAGTCCCCATGAGCGTCAACACGCCAACACTGATCACTTTCGTGATCTACATCGCGGCCATGGTTCTGATCGGCTTGGCCGCCTATCGTTCGACCAACAACTTCTCCGACTACATCCTCGGTGGCCGCAGCCTCGGCAGCTTCGTTACCGCGCTGTCGGCCGGTGCCTCGGACATGAGCGGCTGGCTGCTGATGGGCCTGCCGGGCGCCATCTACCTGTCGGGCATCTCGGAGAGCTGGATCGCCATCGGCCTGATCTGTGGCGCCTACCTGAACTGGCTGTTCGTTGCCGGCCGCCTGCGTGTGCACACCGAGCACAACGGCAACGCCCTGACCCTGCCGGACTACTTCAGCACCCGCTTCGAGGACAACAGCCGCATCCTGCGCGTGATCTCCGCGCTGGTGATCCTGGTGTTCTTCACCATCTACTGCGCCTCCGGCATCGTCGCCGGCGCCCGTCTGTTCGAAAGCACCTTCGGCATGTCCTACGAGACCGCGCTGTGGGCCGGTGCCGCTGCGACCATCGCCTACACCTTCGTCGGTGGCTTCCTGGCGGTGAGCTGGACTGACACCGTGCAGGCCTCGCTGATGATCTTCGCGCTGATCCTCACGCCGGTCTTCGTGCTGCTCGCCACTGGCGGTATCGATCCGGCCTTCGCCGCCATCGAGCTGAAGGACGCCGCCAACTTCGACATGTTCAAGGGCGCTTCCTTCGTCGGCGTGCTGTCGCTGATGGCCTGGGGCCTGGGCTACTTCGGCCAGCCGCACATCCTGGCGCGCTTCATGGCTGCCGATTCGGTGAAGTCGATCCCGGCTGCCCGGCGCATCTCCATGACCTGGATGATCCTCTGCCTGGGTGGCGCCGTGGCCGTCGGTTTCTTCGGCATCGCCTACTTCCAGGCGCACCCGGAGCAGGCTGGCGCCGTGGGCGAGAACCACGAACGCATCTTCATCGAACTGGCGAAGATCCTGTTCAACCCGTGGATCGCCGGCATCCTGCTGTCCGCCATCCTTGCGGCGGTGATGAGCACCCTGAGCTGCCAGTTGCTGGTGTGTTCCTCGGCGCTGACCGAAGACTTCTACAAGGCCTTCCTGCGCAAGAACGCCAGCCAGCTGGAACTGGTGTGGGTCGGCCGCGCCATGGTGCTGCTGGTGGCGCTGGTGTCCATCGCCCTGGCCGCCAACCCGGACAACCGCGTCCTGGGCCTGGTGTCCTACGCCTGGGCCGGCTTCGGTGCCGCCTTCGGTCCGCTGGTACTGTTCTCCGTGCTGTGGAAGGGCATGACCCGCAACGGCGCGCTGGCCGGCATCATCGTCGGTGCGGTCACCGTGATCGTCTGGAAGCAGTTCGGCTGGCTCGGCCTGTACGAGATCATCCCGGGCTTCATCTTCTCCAGCGTTTCCATCGTGCTCTTCAGCCTGTTCGGCTCCGCGCCGTCCAAGGCGATGATCCAGCGCTTCGAGGAAGCCGAGGCGGAATACGCCGAAGCCACCCAGTCGACCGGCGCTGCCGTGACCAGTCGCTGAGTCTTCGCTGAATGAAAAAGGCCGCGCTCCCGCAAGGGGCGCGGCCTTTTTTGTTGGCTCTTCGTAGGGCCGAGGGGGACGCCCAGTCCTTGCTCGCGAACCCGCCCGGCACCCAAGGCATCAAGCGGTTCGCGAGCAAGCTCGCTCCTACATACAGGGGGCTGTGCGTCAGTGCGAGGCGTGCCCGCCACTGAGCGCCGTCGCATACCGCCAGCAGGCGAACAGGCAGAGCAGCAGGCCGACTACCGCCAGCGCGCCGCCGACGTAGCCGATCCATTCCAGCCCCATGCCCACCGCCACGCGGCTGCCCAGCAGCGCGCCGCCGCCGATGCCGACGTTGTACAGGCCGGAGAACATTGCCATGGCCACGTCGGTGGCGTCATGGGCCAGCTGCAGCACCTTGGCCTGCAGCGCCAGGCCGAAGCAGAGGATCGCCGCGCCCCAGAACAGGCTCAGCCCCAGCAGCGCCGTGGGCGAATGGGCCAGCGGCATCAGCAGCAGGAGCGTGCCGCCGAGCACGGCAATGGCCAGGCACGGGAAGGCGCGCGGGAAGCGCTCGCTGTAGCGGCTGAAGAGGATCGAGCCGAACATCCCGGCGCCGCCGAACAGCAACAGGAGCAGGGTGGTCTTCTGGCTGTCCAGCGCGGCGACCTCGCGTGCGAACGGCTCGATGTAGCTGTAGGCGGTGAACTGCGCGGTGATCACCAGCACGGTGAGCACGTACATCGACACCAGGGCCGGGCGCCGCAACAGCAGCGGCAGGCTGCGCAGGGAGCCGGAGTTCTGGCTCGGCAACGGCGGCAGCGCGCGGGCCAGCCAGAGCACCACGACCACCGAGACGCCGGCGATGGTGAGGAAGGTCGTGCGCCAGCCCAGTGCCTCGCCGAGCATGCGTCCCAGCGGGATGCCCAGGACCATCGCCAGGATGGTCCCGGTGGCCAGCAGGCCGAGTGCTTTTGCCTGCTGGCCCGGCGGCGCCACGCGCACCGCGAGCGACGCGGTGATCGACCAGAACACGGCGTGGGCGAAGGCGATGCCGAAGCGGCTGATCATCAGCACCGTGAAATTCCAGGCAAAGCCGGAGAGCACGTGACTGACGATGAACAGGCAGAAGATCACCACCAGCAGGCGGCGGCGTTCCATGTTGCGGGTCAGCTGCATCAGCGGCAGCGAGGCCAGCGAGACGACCCAGGCGTAGAGTGTGAGCATCAGCCCGGTCTGCTCCGGACGCATGTCGAAGCTCGCGCCGATGTCGCTGAGCAGGCCCACCGGGACGAACTCGGTGGTGTTGAAGATGAAGGCGGCGATGGCCAGGGCGATGACGTTCAGCCAACTGCCGGAGCGGGTTTCTTGCGCGGTGGTCATGGGAATCCTGAGGTGAAGTGGGGCTCAGGCCGTGCCGTGGAATCACGCAGGAGGCGTGTTCCTGGCAAAGAAGAATTGTTGTTGCGGCAGACCTGATTCTACCCACGGGTTGCCCATCGCGCACGGCGAATGCCGCCCTGCGCGGGTGCAGCGACAGGCTCAGGCGGCGCTGTCGATCAGCGGATCGGCGGCTTGCGCAGCTTCTTCGGACAGCCAGTCGAGGAAGGCGCGCACCGGCGGATGGCGCTCGCGCCCCGGTACGCAGAGCGCGGTGTAGCGGGCGCCGGGTACGTTGATCTCCGGGCGGTAGGGCACCAGCAGGCCCTTCTCCACGCTTTCCGACACCAGCAGCGAGCTGGCCAGCACCAGCCCCTGGCCGGCGATGGCCGCCTGCAGGGCGTAGAACTCCTCGTCGTACTCGCGCTGCACCGCCTGGGCCAGCAGGCACTCCTCGCCAGCCACCTGGCACCAGGCCTTCCAGCCGCGCTCGTAGAGCTCGGAGTTGTGCCAGCGCACGCTGATCATCTCCGGCACCTCCACGTCGGCGGTGGCCACCCGTGCCGGCGCGCCATAGACGGCGAAGCGTTCCGCCAGCAGGAACTGGCTGTGCATGCGTGGGTAGTCACCGAAGCCGTAGCGAATCGCCAGGTCGACGCTGGCGTCCTGCTGCAGGTCGAGCAGTTCGCACTGGCTGTCCAGGCGCAGGCGGATGTGCGGGTGGCGCGCGTAGAAGCGGCCCAGGCGGGGCACCAGCCACAGCGCGGCAAAGGCCGGCGTGGTGGAGATCGTCAGGCTGCTGGCGCTGCGCTGCGGGCGCAGGCTGTCCACCGATTGCGATACCTCCAGCAGCGCGCCATGCAGGCTGCGGAACAGCCGCTCGCCGGCTTCGGTCAGGCGCACCTGGCGCGGCAGGCGCTCGAACAGGGGCAAGCCCAGCCATTCCTCCAGCGCGCGCACCTGGTGGGACACCGCCGTGGGGGTGACGGCGAGCTCCTGGGCGGCGGCCTTGAAGCTCAGCTGGCGCGCTGCGGATTCGAAGGTGCGCAGGGCGGGAAGCGGCAGGCTGGCGAACATGCAGTGCTCCATGGATGAGATGGATTCATCTGGAAGGAAATCCCCTCAGTTGTCCCGGTGCCGGGCTGTAAATAGCTTAGGCAGCAACTGGAGGCCAATCCAGACCTCCGCAGTGTACACCTTGAACAAGGAAAGACAGATGAACAGGATTCTCGCGATTCACGCCAGTCCCCGCGCCGACCGCTCGCATTCCCGCCGCCTGGCCGAGGGTTTTCTTGCCGCGCTGCCGCAGGCACAGATCACCCGTCGCGAAGTGGGGCGCGCCGATCTGCCCCACGTCAGTGAAGGCTTCATCGCCGCCGCCTTCCACCCGCAGCGCGAGCATCGCCCGGCCGAGCTGCAGGCCGAACTGCAGCTCAGCGAAACGCTGGTGGACGAGTTGCTTGCCCACGATCTGCTGGTGATCTCCACGCCCATGTACAACTTCAGCGTGCCCAGCGGTTTGAAGGCCTGGGTCGATCAGATCGTCCGTATCGGCCGTACGTTCGACCTGCACCTGAAGGACGGTGAGGCGGAGTACGAGCCGCTGCTCAAGGGACGCAGGGCGCTGATCATCACCAGTCGCGGCGGCGCCGGCATGGGACCGGGTGGCGAGCTGGAGTGGATGAACCACGCCGACGCCTGGCTACGCGTGGCGCTGGGCTTCCTCGGCATTGAAGACGTGCAGGTGATCGCTGCCGAGGGCGAGGAGGGCAATCCCGATGCCTTTCGCGCGTCGTACCAACAGGCCGAGCAGGCGCTGGCCGACCTCGCCGAGGGCGAGTGGGCGCGTGTGTGATGGCCTGGGCAATGCTGATGGTGGCCGCGGTGTTCGAGGTGATGTTCGCGGTGTCGATGAAGTACGCCGAGGGCTTCACCCGGCCGCTGCCGACCGTGGTCACGGTGGTTGCGGTGATCGGCGGGATCTTCTTCCTCACCCTGGCGATGCGCCAGTTGCCGGTGAGCATCGCCTACCCGATCTGGACGGCCATCGGCACGCTGGGCACGGTGCTCTTCGGCTTCCTGCTGCTGGGCGAGGCACTGACCCTCACCAAGCTGGCGTCGGTCGCCCTGATCGTGGCGGGCGTGGCCGGGTTGCGGGCCTGATCGCCTGTGGCTGATGCTTGATGGTAAGGTGCCGCGCATTCTCCGCGCGACGGCACCGAACATGAATGACAAACCGAAGAACCCGCTGCATGGCGTGACCCTGGAAGCCATCCTCAACCAGTTGGTGGCGCAGTACGGCTGGGATGGTCTGGCCAAGCGCATCGACGTGCGCTGCTTCAAGAACGACCCGAGCATCAAGTCCAGCCTGACTTTCCTGCGCCGCACACCGTGGGCGCGGGAGCAGGTCGAGGCGTTGTACGTGAAGAGCGTGCAGGGCAAATAACCGAGCGGCTCTTCGCCGGGGTGAGCACGCTCGCTCCCGCAGATTCAGCGATGCCCACGGAGTTCGCCGGTGAGCACGGAGTTTGTGTAGGAGCGGGCCAAGCCCGCGATTCGCGCGCAAGGCGCGCGCCTACAGGTTGGCCCCGGTGTGTGCGATCCACGGCAGCCTCGCCCCCTGGCTCAGCGCCAGCTCACCCGCAGATTGTCCAGCCGCTCCTGGCATCCGGTGCTGATGCCCGGCTCCAGGTAGCTCGACAGCATCGGCGCCATGCCCTTGAGCACCTGCACCGGCAGTGCCGAGGTGAACTTGAAGTTGTCCGACTCGCTGCCAGCCACGTAGGCGGTGAGCGTGCCGAAGTGGCGCGGGCCGATGTAGAAGACGAAGGTCGCCGTGCGGTTCATCGCCTTCGAGCTCTTCACCCAGCCGCTGCGGGTCACGCTTTCGATGCGGTTGTCGCCGGTGCCGGTCTTGCCGCCCATGATCAGGGCGCTGCCGTCGGCTGTCTTGAAGGTGCCCGAGAGGCGCCGCGCGGTGCCGGCGTCCACCACCTGGGATAGCGCCGTGCGCAATGCCTGGGCGACTTCCGAGCGCATCACCTGGCGACCATTGTTGGATTCCGGACCGAGGGTGACCTCGTACGGCGTGGCGGCGGCGAAGTGCAGGCTGTCGATGCGCAGGGTCGGCAGGCGCACGCCGTCGTTGAGGATGATGCCCATCAGCTCCGCCAGCGCCGCCGGACGATCGCCCGAACTGCCCAGCGCGGTGGCCAGCGACGGCACCAGGTGGTCGAACGGATAGCCCAGGCGTTTCCACTGTTCATGCAGGTCGAGGAAGGCTTCCACCTCCAGCATGATGCGGATGCGCTTGTCGCGGGCGTACTTGTGCCGCGACTTGAACAGCCAGCCGTAGACTTCCTTGCGCTCGGCACCGCTGGCGGCCACGGCGTCGGCAAAGGTCGCCGCCGGCTGGCGTTGCAGGTAGCCCAGCAGCCACAGCTCCAGCGGGTGCACGCGAGCGACGTAACCCTGGTCGTTGAGGTCGAAGGCGCCCGGGCCGTAGCGGGTGTAGAGGTCCTCGATGCGCTTGTCGGTGAGTGTGTCGCCGACGTACTTGCCCTGCTTCAGGCGGTCCTTGAGGAAGGCGGCGAAGGTCGGGACATCCGCCTGCGGCTGCAGGTAGCGGTGGATTGCCGCCAGCCGCACCGGCCAGGCGCGCAGGCCGTCGAGGAAGGTGTTGAGGCGCTCGTCGTTGTCCTTTCCCTTGTACTTCTGCCAGAAGCGCAGCAGGTAGACCTGGCTTTCCTTGTCGACGAAACGGTCGAGGTAGTCCTGGCGGCGCGGGTCCTTGTCGTCGGCCAGCACGGCGACCTTGCTGCCTTCGTTGGCGTAGATGTCGTGGCGCACCAGGTCGCGCAGCAGGCGCACGAAGGGCAGGTTGATCGACTCGCGCAGGGCGTCCTGCAAGGTCGGGATACGGTTGTTGTCTTCCTTGCGGAAGTTGCTGAAGGTGTGGACGCCGCCGCCGGTGAAGAAGCTCTCGTAGGGACTGGCGGAGTACTTGCGCTGCAGGGCGGCGGCGAGCATGTCAGGCAGGTTGCGGTCCTTGGCTGTGATCAGGTAGTCGATGGACCAGCGACTGAGGATATCCAGCGGCTCGATGTCCACCTTCTTCAGCTCGGCGACGCTCATCGGCGCGTACTGGTCGTGCAGGTCGGCGATGGTTTCCAGGTAGGTGGAGAGTACGCGCAGCTTGGCGGTGGAGCCCAGCTCCAGCTTGCTGCCTTCGTTGATGTCGAAGGGCTGCTCGGTGCTGTCGGTCTGCACGCGCACGCGGTTGCCGCTGGGGGTGCGTTCGAACAGGGTGAAGCTGTAGCGCACGTCCCTGGTCTTGTCCTTGGACAGCAGGTGCTCGCCGAACAGGCCGATCTGCTCGGCGAAGGCCGGGTCGGAGAGCTGGCGCAGGTAGCCGGTGACCTGCTCCTGCAGCTCATGCTGCAGGGTGGTGGTGAAGCTCATGTCGAAGCGGTCGAGGTCGTACAGCGGTACGTCGAGCATGCCGGCCAGGCGGGTGCGCGCCAGGCCGATGCCCTTGTTGTTCTCCAGTGGCGTGAAGCTGGGTTCGCTGCGTGGATCGCGGAATACCAGCGTCTGCTGGAGCGCGGCGTCGCGCAGTTCGGGGGCGATCACGTTGTTCTGCGCGAGCAGGCGCAGGTAGCTGTCGGTCAGCACGGCCAACTGGTCGCGGCCGCGCGCCAGGTACCAGGAGGGCCGGCGGTGGGCGATCATCAGTGATACCACCTGGCGCAGCGCCTTGCCCTGGGCGGCGAGTTCCGCACCGGAGCCCGGCGGTGCGTTGAGCAGCTTGTTGACCTGCTGGTAATCCGCGCCGTACCAGATCCACAGGCCGTCCGGCAGGCCGCTCACTTCGCCGTAGCCGGGCTGCGCCGAGAGCGGCACCGAGTTCAGGTAGGTGAGGGCGACGGTGCGTCGGGCGGCCATGTTCTCCGCGCCATTCTGGTAGGTACGCACGCTGGCCGACGCCATCTGCCGCAACTTGTCGGTGATGGAGTTGGTGCGGCCGTCCTCGGAGTGGCGGTACTTCTCGATCTGCGTGGCGAGCGTGCTGCCGCCGGGCGCGTGGTTGCCCAGGCCGACCAGCTTGCCCACCTGCGCCACCGAGGCCTGGGTGAAGCGGCTCCAGTCGATGGCCGGGTTCAGGTAGGGGCGATCGGGGTCGAGCAGGTCGCGGTTCTCGATGAACAGCAGGCTGTTGACGATGGCCGGGGAGACGCTTTCGAAGTTGGCGTACAAGCGCTGCGGGTAGCGGAAGTTATAGATCGGCAGGCCGCGGCAGTCGGCGATGTCGACGCCGGCCTGGGCCTTCTCCGGGTAGGGCGGGAACATGCCGTGGCTGGTGTACTGCATCAGCGGCTCGGAGAAGCGTGCCTGGCTGAGGGTGACGAAGTTGCGCTCGTGCAGGCGGCCCAGGAAGCTCGGCAGTTGCTGATAGCCCAGGCGCCGGTCGAAGGGGCCGCCCTGTGGATAAACCACGCTGCCGGTGCCGCCCTGTTCCAGGCTCCACGTCAGCCCGCTGGCGTAGCGCGCCAGTTCGCGGGCCTGCAGCTTGGACGTGCGGGCTTCATAGAGCAGCGCGGCGCCCATGGCGGCCAGCAACGGCAGGAGAAAGAGGAAGAGGATGAGGAAGCGGTGATGATGCACTTTCTGTGGGGAAAGGCCGGGCCCCAGACTTCCCGGTTGACCTGCCACTTGCGTACCGGAATGCTTCGAGTTGCCCATCTTCACGCCCCGCCCTTGCTTGTACGACAGCCCAGGTAGCGGACTCCGCCCACGTGATGGCCGGCGCCGTCCTGGCGCCGCGAAAGCCGCTTCCCCCGCGGCTTTCCTAACTTCCAGCGTAGTCGGCGGCAAAAAAACTGCGCACCGGCTGGCACCGTTCATGGCCGTGCGGATTGATTTGCCGACGGCCAGCAGGTGCAATGTACTGACTTCGACAGGAACCCCTGCCCATGCGTTCGCCTTTTCTGCCTTGTAGCCTGCCCCGTGTTCTGCCCCTGGCCGCTCTGCTGCTGGCGTCCTTCAGCGTCCAGGCGGCGCCCATGCCGTTCTACCGCTGGCAGAGCAAGCTCGATGGCGCCTATACCTGCCAGCAGACGTCTCCGGGCAATGGTTGGCAGAAGATCGGCGGACCGTTCCGCGACGCTGGCTGCCGCGAAGCGTTGCCGCAGACTCCGCCGCCCAAGGGGTTGGCGGTGCCCAAGGTGCTGAAGCCTTTGTAGGAGCGCGCCATGCGCGCGATCGCTGGCGTGGCCCGCTCCTACAGGGGGCCGCGAGCGGTCGGTATGTCGTAGGCGCGGACTCATCCGCGATCGCTTCACCCGACGCACGGAGCAGACCATGACCGATCACGATGCCCGAATCCGCCAGAGCTGGCAGGCCAACGCCGATGCCTGGACTCGCGCCGTGCGCGAGCAGCGCATCGAGAGTCGGCGGCTGGTCACCGATGCGGCGATCCTGAGCGCCATCGCCGATGGCCCGGCGCGGCGTGTGCTCGATATCGGTTGCGGTGAGGGCTGGCTGTGTCGCGTGCTGGCCGGGCGGGGCAGCCAATGCATCGGCGTGGATGCCTCGGCGCCTCTGGTCGACGCGGCACGAGCGGCGGGTAGCGGGCGCTTCGACGTGATGGACTATGCAGCGCTGATCGAGTCGGGTAGCAGCCTTGGGCAGTTCGATGCGCTGGTCTGCAATTTCGCGTTGCTCGACGACAACATCGCGCCGCTGCTCGGCGCGCTCCGCGAGCGCCTCGCTCCGGGTGGGCGGCTGCTGATCCAGACCGTGCATCCGTGGGCCGCCTGCGGTGACGAGCCCTATGTGGATGGCTGGCGCCTGGAAACCTTCGCCGCCTTCGGTGGCGAGTTCAGCGCGCCGATGCCCTGGTTCTTCCGCACCCTGGAGTCCTGGCTGGCGCTGCTGGCCGCCAGTGGCTGGTGGCTGCGGCAACTGCGCGAGCCGTGTCACCCGGCCACCGGCAAGCCCTGCTCGCTGTTGCTGGAGGTGCAGCCGCTGCCGGGCTGAGCCGCTCTGCACCGGCCCTGGCGACGCCTGCGGATGTGGCGATACGCCGCTATTCCTTTGGTCACATTGCACCTTGGTGGTGCAGACGTTTCCCACGCACTGTGTAACACTCGCCCGCGACCTCAGCCGTGGTCCTCCCGCAATGCCCACGTCCGCTTCACAAGAGCGGGCAGCCTCTTCCGGTGTGCCGTCCTGGAACTGCCAGACACTTCCCCCTCCGTGCCGACCGGCGCGGTGGCGAAGCCTTTCCGGCGCTTCCGCATCCCGACTGCACTTCGAGTCCTCAGCTGATTACTCCCAAGAACAAAATGAGGTTGCATCACCATGTCGTCCCACGATCTCCAAAGGGATCTCAACGAGCGGCACATCCGTCTCATGGCCCTGGGCGCCTGCATCGGCGTCGGCCTGTTCCTCGGCTCCGCCAAGGCCATCCAGATGGCCGGCCCGGCCATCATGCTGTCCTACATCATCGGCGGTCTCGCCATCCTCGTGATCATGCGCGCCCTTGGCGAGATGGCCGTGCACAATCCCGTGGCCGGCTCCTTCGCCCGCTATGCGCAGGACTACCTCGGCCCGCTGGCCGGCTACCTGACCGGCTGGAACTACTGGTTCCTCTGGCTGGTGACCTGCGTCGCGGAGATCACCGCGGTGGCGATCTACATGGGCATCTGGTTCCCCGACGTGCCGCGCTGGATCTGGGCGCTGGCCGCGTTGGCGAGCATGGGCACCATCAACCTCATCGCCGTACGTGCCTTCGGTGAGTTCGAGTTCTGGTTCGCGCTGATCAAGATCGTCACCATCGTCGCCATGATCCTGGCCGGCGCCGGCATGATCTTCTTCGGCCTGGGCAATGGCGGCATCGCCACCGGCATCTCCAATATCTGGAGCAACGGCGGCTTCATGCCCCACGGCATCACCGGCGTGCTGATGTCGCTGCAGATGGTGATGTTCGCCTACCTGGGCGTGGAGATGATCGGTCTCACCGCCGGTGAAGCGAAGAACCCGCAGAAGACCATTCCCGGCGCGATCAACTCGGTGTTCTGGCGCATCCTGCTGTTCTACGTGGGCGCACTGTTCGTGATCATGTCGATCTACCCGTGGAACGAGATCGGCACCCAGGGCAGCCCCTTCGTGATGACCTTCGAGCGTATGGGCATCAAGACCGCCGCCGGCATCATCAACTTCGTGGTGATCACTGCCGCGCTGTCGTCCTGCAACGGCGGCATCTTCAGCACCGGTCGCATGCTCTACAGCCTCGCGCAGCATGGCCAGGCCCCGGCGGTGTTCGCCAAGACCTCCAAGGGCGGCGTGCCACGCAATGCGCTGCTGCTGTCGATCTTCGCGCTGCTGCTGGGCGTGCTGCTGAACTATCTGGTGCCCGAGAAGGTATTCACCTGGGTGACCTCCATCGCCACCTTCGGTGCGATCTGGACCTGGGCGATGATCCTGCTGGCGCAGCTGAAGTTCCGCCGTGGCCTCTCCGCCGCCGAAGCCGGCACGCTGCAGTTCAAGATGTGGCTGTACCCGCTCAGTTCCTACCTCGCCATGGCGTTCCTGGTGCTGGTGGTGGTGCTGATGGCCTTCTTCGAGGACACCCGCATCGCGCTGTACATCGGCCCGGCCTTCCTGGTGCTGCTGACGGTGCTGTACTACGCGCTGAACCTTGCCCCCAAGAATCTGGCTCCCACGGAGCAGGGCAGCGTTGCCAGCCGCGCCTGATGTGCGGTTGAGTGAATGAGAAAAGGGCCTCTTCGGAGGCCCTTTTTCTTTTCGTACCGCGTCAGGCGGTGGGCAGGCTGCCGGCCATGCGGGTCAGGCTGCGATCGAACTCGGTGATTTCCAGCTGCAGGCCGACGGGGCGTTTTTCGATGAGTGTGGCGAGGGTCTGTTCGGCAGTGGCGAACAGGGTGTCGACGATGCGCTGGCGTAGCTCCTCCGGGCGGCCGGGTGCGATGCGGATCTGGATGTTGATGAAGGCTTCATTCCTCGTGTTTGCGCCCACCTGGTATTCCCCGATGGCACGGGCGAAGGTGCGCAGGCCGTTGATGGGGAACACGCCCATGGCTTGGGCTGCCTCGTGGAGTTTCCGGGGAAGGTCGAGTGGGTCGAGGTCGTCGGTGAGGTTGGCGGTGTAGTCGATGATGATGTGGGGCATGGCGGCGCAGTCCAGCGTCAGTGGTGACGGCCATCCTAGGGCGATGGGCTCGCTGGGGATATGCGGGTGACTACGTATTCGATGGCGCTGAACTGTGGGACGGGCGGGGAGCCTAGCCCATGCCCGCGATCCGTCGGCAGGGCCGACGTGTTGCTTCAGCCTGGGTATTTAAGCGCCGCTTCGGCGTGCGCGCGGACTTCCTGTTTCGCCCCCTCGGGCGAGTCACTTTTCCAAACGCCGAAAAGTAACCAAAAGGCTTGCCCCGGACATCCGGTTTTTCGCCTAGGCGAAAAATTCCCTCGTTGAAACGAAGTTCCAGGGGCACGCTGCGAAGGGCCGTCCCTGGCCCATCGCCGCTCTCGCGACATCCATGTCGCTCAACCCCTGAAACTCCGCTTCCACTCGGCCTCCTGAGCGGGGCAGTCGGAGTGTGCGGGTATTTCTCTGGAAGTCCTCCAGAGCCAAAGCAAAAGCCGGATCGGTTTGGGGTGGGCTTTTCGTAGGAGCGAGCTTGCTCGCGAACCGCACGGCACGGCATCCCCCGTAGGAACGGACCTCGCCCGCGAAATCCATCGCGGAGGAATCCAACCCTACGGGAAGTGCCCTTGCCTCGTGTCAGGCGTACTGGAGCGTCAGGCCGCCAGCAACGGCGGCATCGGGCAATCGAGGATATCCGCTACCGCCCGCATCAATTCCGCCTCGCCGGTGCTGATGCGTCCGTCGTGCTCGATGCAGCGCGCCAGTGCCTTGAGCAGTTGCGGCTTCTGCAGCGGGCGCAGCTGCTCCAGCTTCTTCAGGGCGCCTTCCAGATCACGCAGGCTGCCTTCCGCCGGCAAGGGGCGAGGCGGGAAGGGCAGGCCGTTCCAGGCGTCAGCGAAGGCCTGCTCCGTCTCCATGTCGCCGGTCTCGCCGACGCGGGCGAGGAAGGCCAGCAATGTCGCGGACGCTTCGGCAAGCTCGGCCAGCGCCACGTTGCCGATCTTTCCGCGGCCCGGCTGCAGGTTGCGCTCGACGATGCGCAGCAGGGTCCATTCCAGCAGCTTCACCTTGCCGTCCAGCTTGATCAGCAGCGCCATGTTCTCGCGCAGGGCGAGGAAGGCCTGGGTGTCCAGTTGCTTGAGCGCCGGCATGGCCAGGTCCAGCAGCGGCAGGCGCTGGCCGGGATCCAGGCGTTGCAGCGACTCTTCCAGCAAGTCCAGCTGCAGTGCCAGGCTCAGGTTCAGGCGCTGCTTGATCGCTTCCAGCTGGCGCGCGCGCAGGCCGGGCTCGTGGTCCAGCAGCAGGCCGTAGATCAGCGCTTCGGCACCCTCGCTGTCGTGAGCGGCGCGCTGCAGGCGCTCGTCCAGGCGCTGCAGGGTGCTGCGGGCTTCCTGCAGGTGGGCGACGCTCGGCGCACCGACGGAGGCCACGGCCACTTCCACGGCGCTGGGCTGGTAAGGCTGGCCGGTGACGGCGGCGCTCCAGGCGTCCTTGTTCATCAGCGCCACGTCCAGACGTGGTTCGAATGCCGGATAGCGACCATCCCAGCCCGGATCGACGCGGCGGATGCGGTCCTTCAGCGGCGGGTGGGTGTCGAACCAGCTGCTGCCTACGCCGTCACCGAAGTACATGTGGCTGAACTCTGCGGCGCGCGGTGCGCTGAGCAGGGCGCCCAGCGGATTGCCGCCGATCTTCTTGAGCGCGCCGGCGATGGTCGAGGGATCGCGGGTGAACTGCACCGCGGAGGCGTCGGCCAGGTACTCGCGCTGGCGGCTCACCGAAGCCTTGATCAGTTGGCCGAAGAAGGTGCCGAGATAGCCCAGTACATAGAGCACCAAACCTGCGCCGAGCACCAGCAGCACCACGCTGCCGCCACCGTTCTTGTCGTTGCTGCTGCTCCGGCTGCTGACACGGATGCCGGTGCTGGTGTCGCTCCAGCCGCGCAGCAGCATGCCGCCGATCAACCCGAGCAGGAGCATGCCGTGGAGCAGGGCGGTCAGCCGGGTGTTGAGCAGCATGTCGCCGTGGTGGATATGGCTGAACTCGTGGGCGATGACGCCCTGCAGCTCATTGCGGTCGAGCTGCTCGATGGCGCCGCGGGTGATGCCGATCACTGCGTCGCGTGGGCTCAGCCCGGCGGCGAAGGCGTTGATCGAGCTGTCTTCCAGCACGTACACCGGCGGCACCGGTGAGCCGGACGCCAGGGCCATTTCCTCCACGACATTGAGCAGGCGGCGCTCATCGGCATTACCGGCGCTGAGGTTGAGCAGGCGGCCGCCCAGGCTCTCGGCCACGACCTTGCCGCCGGCGCTCAGTTGCACCTGCTTGTACAGCGCACCGAGGACGACCACGCCGATGATCACGGCGGCCACCGACAGGTACAGCTCCGGATCGGGCAACGACGCGCGCGAGGTGACGTGCAGCGCCGGTTCGCCCAGGTGACGCCAGAGCCAGCCCAGCGCGAGGCTGGTAATGGTGACCAGGCAGACCACGGCGATGGTCAGCAGCAGGACCAGGCGTCCGGTCTGCTTGCGGGCGCGGTCCTGGTGTTCGAAGAAGTTCATCTTCGTTCAGGTCAGAAGGCGACTTTCGGCGCGGCCTGGATTTCCTTGCTGTCCTCGAACTCCAGCAGGCTGGCGTCCTTGCTGTGTCCGTAGGTGGTGGCCAGGACGTTGGCGGGGAACGACTGGCGATAGGTGTTGTACTCCATCACCGCGTCGTTGTAGGCCTGGCGGGCGAAGGCAACCTTGTTCTCGGTGCTCGACAGCTCCTCGCTGACCTGCTGCAGGTTCTGCGAGGCCTTGAGGTCCGGGTAGGCTTCCAGGGTTACGTTCAGGCGGCCCATGGCACCGCCCAGGGCGTTCTCGGCGGCGGCCAGTTGCGCCATGCGGCCGGCGTCGCCGGGCTGTTCGGAGGCGGCTTTCAGACCGGCGACCGCAGCGTTGCGCGCAGCGATGACCGCTTCGAGGGTCTCGCGCTCGTGCTTGAGGTAGGCCTTGGCGGTTTCCACCAGGTTGGGGATCAGGTCGTAGCGGCGCTTGAGCTGCACCTCGATCTGCGCGAAGGCGTTCTGGTAGCGGTTGCGCAGCGCCACCAGACGGTTGAACACGCTGATCAGCAGGAAGATGAC
This sequence comes from uncultured Pseudomonas sp., assembly GCA_966191535.1. Classification (GTDB taxonomy): domain Bacteria; phylum Pseudomonadota; class Gammaproteobacteria; order Pseudomonadales; family Pseudomonadaceae; genus Pseudomonas. The sequence continues at coordinate 25,628 of CBIGPF010000001.1, read as the reverse complement.
ACCAGCGATGATGGCAAGGGTGATGATCGAGGAAACGCTCATGGGATGTCCTTATCGGCAGGCGAATGTGGCCCGATGATAGCGGAAAGCCGGCCGAGTGTTGGGCAGCTTCTCACGTCTTGCTTCGCCGGTTCGTCGGCAGTGTTACGGAGCGTTTCTGAATGAAAAAAGGCCTCACGAGAGGCCCTTTTTCCTAGGCGAGGTGAATCAGCGGTTCAGGTACTCGGCGGTGGACACCAGGTCGGCGTAGGCGAATGCCAGGGATGCCATGTAGGCCGCGTGCACCTGGGCGGCCGGCACCTTCACGCCGTTGAACTCCAGGTCCAGGGTGGCGCAGGCGTCGTGCAGCACGGTCACCGGGTAGCCGAAGTCGGCAGCGGCGCGCACCGCACCATCCACGCACATGTGGCTCATGTGACCGACCACCACCAGCGACTCCACGCCGTGCTGGTCGAGGATGGCCTTCAGGTCGGTGTCGCGGAAGGCATTGACGAAGTGCTTGAGCACCACCGGCTCGCCGGGCAGATTGGCGACCTTGCCGTGGATCTTCGCGCCGTCGCTGCCGGGAGCGAAGAACGGGGCGTCGGCGCTTTCGAACTCGTGGCGCACGTGCACCACCAGGTCACCGCGTTCGCGGAAGGCGGCCAGCACCTTGGCGGCCTGGTCGGCGGCGGCTTCGATGCCGACCAGCGGCCACTTGCCGGAAGGGAAGTAGTCGTTCTGGATATCCACTAGGATGAGCGCTTGCTTGGCCATTTCCGAATTCCTTATTGAGTGGTGAGGAAGTGCGACCAGTATGGTTCGCCGCGCGCCGCGCGGGGATCAGGCGGAACGACAATAACCGGGGGAAAACTGACAATGGCTGTGGAACGGAGCGTCGTCGAGATCGGGCTGCTGCTCTATCCCGGTGTGCAGACGGCGGCGCTGCACGGGCTGACCGATCTGTTCGCCGTGGCCGAGCGCATCGCCGGCGAAGAGGCCGCGCAGCAGTTGCCGGCGCTGCGCGTCAGCCACTGGTCCGGTGAGGACGGCGGCGAGCCCCGCCGCGTGTTCGACACGCATCCGGACGTCCGGAGCCGGCTGGTCGCCGTGCTTGTCCCGCCGTCGCTGTTCGGACTGCCCGACGCCGCCCGGTTGCGCAACCTTACCGACTGGCTCGCGGCGCGCCATGGCGAGGGCGCCATCGTCGGTTCGGTGTGCATTGGCGGCTTGCTGGTGGCCGAAGCCGGGCTGCTCGACGGGCGCAGTGCCACTGCCCACTGGAGCGGCGCCGAGGCCTTCGCCAAACGCTTCCCGCGCGTACGCCTGGAAGCGCACAAGCCCATGGTGGACGACGGCGACCTGATCACTTCCGCCGGGCTGATGGCCTGGTCGGACCTGGGCCTGCGCATCGTCGACCGTCTGCTCGGCCCCAGCGTCGCGAACCGCACCGCGCGTTTCCTGGTGGTGGAACACAGCGATAGCGCGCAGCAATGCGGCAGCAACTTTGCGCCGCTGCTGGGGCATGGTGACGCCGCCATTCTCAGGGTGCAGCACTGGCTGCAGGGCAATGGCGCGGTGGACGTCAGCCTGGCCGCCATGGCCGCCCAGGCCGGGCTGGAAGAACGCACCTTCCTGCGCCGCTTCCGCGCGGCCACCGGGCTCAAGCCCACCGAGTACTGTCAGCACCTGCGGGTTGGCAAGGCGCGCGAGCTGCTGGAGTTCACCAATGGCACGGTGGACCACATCGCCTACACGGTCGGCTACCTCGATCCGGGCTCGTTCCGCAGCACCTTCCGCAAGATCACCGGGATGGCGCCGAGCGACTACCGCAAGCGCTTCGGCGCCAAACCAGCTGAACTGGCGCTCAGGGACTGATCGAGGATGACGCTTCCAGATGCTGCACCAGCAAGGGGGCATATTCGGCGTCGGTCATCGCGGGGTGCACCTGAAGGTTCATCAGGTCGGTCCATTGCAGCATCCAGCGCTGCACATCGAGGGGATTCTCGGCTTCTGCCAGGCCGAATCCCAGCATGTGGCCCATGGCGTGCCAGCGTCCGACCAGTCTGACATTGGCCGGGGGCTGGCCGCCGGTCTGCAGAAAGCGCTGGATGATCTTGTCGCGGTTTTCCATGGGAATGGTCCAGTGCACCAGATAGAGCATGTCGCACCTCCGGCCCGGCTCCGGGCTGTGATGATGCGCGGTTCCGCACCGGCAACGCCGCCGGAACCGCGCCGGTGTATCCCAGGCGTGACAGCCTGCGGCTGGGAGCGGCGTTATCCCGACAGGCATAGCAGCAGCCAGTGAAGCGGGAGCGGCCGCTGATCGGCGGTCGCCGCGGCAGGTGATCGACGGTCAGATCCAGCGATCGTTTTCCGCCGTGCGCTCGCCGCCCTCATCGCCGGTGTTCAGCACGCCGCGCGGTTCGATCAGCATCAGTTGCACCTCCCGTTCGGCATACGGCTTGTGCTCCACGCCGCGCGGGACCACGTACAGCTCGCCGCGGCGCAGGGTCAGCGGGCCGTCGCGGAAGTCGATGCGCAGCTCGCCGTCCAGCACGATGAAGGTCTCGTCGGTGTCGGCGTGGCTGTGCCAGACGAAATCGCCCAGCAGTTTCACCACCTTGAACTGGTAGTCGTTCATCTCGGCGATCACGCGCGGCTGCCAGGTTTCAGTGATGCGGCCGAGCTTGTCCTGCAGGTTGATCGGTTGGCGTTGGGGCACGGTGTCGTTCTCCTTGGAAATGGTGTCCTGACACTACGGTTGACCTGGCCGACGGTCTTGCAGGAATTTGCGCTTCGATTGCCGCCGCATTGATCTCATCGGGTTGCCGGCCCCGTCCTTGACGCAGACAATCGACCCTTGGTCCGTCAGAAAGGAGGTGCCGATCCATGGCGCAGAACATCTACGACAACCCTGAATTCTTCGCGGCCTATGCCCAGCTGCCACGCTCGCAGCACGGGCTGGACGGCGCGCCGGAATGGGCCGCGCTGCGTGCCCTGTTGCCGCCGCTGGAGAGCCTCGACGTGGTCGATCTTGGCTGCGGCTACGGCGGGTTCAGCCGGTATGCGGCGGAGCAGGGCGCCCGCACCGTGAGTGGGCTGGACGTCTCGCAGAAGATGCTCGACCGCGCGCGAGAAACCACCGAGGCCGCGCAGGTCAGCTACTTCCACGCCGACCTCGACCAGCTCGAACTGCCCACCGCAGCCTTCGACCTGGCCTACAGTTCGCTGGTCCTGCATTACCTCGAAGACCTGCCGCACTTCTTCCGCAACGTGCACGACGCGCTGCGCCCCGGTGGCAGCCTGGTGTTCTCCATCGAGCACCCGATCTACATGGCCTCGCTGGCGCCTGGCTGGATCGTCGATGCCAACGGTCGCCGCTGCTGGCCGGTGGACCACTACCAGGACGAGGGCGAGCGTCGCACCGACTGGCTGGCCAAGGGCGTGCTCAAGTACCACCGCACCCTCGGCAGCGTCCTCAATGCGGTGATTGGCTCGGGGCTGAGTTTGCGCCATGTCGAGGACTGGGGGCCGAGCGCCGGGCAGGTGCAGGCCGATCCGGCACTCGCCGAGGAGCGCGAGCGTCCCATGTTGCTGTTGGTCGCCGCGCAGCGCTGAGGTGTGAAAAGCGGGTGACTATGCTCAGAACATTGCGTTCGTTTTGCCCGGAGATCGCCATGTCCACACCCGCTCCCATCGCCCGCCCCAGTGTCATTCCCTGCCTGCGTTACCGAGACGCGCCCCGGGCCATCGACTGGCTGTGCGCGACCTTCGGTTTCCAGCGGCAGCTGGTGGTCGCCGACGAGCACGGCGGCATCGCCCATGCGCAACTGGCGCTGGCCGACGGCAGCGGGCTGGTGATGCTCGGGTCGTTGCACGACAACGAATACGGCCGGCTGATGCGCCAGCCCGACGAGGTCGGCGGCTGCACCCAGAGCATCTACCTGGTGGTGAAGGACGCCGAGCTGCCGTACCGCGCGGCCGTGGACGCCGGGGCGCAGATCGTCATCGACATCAAGGACGAGGACTACGGCGGCCAGGGCTTCACCTGCCGTGATCCGGAGGGGCACATCTGGAGTTTCGGCACCTACGATCCCTGGCACTGATCCCGCGCGTTCGCGCCTCCTCCGCAACATCCTGCCCAAGCCCCGCGCTTGACGCTTTCGGGCGCTCGGTGTTCAGATGCGCCCCGTTTCAGGTGCCCCCCGCCGCCGTGCGTGGGGTGAAACGGGAAGCCGGTGCGTCGCCCTCGTGCGATCAGTCCGGCGCTGCCCCCGCAACGGTAAGCGAGCGGAGCATTCATTAGGCCACTGTGCTCAGGCATGGGAAGGCGGATGCCCCAGGACCCTCGCAAGCCCGGAGACCGGCCTGGAACCTGTTTGGCAAACCCGCGGTGGGCGGGCGTGAGCCGGTTCCCGGGGCGCGCTCGTTCCGGGTGTCGCTGCGCCGCCTGCGAAATCATGATTTCGAGGCGATCACCTTGCATTTCTCCCTGTCACCCAAACTCCCGTTGCAGAACCGGCGCGCCCTGCGCTGGACTCCCGTTCTCTCCCTGTGCGCCCTCAGCTCGCAACTGGTCGCGGCGCCGCTTGACCTGGCCGACGAAGTCGTCAGCGCGCCTTCGGTGGAATCCACCACCGTCGCCGACATGGCCCGCTACGGCAGCAAGCTGGAGGTCATCGACCGCGAGCAGATCGAGCGCGCCGGCCCCAGCGCCGACATCACCCGCGTGCTGCAGATGTACGTGCCCGGCCTGTTCGTCGCGCCGAAGAACGGTCCGTTCGACTACGGCACTTACTCGCTGCTGGGCGGACGCAACGACGATACGCTGATCCTGCTGGACGGCGTGCGCCTGAACAACCGCCTCTACGGCGGCATCTACATCGACACCCTGCCGACCACCGCGGTGGAGCGCATCGAAGTGCTCAAGGGTGGCCAGGGCCTGCTGTTCGGCACCCAGGCGGTGTCCGGCGTGATCAACATCGTCACCCGCAGCGCCCGCAGCCGCGAAGCGTCCGGTGAGGTGAACCTCGGCCTGGACACCTTCAAGGGGCGCAGCGGCGATGCCCGTGCCGAGAAGATCGTGCAGAACGGCCTGGGCGACCTTGGCCTGATGGCTTACGTCAGCCACAACCGCTCCGACGGCTACCAGCCGTTCCGCGACCGCGACATGACCGACACGGTGAGCGACAAGCGCCGCTCCTATGACGTCAACGTGTTCGGTGCCAAGGCTATCCAGGCCATCGGCGACGCCTCGCGCCTGGAGCTGTTCTACCAGTACGCCGACGCCGAGCTGGATTTCGCCCGCCCGACGTCCAACCACCACACCAGCAACAACCGCGTGCAGCAGATCGCCACGGCGACCTTCCAGCAGAGCGTCAGCGACGACTTCAGCTGGTTCGCCAAGACCCACATCAACGACTGGGACACCCGCTACGACCGCGTCTACAACCTGCAGGGCGGCGGCACCCAGGTGCTCAACCACAACGACTACTGGGGCTTCACCGACTGGGGTGCGCAGCTCGAAGGCAAGGCGAAGCTGGCGGGCGGTCACGAGCTGGTCTTCGGCAACGACAACCAGTGGTACAAGGGCCAGGACGATGTGCTGATCATCGACAACGACAAGGCCGAATCTCACGCGCTCTACGCCCAACTGCGGCCGAACATCGAGGCGCTGCCCGACTGGCACCCGAGCCTGGGTGTGCGCCGCGAGGAAATCTCCGGTGGCGAAGGCGCCACCGTGTGGATGCTCACCTCGCTCTATGACCTCACGCAGCAGCTCAAGCTGCGCGGCCAGTTCGGCACGGCCTTCAAGCTGCCCACCGCCGAGCAACTGTTCGTCAACGAGCCGGGCGACGAAGTCGGCAACCGCGACCTCAAGCCCGAACGCAGCCGCAACGCCGAGCTGGGCCTGGACTACACCGGCGAGCTGTTCGAGCAGCCCTGGAGCGGCAGCGTCACCCTGTTCCGCCGCGAGATCACCGACCTCATCACCCTGGCGGGCGACCAGTGGGTGAACGGCAACGGCGAGATCACCGTGCGCGGCGTGGAAGCCAACGGCCAGTGGCAGGTTGGCCGGCACTGGCAGCTCTCCGCCGATGCCACGCGCAATCGGGTGGACAGCCGCGAAGGCGTGACGGTGAACAACATCCCGCACTTCTTTGCCCGCATGCGCCTGGGCTATGACGACAGCCTCTGGGGCGCCGGCCTGGCCACGCGCTACGTCGGCTCCATCGTCAGCGCCCAGGACGACGACTACGGCCACTACACCGTGCTCGACGGCGATGCCTATCGCTACCTCGACGCCACTCGTGCGCACCGCCTGAGCCTGCTGCTGGAGAACCTGCTGGACCGCGATTACGCCACCGGCCGCACCAGCAACGGCATCCGCCAGGTCGACAACCTCGGCCGGCCGCGTACCGCCGAACTGCGCTACACCTTCAGCTTCTGATGAAGGCCATTGTGCTGGTCGGCCCGCTGGCCGGTGCCCAGGGCGAGCGCCTGCACCGCGAGGTGGCGGCGCGCTTCGCCGGTGTCGAATGCATCGACACCGGCGAAGGTTTCGATGCGTTGTGGGCGCGGGTGCGTGAGCTCCTGGCCGAGGATCGCGAGCTGCTGCTGGTGGACCTGGAGCCCACCGCCGACGGCGCCTACCTCGACTGGTTGCGCGCCGAGCTGGCCGGGCTGCTCGAGGACGCTCCGCTGGCGCCGCCGCCGAGGGTCACGGCGTCGGCGCTCGGCCGGCGCGGGCTGGATGTGGCGGCGGTGCTGGCAGCGATTGACGATCCGGCGCAACAGCTGGAGTGCCAGGGCGTCGGCGCGGTGCCCTCGCAGCCGGACTGGTCTGCGCCGCCGCCGCACCGGCATCACCTGTTCCTCTGCACCGGGCCGCGCTGCGTGCGGCGCGGTGCGCTGCCATTGTGGAAAACCCTGCGCCGCGAGCTGATTCGACTCGATCTCTACGAGAACGCCGAGGGCGCTCTGCTGACCCGCACCGGCTGCCAGTTCCCGTGCAACCGCGGGCCGCTGCTGACGGTCTATCCCGAACGCGTCTGGTATGGCCTGCGTAGCGACGAGCAGGTGTGCCGGGTGGCCTCCGAGCATCTGCGCGATGGTGTGCCAGTGGCAGAACTGCGGGTGGACGAGCCATGACGCGCCTGCTCTTCGTAGGAGCGAGCTTGCTCGCGAATCGCTTGATGCCATGGGTGTCCGGGCGGGTTCGCGAGCAAGCTCGCTCCTACAGATTGGCGTCTGTGCTCGGGATGGCGTTGATGCTGAACGTGACGACGGCACTAGCCCAGGACTACCGCAACTGCGCCCAGACCTGGCAGATCGCCCACCCGCCACAACGCATCCTCGCCCTCAACCAGCACGCCGCCGACCTGCTGCTGGCGCTGGGCGCCGGACCGCGGCTGATCGGCGTGGCGTACATCGATGACGACCTGGACGTGGCCGGCGGCCGTTATCGCGGCGTCCCACTGCTGTCGCGCCAGTATCCGTCGGCGGAAGCGGTCTACGCGCAGCGACCGGACCTGGTGGTGGCCGGATTCGCCTCGGCCTTCCGCCTGGGCAACCTGTCCCGCGAGGAACTGGCCGGTCATGGCGTCGCCAGCTACCTGCTGGATGCCGGTTGTGGTGCGTGGCAGGACGATCTGTTCGCTGGTGTCGAGACGGACCTGACGACGCTGGGCGACCTGCTTGGTGAGCCGACGCGGGCTCAGCAGCTGATCCGCCAGCAACGCGCCGAGCTGGACGATGCACGCCGGCAGTTCGCCGGGCACACGCCGCTGGAAGTCTTCTACCTCGATAGTGCCAGCAATGGCCTGGAGAGCCAGGGGCGACGCGGCGTTGTCACCCAGTTGCTGCACGCGGCCGGCGCGCACAACCTGTTCGAGGACGTCGATCTTGGCAGCTTCACCGCCAACGCCGAACAGCTGCTGGCGCGCGACCCGGACGTGATCCTGCTGGCCGATGCGTTGTGGTCCACCGCCGATCAGAAGATCCGAACGCTGCGTGCGGACCCGGTGCTGTCGCGCCTGCGCGCCGTGCGCGAAGGGCGCTTCGTGGCCTTGCCCTTCACCCACCTGTTCCCCGGTGTGCACAGCGGACAGGCCTCGCGCGAGCTGGCACAGGCGCTGGGCCGGTTCTGAGCAGAGCGTCTGGTCTGTTTGCCGGCCACTGTTCCTACCAAAGCGTCGGGGGCCATGTTAGAAAGCGCCCATCGATCATGCGGAGGCTGTCATGGGCAAGTTGCGCGTTGGGGTGATTTTCGGTGGGCGTTCGGCGGAGCACGAGGTGTCCCTGCAATCGGCGAAGAACATCGTCGATGCGTTGGACCGCGAGCGTTTCGAGCCCGTGCTGATCGGTATCGACAAGGAGGGCCGCTGGCACCTCAACGATGCCTCCGACTACCTGCTCAACCAGGAAAACCCGGCGCTGATCGCCCTCAACCGCTCCAACCGCGAACTGGCCGTCGTGCCGGGCAAGGCCGAGCAGCAACTGGTGGAGACCGGCAGCCGCCAACTGCTCGACCATGTCGATGTGATCTTCCCCATCGTCCATGGCACCCAGGGCGAGGACGGCTGCCTGCAGGGCCTGCTGCGCATGGCTGACATTCCCTTCGTCGGTTCCGACGTGCTGGGCTCGGCCATCTGCATGGACAAGGACGTGAGCAAGCGCCTGCTGCGCGACGCCGGCATCGCCATCACGCCCTTCGTCAGCCTGACCCGTGCCAGCGCTGCCCGCACGCCGTTCGCCGAGGCGCAGCGCAAGTTGGGCCTGCCACTGTTCATCAAGCCGGCGAACATGGGCTCCTCGGTGGGCGTGAGCAAGGTCGAGGACGAGGCCGCCTACGACGAAGCCGTGCGACTCGCGCTGGCCTTCGACGACAAGGTGCTGGTGGAGTCCGCCGTGAAGGGGCGCGAGATCGAGTGCGCAGTGCTGGGCAACGAGCAGCCGATCGCCAGCGGCTGCGGCGAGATCGTCGTGGGCAGCGGTTTCTACTCCTACGACAGCAAGTACATCGACGAGGACGCGGCCAAGGTCGTGGTGCCCGCCGATATTCCGGCCGAGGCCAGCGAGCGTATCCGCCAACTCGCCGTCGACGCCTTCCTCGCCCTGGAGTGCTCCGGTCTGGCGCGGGTCGACGTGTTCCTCACCGAGACGGGCGAGGTGCTGATCAACGAGCTGAACTCGCTGCCCGGCTTCACCCGCATCAGCATGTACCCCAAGCTCTGGCAGGCTGCCGGGATGACCTACAGCGAGCTGGTCAGCCGGCTGATCGACCTGGCCATCGAGCGCCACACCGCGCGCCGGAATCTGCAGACCAACCGCTGATCCATTCCAGGATTCCTGCTTTTGCGCCACCCCGCCGCCCGAGCCCGGGCGGCGGGCCCCGTGTCCCCACTACAAGGGCAACAAGGAGCACGAGATGAACACTGTGGTATTCGCCGACGGCACCGCCGTTCCCGCCATCGGCCAGGGCACCTGGCGCATGGGCGAGGACAGCTTCCAGCGCAAGCGCGAGATCGCCGCCCTGCGCGAAGGCATCGAGCGCGGCCTGACCCTGATCGACACCGCCGAGATGTACGCCGAGGGTGGCTCGGAAGAGGTGGTCGGCGAGGCGTTGGCCGGGCTGCGCGAGCAGGTCTTCCTGGTCAGCAAGGTCTACCCGCACAACGCCAGCCGGCGCGGTATTCCCGAGGCCTGCGAGCGCAGCCTGAAGCGCCTGCGCACCGACTGCCTGGATCTCTACCTGCTGCACTGGCGCGGCCAGTATCCGCTGGAAGAAACCGTCGACGCCTTCGAACGCCTGCGCGAGGCGGGGAAGATCAAGCGCTGGGGCGTGTCCAACTTCGACCTGGACGACCTGCAGGAGCTGAGCGAGCCGGCCTGCGCCACCAACCAGGTGCAATACAGCCTGGAGGAGCGCGGCATCGAGTGGGACCTGCTGCCCTGGTGCCAGGAGCAGCGCATGCCGCTGATGGCCTACTGCCCGGTGGGGCAGGGCGGCAACCTGCTGCGCCACCGAGTGCTGGCGGAGATCGCCGGCCGTCACGACGCCACGCCGGCGCGCGTGGCCCTGGCCTGGCTGATCCACCAGCCGGGCGTGATCGCCATCCCCAAGGCCGTGGAGCCGCTGCACGTGCGCGACAACGCCGCTGCACTGCAACTGCGCCTGAGCCCCGAGGACCTTGCAGCGCTTGATGCGGCCTTCCCGCCGCCGACTCGCAAGCGGCATCTGGCAGTGGTCTGACGCCAGGGCTCCCGGTCGTCGCTCGCCAGGGCGCGGCCAGGGGCCGGTGCTAGCCTTGCCCCATTGGTCACCGACCGGGGAGGGCTGCAGCGATGAGCAACTACACGGCGGACAGCGCCGCCATCAACCGCGTGCTGACGGACTACGTCGAAGGCATGACCTTCGGCGACGAGTCGCGCCTGCGCCTGGCCTTCCATCCGTCCTGCAAGATCATCGGCCACTACCACGGAGCCCTGGAGTGGGCGTCGCTGGACGAGTTCATCGGGGCGATCAAGGCCGAGTCGCCACCCGCCGACGGTGCGCCGCCGGCCTGGGAGCTGAAGTCGCTGGATATTACCGGCGACAGCGCAGTGGCCAAGGTCACCGACGAGTTCCTCGGCATGCACTTCACCGACTACCTGTCCCTGTTGCGCCTCGGCAACGGGTGGCAGATCGTCAACAAGCTGTATTACCTGCACAGCGGCGCCCTGTCCGACTGAGCGCCGTTGCGCCGCTGCCGCTAGCCCCAGTCGGCGCCCTTGTTCCAGCCGCTGACGACGAAGCGCAGGTTGCCGGTGATCGCCGCATTGCGCGGGTTGTGGTTGAGGTCGCTGTCGATGGGGAGGGTGACCTCCACGCTGCCGCCATCGATCTGCTCCGCGGTCAGTTCACTGCCATTGGTGTTTACACCGGTGGCCTGCCAGGCATAGCTGATCTTCCACTTTTCAGCGGGTGTGCGCGGCGGCTGCAACTCGATGATCACGGTGTCGCGGAACAGGTAGCTGCCCTCGTAGTGTTCGTTGGGCCACAGGCGCTTCTCGATCTCGTAGTCGGGGACACGTACCCCCAGCGTCATGCTGTAGGCCAGGGTGCGCCGCTTGGGGTTGACCCGCGCGTAGTTGGCGAGGAATACGCTGGACAGGTAGAGCTTGCTGTTCGCTTTCCAGCCCTGGTGGGTGACGCACGCGGCGGAGTCCTCTTCGCAGGTGCGCCGCGACAGGTACCACAGCTTGCCGCGTGGCGAGGCCAGCAGTTCGATCTGGTACAGCGCGTTGACCGGCTTGTCGCCGGCCGCATCGATTACCGTCCCGGGCAGGCGGAGGTCGGTGATGTCCAGCCAGATGTCGACCCGCACGTCGCCGAACAGGAATCGTGTGAGGTTCTGGTATCCCTCCTCGCTGTTGACGATGCCGAAGAAGCCCGAGTGCGAGCGGTAGGCGAAGGCCTTGCCAGCCTCGGCACCCACTTTGTTGCCGGCCTCCAGGCCGCTGAGGGTGGCGTTCTCGATGCGCACCAGACCATCGCTTCCGTTGCCGACGAAGGTACGTGACAGGCCCGCGGCGACTTCGTAGTCGCTGCGATTGGTGCCGACCATGCAGAAGACCTTGCGCGAGGACAGGATGGATTCCTGCAGCACGTCGACGCGCCCCAGGTTCCTGGGCAGGTTCAGGTACTGCGGCATGCGGGTGCTGCGGTTGAAGTTGTCGATGTCGTTGAGCGAGAGGATCGACGGTACGTTGATCCCCGCCACGTCGATCCCGTTGTGCGGGGTGGCATAGGTGAAGAACTTGTCCACGGCGCGGCGCGCGTCATCCGAGCCGCATTTGGGGTTTTGCAGGAAGGTCCGGCAGACCAGGCCGCCCATGGAATGGGCCACCAGGTAGCAGCGGAAGTCCGCAGGTTCCACGCCGTTGGCGAGGTTGCCGCAGATCAGGTCGCGCACTTTCAGGATGAGGTCGCTCAGGCCCTGGCCGAACTGCTCCATGGTTGGCGTCTTGCCGATGCCCAGCAGGGTGGACGCCGGGTCGTAGTAGCGGTAGATGATGATCGAGGTCGACGTCAGGGCATTGCCCGCCGCCGGATCGCTCCACTCCGGGTCGAGGATGTCGTAGCCATCTTCGTAGACGTCGCTGTAGCCGAAGTCGCTGCCCAGGCGCACCACGGGTGACTCGAAGACAAACTTGCGGGGAGGTCGGTCGCGTTCGGGGACTGCACGCATCACCGTGGAGCCCAGGTTGAAGCCGCAGAACGGATCGGCGGTGGTCTCGTCCATTTCGCCGCGCGTCATGGCGTAACCGCGAACGTAGATGATGGGGAAGAACGGCGCTTTCATCTTGGCCATGGCGGTCTCCTTACGACCAGTCGATCTGCAGGGCGCGTGCGGTGGCAGGACCGACGACGCCGTCGGCTACCAGGCGGTGGGTGCTCTGGAACGCAATCACGGCGGCCACGGTATGCGGGCCGTATTCGCCATCGATCTTTCCGGGATCGATACCGAGCTCCTTCAGGCGCTTCTGGATTTCCTTGACCTTGGCGTTCTTCACATTCGGCTCTTCCAGCCGGATGACCAAGGGCTGCGCCTTCAGCCGAGGCGTGGCGGCGCTGCTGGAGTAGGTGATGCCGGGAATCCGGCAGACGTAGTCCCAGACCCGCCCGCTGACGTTGCCGGCGCGCACGCCCAGGTTGGTGCCGGCGGCTTCCATGGTCTTGCCGGCGCCGTCGCTGATCGCCACGTGCCCCATGGTGCCAGGCATGGGGGGCTTGCGGATGAGGATCACCCCGGCAGTGACCATGGCATCGCGTTCATCGCTGGGCAGCAGGGTGCCGTTCTTCGCGTCGGTGACCCAGGCGCCGGAGTACGCCTCGGTGGTCGCCGGGTTTCCCTGGTCGTTCACACACCCGTAGAGCTTGCCGGTCTTCTGGTAGACGACCCAGGAGACGAACTCCGCGCAGTCCCACGGGCCGTTCCAGTTGGGGTTGTCCTTGGGTACCAGCAGGTTGACGTACTTCTGGCCCTTCTTGCTGGCGGCGAGGTCGTAGAGTTCCTGTCCGCTTGCCATGCTGAATTCCTCCAGTCTTGCCTGAGGCGGCCGGACGCCCCGGTCGGCCGCTATCTAGCCCAGGCACAGCACAGCGTGCGTCGGGCGATGCTGAACAGTCGTGGCGACGGGAGGAAAGGAACTGCGGTGCGCGGGGGCGCGAATTGCCAGTACTCGGCTGCAATCGGAGGCGTTCCGACCCTGGGTCTGCCTTCCCTGGATGAGACTGCGGGGGAACTGCTCTGGCGGGGCTGATAATGACGCTAGATGCTCGGTGAAAGGCTGTCCAATGGGCATGCCGTCAGGCGTGTCCCTTAGAACGAGCGGTTCTCCGACAGCCCGGAAGTATTCCTGTCGGCGGCTTTTTTGTAATGCTTGAGTTACAGCCGGAGCGGGCGTTACATGGAGTGCTTCAGCCATGGGAGATCGCCATGCACAAGGTCGAGCTCAAGGGCACGCCGGAAACCCTGCTGATCACCCTCTACGCCAAGGCGAAGGAGAGCGAGCTGCCCGACAGCCTGTTGCGCGACCGATTCTCGCGCCAGGCCGTGGAGCAGATCGACTATGACTTCGCCCGCCTGCACATCGGCCGCGCCGAGCAGGTGGGACTCGCCCTGCGCGCCTGGTTGTTCGACGAGTGGGTACGCGATTTCCTCGCCCGGTATCCGACCTGCGTGGTCCTGCAGATGGGGTGCGGGCTGGACAGCCGGGTCTTTCGCATCGACCCGCCGTCCACCGTGCAGTGGTTCGAGGTGGATTTCCCGGAGGTGATCGCGCTGCGCGAGCGCCTTTATCCACTGCGCGAGAACTGCCATCTGCTGGCCAGCTCTCTGATGGCGCCGGACTGGTGGCGAAGCGTGCCGACCGGTCGGCCGGTGTTGATGATCGCCGAAGGCGTGCTGCCCTACGTGGAAACCGACGACGTATTCCGCCTGCTGGAAGCGCTGACCGCGCGGTTCGGCGAGGGCGAGCTGGTGTTCGACGGCTACAGCCGCCTGGGCATCCGCCTGCTGCAGTGGAACCCGATGATCCGCCGCACCGGTGCCGTGCTGCACTGGGGAATCGACGAGCCGCAGGAGCTGGAACGGCGAGTACCGGCGCTGCAGTTCATCGATGCGATCGCCGCCTATGACCGTGCGCAGATCGCCCGGTTGTCCCTGGGCATGCGCCTGCTCTACGAGATCACCCTGGCTATCCCGGCGATGCGCCGCCTGGGCCGACTGTTGCGCTATCGCTTCGGCCCGCAGACCCAGGCCGAAAATGGCCGCGCCGGCAGGCGGCTGCTTTACTGATGCGTCTACGACGACCTTGCGCAGGAGCGCTGCGATGAAGCTCGAGCCGTTGATGGAGATGAACGTGAAAGCCAGCGTACCGCTGGAGATCGGCCGCGTGCCGCAGGGGCAGCGGCTCATCTCGGCGGCGGGTGGCGGGACGTTCAAGGGCCAGCGTCTGAGCGGCGAGGTGCTGCCCGGTGGCGGTGACTGGATCCTGGTGGACAGCGATGGCAGTTGGCATCTGGAAGTACGCCTGGTGCTGCGTACCGACGACGGCGCGCGTATCCTGATGCAACACAACGGTCTTCTCGTGGCCAACCCGAAGATCATCCATGCGGTCTCGCGGGGTGACAGCACCGAGTTCGGCGATACGTACTTCATGATCCAGCCGCGCTTCGAGGTCGGTGACGATCGCTACCGCTGGCTCAACCACCAACTGGCGGTGGGTGAGGGGCGGCTGGGGCCGGGGTGGGTAGAATACCGGTTGTTTTCCTTGGCCAATGGGTGAGTCGATGACTTGTCACAAGCGGCGGGCACAGTTGCGTCACCAGGTTGCTGGAGACGACGCCATGGCTCTGCCCCCCAACATGCAGCCCGACGACAAGGTAGTGCTGTTCGACGGTACCTGCCGGCTGTGCAATGGCTGGAGTCGCTTCCTGCTGCAGCATGACCGCGAGGGCCGGGTGAAGCTGTGCAGCGTGCAATCGGCCGAGGGCCAGGCGATTCTCGACTGGTTCGGTCTGCCGACCGAATACTTCGACACCATGCTCTACGTCGATGGCCGTGAAGGCTTCGAGCGCAGCGATGCGTTTCTGCGGGTGATCGGTCAGTTGCCGGCGCCGTGGAACTGGCTGCGGGTGCTCTGGCTGGTTCCGCGTCCGCTGCGCGACTGGTTCTATGACCGCGTCGCGCTCAATCGTTATCGCCTGTTCGGCCGCGAGGACATCTGCCTGGTGCCGTCCCCGCAGTATCGTGGTCGCTTTCTTGGCAATGACTAGTGCTGCCATCGCGCGACTGGGGTTGGCCGTGGTGTTCTTCTACCACGGGCTGGTGCCCAAGCTGCTGTTCCTCAGCCCTGAGGAAGTCCGCATGATCGAGGCCCACGACTGGCCCCTGTCGACCCTGCGCGTGGCCCAGGCTGCCGGTGCCGCCGAGATCGTCCTGGCGCTGTGCATCCTCCTGCTGCGCCGCAGCCGCTGGCCGTTGTGGCTGGCGGCCTTCTCCCTGCTGGCGCTACTGGTGGATGTGGCGCTCTTCGTTCCTGAGCTGCTGCTGGGGGCCTTCAATCCGGTGTCCACCAACGTGGCTGCCCTGGCGTTGTGCGCCATCGCCCTGCTGGGTGAACAGGGCGCGCACGAACCGCGCCCCGTCCGTCCGCGTTAGAAGCTCTTGCTCACGCTGGCGACCACGGTCGCCGTGCAGACGTCGCCGAAGCCGAACTGTGTGCGGCATTCGTTCTGCGACAGGTCGGTGTCGATGTAGCTCACCGCCCAGTCGAGGCCCAGCAGTTCGTGGCTGAGCTTGGCTTCCCACTCATGGTAGGTATCGCGGGTGTCGCCGCTGCCGGAGAGGTAGAGCGGGTCCTTGGCGTCGTTGCGGCCGTAGCGCACGCGCAGCTTGAACTCGGCCGGCAGCTCGGCGTTATAGGCCAGGTAGGTGTAGAGGTTGGCCTGGTCTTCGCCGAAGTAGGTCGGGTAGTCGTTGCCGTAGTAGGCCCCGACTTCGAAGCCGTAGGCGTGAAGGATGGCGTAGGTGTCGCTCTGGTTGAACTGGGCTTCCTTGGGGTAGGCGTACTTGATGTAGCCCACGTCCAGGGCGATGTCGTCGTTGGCCTGCCAGTACCAGCCGGCGTAGTAGTCGGTTTCCTGGCGGGTCTTCAGGCCGCCGCCGAAGTCGACGTTGGAGGTCCACACGCCCAGGTAGGCGCCGGAGCTGTGCTGCAGGGTCAGGCCGAGCTGGGCGGCGGGGTCGTTCTGGGTTTGCGAGATGCCGCGGGTGCGGTAGTCGCTGAGCAGGCTGGCGTCGATCTGCAGGGCGAAGTCCTGGTTCAGCTCGATGGCCAGGGCGGACGTCAGCGGGGCACAGGCGAGCAGTGCGCCGACAAGCCATTGCGGGCGGTTCATACGGGGTTCCCTTTGTTGTGATTGTCTGTGGGCAGATGAAAAATCCCGCGCAGCGCCGACCCTCCCGGTCAACTCGGGAAGTGGCGGCAAGGGGGGCGCTGGCGGGCAGGGCGCCGGGGGTGTTCACGCCCCGGCGCAGGAGCCCGGCTCAGAGAGCCGGTTGGTCTTCGGCGCGGTAGACTTCGCGGCCTTCGAACAGGGTGTGGAGCACGCGGGCTTCGTCCAGTTGCTGGTCGGGCACGGTGAACACGTCACGGTCGAGCACGACCATGTCGGCCACCTTGCCGGGTGCCAGGGTGCCGATCGTGTCGCCCAGGCCGATGGTCTGCGCGGCGTTGCGGGTGTAGGCGTAGAACATGGTCTGGCGATCCACGCGCTCGGCGGCGTTGAGCACGCCTTCCTCGCCCTGGCGGGTGACGGCCTGGTAGATGGCCTTCAGCGGGTCGGGCGTCGACACCGGCCAGTCACTGGCGCCGGCGATGGTGGCGCCGTTGTCCAGCAGCGACTTGGCCGGGTACATGTAGCGGTAGGCCTCGTCGGCGATGTAGGGCTTCACCAGTTCCACGGTGTAGGGCTCGGCGGTGGCCCAGTCCAGCTGCATCGAGGCGATCACGTTGAGGGCCTTGAAGCGCGGGAAGTCCTGCGGGCTGACCAGCTGCAGGTGGGTGATCGAGTGCGTCACGCCGCTCTGCCGGTCCTTGCGCGCCTGGGCAAAGCCGTTGAGCGATTCGCGCACCGCGCGGTCGCCGATGGCGTGGATGTGCACCAGCCAGCCGCGGGCATCGGCGGCGCTGACCAGCTCGCCGAAGTGCTTCGGATCGATCAGCAGCTCGCCCGGCTTGTGGCTGTTCTTGTAGTCCTCCAGCAGTGCGGCGGACTGCGCCGGGAACTCGATCACGCCGTCGGCGAAGACCTTGATGCCCGGCAGCGTCAGGTTGGGAATGCCCTGGAACTGCTGGCGCACCTTGTCGATCACCTCGAGGTCGGCCGGGCGGCTCTGCGGGTTGACCACCAGCAGCGCGGCGACGTGGGCGGAGAGCTCGCCGTCGCGAGCCAGGTCGCGGTACACCGGCAGCACGCCGACAGTCTTCTCGGTGGGCTTGATGTTGAACACCGCTTCGCCCGGAGCGCCGTTGGCCGCCGGGTCCATCCAGGCGGTGATGCCCAGGCTGTTGTTGTACTTCACCGCAGCGCGGCCGGCGCGGTCCATGGTCTCGGTGCTGGCGGCGGGCATGGTCGCAGCGACCAGGTCGAAGCCGGAGTCCACCAGGAAGCCGGTGGGGGTGAAGTCCTTGGTGTGGGCAATGTTGCCCTGTTCCAGCGCGCTGAGGCCGCGCACCCGCTGGGCATCCAGCTTGGCACGCTTGAGCATGGCGGCGTTGGCCCAGGCGGTGTGGTGGTCGCTGCCGATCAGGATCACCGGCACCTTCTCCCATTCGCCCTGGTTCAGGCGCTGGGCCAGGCCGTCAGCCTTGGACCAGTAGCTGGAGTTCATGCCGTTCATCACCACGACGTCGCCGTTTTTTGCCTTGCCGCTGTCGCGGTCCTGCTTCAGCCGGGCGACGAAGGCGTCGAGGTCCATCTCTTCATCCAGCAGGCTGGCGGAGATCAGCTCCAGGCCGCCGAAGATGGAGTGCGAGTGGCTGTCGATGAAGCCGGGCATCAGCACCTTGCCGCCCAGGTCCACCTGCTTGCTGCCAGTGCCGGCGAGCTTGCGGATGTCCTCGTTGGAACCCACCTGCAGTACCTTGCCGCCAGCGACCGCAACGGCCTGCTGCAGCGGTTGGCCAGGCTCGGCGGTGAAGACCTTGGCGTTGTACAGGATCAGGTCCGCGTTCTGTGCCTGAGCTTCAAAAGTACCCAGTGCGATGGCGAGCGCCAGCGCGCCCTTGAGCATGCCGTGCATGACTTCCCTCTGCTTTTCGGTGGATTATTGTTGGTCTGCGGCGCAGGCTACTGGCGGACCGGATCGCGCGGAAGTCGCCGTCAGGCATAACACTTGTGAAGGATTGGCACGAATGACGATGGACCGATTCAGCAGCCTGGCTATGTTCGTCGCCAGTGCCGAGACCGGCAGTTTCAGCCGCGCCGCCGAGCAGTTGGGCAAGACGCCCTCGGCGGTGACCAAGGCTGTCGGCCAGCTGGAAATCGAAGTCGGCGCGCGCCTGTTCGAGCGCACCACGCGCAGCATGTCACTCACCGAGGCCGGCCAGCTCTATCTGGACGGTGCTCGCGAGGTGCTGGCGCGGATACGCGAGACCACCGAGGAAATCGCTCAGCTGCAGCACAGCCTGCGCGGCGTGCTGCGCATCACCGGACCGCTGATCGTCGGCCCGGTGTTCCTCGACCAGGCCTGCGCCGAATTCCTCGACCTGCACCCGGACGTGCGCCTGCAGGTGGACCTTTCCGACAGCTATGTCGACCTGCTCGACGGCCGTTACGACCTCGCCCTGCGCATGGGTAACAGCGACCTGCCGGGGTTGATCGCCCAGCCGCTGGCCGAGAGCCGCCTGATCATGTGCGCCAGCCCGGCCTATCTGGCGCGGCGCGGAACCCCGCAGCACCCCAGCGAGATCATCGACCACGATTGCCTGGTCTACCGCCACCCGGCGCTGGATGATCGCTGGTGGTTCGACGTGGAGGGCGAGCGCTATTCCACGCCGCGCAACGGCCGCCTGAACAGCGATAACCAGGCCGTGCTGCTCACCGCCTGCCTCGCCGGCCATGGCCTGTTGCCTTGTCCGCACTGGAGTGTGCTGGAGCACTTGCGCAGCGGCCGGCTGGTCAGGGTGCTGGACGACTATTTCTTCGAGCCGGATACCTTCGGCGCGCAGATCCTGGCGGTCTACCCGAGCAACCGTCGGGCGACGCGCAAGATCCATGCGTTCATCGAGCACCTGCGCGAGTACCTGCGGCGGGACGGCATTCGCTGACCCATTGGCTCCGGAAGCCCGGTTCTGATGCCCCTGCTGGGGCGATCAGCGTTCGGCGCTTTCCAGTCGGTTGCGACCCTTGGCCTTGGCCCGGTAGAGCGCCTGGTCGGCGCGCTCGAGCAAGGTCTGGAGCTCCCAGGTACCGCCGGCCGACACCAGCCCGATGCTGACGCTGACCCGCAGTTCGCCGCCTTCGATATCCAGACGGAGGTCCTGCAGGCTCTCACGCAGTCGATCGAGGAAGTGCCGGGCGGCATCGGCGTCGGTGCTGGGCAGGAGGAACACGAACTCTTCGCCGCCGAAGCGCGCGAACAGGTCGGTGCTGCGGGCCTGCCGCCGACAGAGTTCACTGAACTGGCAGAGCACGCGGTCACCGGCGGCATGCCCGTACTGGTCGTTGATGCGCTTGAAGTGGTCGAGATCGAGCACCGCCAGGCTCAGCGGCGAACCGTAGCGCGCGCTGCGGGCGAGCTCGCGCTCGGCCTGGGTCTGGAAGGCGCGGCGGTTGAGCGCGCTGGTCAGCGGATCGAGCGTGGCCAACTGGCGAAGCTGGTTTTCCAGTGCCTTGTGGTGGCTGACATCGCGAATTTCCGCCACTTGCTGGCCGCCGGCCAGGCGCTCGATGCTCAGTTCGGCGGCGAAGGTGCTGCCATCGTCGCGCATGGCGAGGATGTCGTGGGGCTTGCCGTCTGCATCCGTGAGCAGGACATGCAGGTCTTCCCGCGCCTCGCCGACGAAGAGCTCGCTGAAATCCTGGCCGAGGAGTCGCTCACGGGGCCAGAGCAGCATGCGTTCGAGCATCGGGTTGGCGTCCATCACCTTGCCGTCCCGCAGTACCAGCATTCCGGCATTGGCGACCTGCATCAGGCGCTCGAAGCGCTCGGCGCTGGCCGCTGCCTCGATGGCGTGGCGCTGGCTGTCGGCGAGAATGCGGCGCATGGTCATCAGTGCCATGCCGACCAGGGCGATGACCCACAGCGGCACGCCGAAGTTATAGGGCAGCAGGTAGCTGAAGGAGCGAGTGACGTCTGCGTGCTCGATGCCGTGCAGTCCATCGTGAAGGCCGATGGCCGCGCGCGTCAGGGTGACCAGCGCGTAGGCGCCGAGTGCCACGGCCACGAAGCGGCGCACTCCGCGCAGCTCGCTTTCACCGCTGGCCCGGAGCAGAACCAGGCTGGCCTGGATCGGCAGCAGTCCGCCGATCGTGGCGTAGATGGCGATCAGGTACTCCGAGTTGATCGGCGCCACCCACCAGTGCCAGCTGAGCGCCAGAGCCATGGCGGCCGCACTGGCGGGGACCGTCCACCAGGGCGGAGGCAGGCCGAGGAAGCGATAGATGCCCAGCAGCAGAAGCGCCTCGCCAGCCAGTTGGGTGGCATTGCCGGCGATGTTCAGCAGCTTGCTGCCGCTGGCCATGAAGCCCATGAACAGCAGGATGCCGAGGATCAGCGTCCAGGCGCCGCCCATCCACAGGCCGGGGCCGCGATAGGGGCGGGCGAAGTACCAGAGGCCGGTACAGGCGATGGCGCTGGCGAGCATCAGGTTGAGGCCGAGCAGCATCGGCGAGAAGTACAGGGATTCCACGGCCCCAGCCTCCTAGTGTGGTTGCCGCGGATTCTGCCAGCGCTACCGGTCGTTTGTCAGTGGTTGCTCAGAGCAGCGCCCCGGCCCAGGCCGATACCAGCAGCAGGATCGCCATCAACTGGTTGAGTCGCTGCATCTGCCGGGGCGACAGCAGGCGCTGGCTGCCGACGCCCAGTCCGGCCCAGACTGCCGTGCAGGGAATCGACACGAGGAAGAACAGCGACGACAGCAGCTGTACGCGGTCCAGCCGATCCACGCCATGCCCGGCGTACACGCTGATCACCGCCAGCGCCATCATCCAGGTCTTGGGGTTGACCAGCTGCAGTGCGGCCGCGCCAAGCGCTCCCAGGCGCGCGGCGTCGGTGTCGCGCGCAAGGTCCGCTGGCGGGCTGCGGAAGATCTGCCATGCCAGCCAGCTCAGCCAGAGCACGCCGGCGGCGCTCATCGCCTGCTGAACGCGTGGCAGGCTGGCCAACACTTCGCCCAGGCCGCTGCCGACGGCCAGCACCAGTGCCGCCGCGGCTGCGCAGCCACCGAACATGATCGGCAGGGCGGCGCTCCAGCCAAAACGGGCGCTGTTGCTGAAGATCAGCAGGTTGGTCGGCCCCGGCGTGATCGAGGCGACGAAGGCGAAGAGGATGAAGGGCAGCCATTGGCCGAGCTGCGAGAGGTGCATGGCGGGAACTCCGGTGAATCGGTGGGAGCTCCATCATCGCCAGCTCGGCAGGCTCAGTCTGGAAGCTTTGAGCAGCGCTTGCGGTAGTAGGCGGGCGTCACGCCGTAGGCGCGGCGGAACCAGCGGCCGAGATGGCTCTGGTCGGCGAAGCCGAGGTCGGCGGCGATATCGGCCGGTGCGAGGCCGCGCCCCAGCAACTGACGTGCGCGGGCCAGGCGCAACTGGATCAGGTAGGCGTGGGGTGGCAGGCCGAACGCCTGCTTGAATGCGCGGGTCAGGCGGAAGCGGTCGCAGCCGCAGGCCTGTGCCAGGTCGTCGAGGCCGATGTCGGCGGTCAGGTTGGCGTGCAGGAAGTCCCGTGCGCGCTGCGCCACCATGGGCAGATGAGCCTGCGCGTCACCGCGCTGGCGCCAGCGCAGGTGGGCGGTCATGCCATCGAGCAGCTCGTCCATGGCGGCCTGGCGGACGATCTTCAGGTCGTTGCCATGCACCGCCTGGAAGGCATTGTCGACGCGTCGTGCCAGGCGCGGGTCGTCGATCAGCAGCTCGGGTACCGTCAATTGGCAGTTGCCCGGCGCCTCTTCGAACAGCGTGCCGATCTCGCGTTCCAGCCAGGGCGCGTCGAGGTACAGGGTGCGGTAGGTGAAGCCGCCTTCGGTAGGCGCCTCGCCGTCGTGGATGTCGCCGGGCTCGAGGAAGAACACCTTGCCGGTGGTGCTGATATAGCGCTGGTTGCGGCTGCGGAACTGCTGGACGCCGGACTCGGTGTAGCCGATCAGGTAGCTGTCGTGCCAATGCGGATCGTAGGCGTGGCCCTTGAAATGCGCGCGCAGGCTCTGGATGCCGGTGTCGGCATCCTGCAGCAGGTCGATCCAGTTGTCTTTGTGCATGGGCCGCCTCCGTACCGCTTGCCCGGTCGGCCAGCATACCGCGCGCAGGCGGGCTGTCTGGAAGATTCGTGCAGCCGGTGGTCGAGTGTCGTGAATCGTTCGCGCCGACGGTAGGATGCAGCCACTGCAAAGAGCCGAACTCCAGGAGGGAGCCGACCGTGGGACAGGACTACAACCTGGCATTGATGATTGCGGCGGCGCTCAGCGCCATGGCGGGGGCGCTGCACATTGGCGTGGTGCTGGTCGGGCCACGCTGGTACCGCCTGTTCGGCGCCGGCGAAAAGCTCGCCCGCGCCGCCGAAGCCGGGCGTGCCTACCCGGCGCTGATCACCGTCGGCATCGCCTTCGTGCTCTTTGCCTGGGCCGCCTATGCGCTCTCCGGAGCCGGAGTGCTGGGCTCGCTTCCGCTGTTGCGCCCGGCGCTGGTGGCGATCTCGCTGGTCTACCTGCTGCGCGGCGTGGCCGGCCCGTTCATCCTGAAAGACACGGGGCGCAGCCAGCGCTTCATCCATATCAGCTCGGCGATCTGCCTGGGCTTTGCGCTCGTGCACCTGGTGGGGTTGGTGCAGGTGTGGGGCCGGTTGGCGTAGCAAGGAGCTTTCAGGCAGGAGTGGGAGCGCCCGTTGCAGGCGCTCCCGTGCTTCGCCGGATCAGCCGGCGGCGGCCTCGAAGCTGTCGCTGCGCGCCATGCGCCAGATGCGCTCGTAGAACTCGCCCTCGATGTTGCCGGAGAGCAGCTCGCCAGGCTTGAGGAAGTAGTGCAGGTGCGAGAACAGGCGGATCTCGGTGGCGGATACGCGGCGCACCAGGTGTTTGGCCTCCAGTTGCGACGGACGCTCGATGCCGGCGGCGGCCAGCATTTCCGCCAGGCCTTTGAGCGTATTGCGGTGGAAGTGGTAGACGCGCTCGGCCTTGTCTGGCACGACCAGGGCGCGCTGGCGTAGCGGGTCCTGGGTGGCGACGCCGGTGGGGCATTTGTTGGTGTGACAGGACTGCGACTGGATGCAGCCAATGGCGAACATGAAACCGCGTGCCGAGTTGGCCCAGTCGGCGCCCATGGCCAGCACGCTGGCGATATCGAAGGCGCTGACGATCTTGCCGCTGGCGCCGATGCGGATCTTGTCGCGCAGGTTCAGGCCGACCAGGGTGTTATGCACGAACAGCAGGCCTTCGCGCATCGGCAGGCCCATGTGGTCGGTGAACTCCAGCGGCGCGGCACGGGTGCCGCCTTCCTTGCCGTCGACGACGATGAAGTCGGGGAGGATGCCGGTCTCGTGCATGGCCTTGGCGATGCCCATGAACTCCCACGGGTGGCCGATGCACAGCTTGAAGCCCACCGGCTTGCCGCCGGAGAGTTCGCGCAGCTGGACGATGAAGTTCAGCAGGCCGTGGGGCGAGTCGAAGGCGCTGTGGGAGGAGGGCGAGATGCAGTCCTGGCCCATGGGTACGCCACGGGTGGCGGCGATTTCCGGGGTTACCTTGTGCTTGGGCAGGATGCCGCCGTGGCCGGGCTTGGCGCCCTGGCTGAGCTTGATCTCGATCATCTTCACCTGCGGGTCGACCGCCTGTTTGGCGAAGCGCTCGGCGCTGAAGGTGCCATCGTCGTTGCGGCAGCCGAAGTAGCCGCTGCCCAGTTCCCAGGTCAGGTCGCCGCCGTACTCGCGGTGGTAGGGGCTGATGCTGCCTTCGCCGGTGTCGTGGATGAAGCCGCCGAGCTTGGCGCCCTTGTTCAGCGCGCGGATGGCGTTGGCGCTGAGCGAGCCGAAGCTCATCGCCGAGATGTTGAACACCGAGATGGAGTAGGGCTGCTTGCATTCCGGGCCACCGACGGTGACGCGGAAGGTGCACGGATCGGCCACCGGCGCAGGGCGAATCGAGTGGGCGATGAATTCGAAGCCCGACTGGTAGACATCGATCAGGGTGCCGAAGGGTTTGTCGGCGGTCTCATTCTTTGCCCGCGAATACACCAGCGCGCGCTGGGCGCGGGAGAAGGGCAGGGCCTCCTGGTCGCCTTCGAGCAGGTACTGGCGGATTTCCGGGCGGATGGCTTCCACCAGGTAGCGGATGTTGCCCAGGACTGGGTAGTTGCGCCTGACGGCATGGCGCTCCTGCAGCAGGTCGAAGACCCCGAGCACGCTCAGGGCGAGGGTGGTGAGGGTGAAGGGCCACACCCAGTCATGCCCGAGGAAGGGCAGGCTGAGCACGGTGAACAGGACGCAGGCGGCGAAAAAGGCATAGCGGCTGAGCAGCGACAGGTTCATGGAATCTCCAGTCGTCGGGCTTTGATCACGGTCAGGTTGGCCAAAAGGGCCGCCACAGAGCATGGCAGGCATCGCGCGAACGTGCCTGGGCAAAGGTCAATGCAGCGGACTTTCGGAAGTCTTTCTAGTTCTGGCGGGCATCGACGGTAGCCCGAAGTGGTGGAAAAAGAAAGCTAGCTAACGATTTTCTCCGGGGCTGAGAAAGGCTGTTTCGGGGGCTGCAAGAAAGCGTTCCCTGTAGGAGCGGGCCATGCCCGCGATCGCGCGCATGGCCCGCTACTGAATCGAGTCCTTCCGCTCAGCAGGCAATCACGTTGACCGCCAGCCCGCCCTTCGCCGTCTCCTTGTACTTGTCCATCATGTCGCGGCCAGTGTCGCGCAGGGTGTCGATGGCCTTGTCGAGGCTGACCAGGTGTTGTCCGTCGCCACGCAGGGCGAGCTGGGCGGCGTTGATGGCCTTGAGCGAGGCCATGGCATTGCGCTCGATACAGGGCACCTGGACCAGCCCGGCCACCGGGTCGCAGGTCAGACCGAGGTTGTGCTCCAGGCCGATCTCGGCAGCGTTCTCCACTTGCTCCAGGCTGCCACCGAGGACTTCTGCCAGCCCGCCGGCAGCCATGGCGCAGGCCGAGCCGACTTCACCCTGGCAACCGACTTCGGCGCCGGAAATGGAGGCGTTGAGCTTGCACAGGATGCCGATGGCAGCTGCGGTCAGGAGGTAGCGCTCGATGCCGTCGGCGTTGGCGTTGCTGTCGTAGCGCGCGTAGTAGTGCAGTACCGCCGGGACGATGCCGGCGGCGCCGTTGGTGGGCGCGGTCACCACGCGGCCGCCGGCGGCGTTCTCCTCGTTCA